>JAFKJY010000049.1 GCA_017305835.1 Hyphomicrobiales bacterium
ATTTCGAAGGATGCTGTCGTCCAGCATCGGCCGCCTGTTTGGAGCTAGGCAAGGGACATGTGGTCGAAGACACCCTTGACGCCCCTTACGCCCTCGGCAACCACGCGGACGGCATCTCGCTCACTCTGCGAGGAAACCGCTCCCGATAAATGCACCAGGCCGTCGGCGACAGTGAGAGCCAACTCATCTCCTTTGATGCCTGCATCCTCTCGCAGTCGTGTAAGGATGCTGCGCCGGATCGCATCGTCGCCGGGCGCCGTATCGTCGAATTTGGCTGTGATGAGAACTTGCAGGAGTTCGGCTCGGCTGACGATCCCAACCAGGTGCTCTCCCCTCATTACCGGTACGCGCTTGATGCCGCGCTCCGCCATGAGCGCCGCGATCCGAGGCAATGGCGTTTCCTCGTCGACCTTGACTGGATCGGAGGTCATCACATCCGCCACTTTCCAGCTGTGGCTTTTCACGTAAGCGCCCGCCTTGTTCTCCTCCGTGCTGAACTGCCGATCGACCGGCGCCAGCGCCTGGGCACCGAGTTCCGACCTTCGCATTAGATCACCCTCGGTCACGATACCGACCACACGGTCATCATCGTCAATCACGGGCAGGCCGCTGATGCAGTGGTCCAGCATGATCCTCGCTGCATGCCTGACACTGTGGTCAGGCGAAACGCTGACTACATCCACGGTCATGACGTCTTTTGCCTTCATCTGCCTGATCCCTAAGCGTATGGAATTTGCTCTCGGCGTCACGTGACCGACGTTGCCACTCGCCGTCCAGGCCGCGACCCAGATAAGAGGTTACGAATATTGCAGACTAGTTCAGGATCGCGGAAGGTTTCTTGATACACGTCAAGGAAACGGAACTGATCTAACAGCAGCAAGGGCGATTGCGGCTGAGAGAGAGCACAGAAGCGGGCAGGACAACGACGATGGTGTTGATTGGGGGCGAAGCCTGGGCGATCGCCTATCTGGCGGTTGAATGGTCGATCCGTCTCGTGATGATTTTGGTCGTACGCCTGCGGCGTTCTCCCGACGCCTCGCGGAGTTGGCTTCTGCTGGTATTTTTCCTGCCGATTCCGGCGCTTGTCATCTACCTTCTCATTGGAAGACCTACTTACCCGCGCTGGCGGCGCCAGCGCTTCGCCAGATTGCCGGCCATCCTCGCGGCCGCATCTAGGGAGATTGCCCATTCCCGCTTCTGCCGCCGTCCCGACCTGCCGCACACACTGGCAGGGCCAGCTCTCCTGATCGAAAAGCTCGGGCAATTCCCAGCGCTCGCCGGAAACGACGTCAGGCTTCTCTGCGAGTATGAGGACGTGATCGACCGAATTGTCGCCGACATCGATGAGGCACAGCAAACGGTCCATCTTCTGTTCTACATCTTTGCCGACGACGAGACTGGCCGGTGCGTCATGGACGCGCTGGACCGGGCCGCGCGACGAGGGGTCAAGTGCCGGGTTCTGATTGATGCCATCGGGTCCCGACCATGGGCGCAACGCGTGGCGAAGCAACTCGCCCCTGCCGGCGTGGAGGTTCGGCTCGCCTTACGGGTCGGAATTTTCCGTCGCAGGTCGGCACGCGCCGATCTGCGCAATCACCGGAAGATTGCCATCATCGACAGCCGTATCGGCTATGTGGGATCCCAAAACATCGCCAATGCCGATTTTCGCAGGGGCATTGTGAATGAAGAACTGGTCGCCCGCGTCGCCGGTCCGATCACGGCGGAACTCCAAGCCGTTTTTATCGCCGACTGGTTCATGGAAACCGACGAGGAACTGGCCATGCCCGCCTTGTTTCCGCACCATCATCCCGACGCCGGGGTTGTCGCGCAGGTCCTGCCAAGCGGCCCCGACTACCCGGATGCCGGCGTTGGACACCTCATGGCCGCGCTGGTTCACGGCGCGCGCGAACGTGTCGTCATCACGACCCCCTACTTCGTCCCCGACGAGGCCTTCCTGCAGGCGCTCAAGACCGCGGTGTTGCGTGGAGTCGAAGTCCACTTGGTGGTTTCGTATCTCACGGATCAGATTCTGGTGAAGTTCGCGCAGCGATCCTATTATTCCGAACTCCTCCTGGCCGGTATTCACGTGCATCTCTACAAGGGCCGCTTTCTGCATGCCAAGCATGTCACATTTGATGACGAGATCGCACTGCTGGGCTCCAGCAACGTCGACATCCGCTCCTTTGTCCTAAACGCTGAAATAAGCCTTGTCGCTTTTGACCGTGGCGTTACGGCGCAATTGCAACGTGAACAAATTCGCTGCTTCGGCGCCAGCGAGACGCTCACGTTCGACGCTTGGGAAAAGCGCACGATCGCCCACAAGGTCGGCGAGAACCTGGCGCGGCTGGCGGGTCCTCTTCTGTAAATCAGAGTTGGGGTTGATCGCTGCGTCTTTCCGTCACCAGTTGCGTCCTGCCGCCACCCTGTTTTTTTTCGGGATTCGGTTCTCTCTTTGACCTTGGACAAACTGGATCCTTGGCGCTCCTTCTATGATGTCCACGTATAACTTGCACATCCCGAGGACGGAATCAGGTGAGATCCGGTACGATCCCTTTGGGGCAGTCCAGTGAGCGAACTGGAACGCGCGCACTTGATGCGTCGCGATGGCTCGCCCTTGCCATGGCCATCCTCATGGCCGTTTCGACCATGTTTCACGACCGACACGCCCAAGCGGCTACCGCTGATGAGATTCGCTATGTCGTAGAGACCATTCACGCCGAGCCTGCGACCGGACACAGCCATGTCGGGTCGTGCGGAGAAGACCGAGCGCGGGACGACGGCAGTTGCCATGTTTCGTCATCCGGATGCGCCATCTGCGTCCCGGTATCCGCGCACATCGTCGTCGGCCCAATGCTAAACGAGCCGCCGGCCATTGCCCCATCTTCCATCTCGTTGCCGGGTGACGTGCTGCTCCGGCTGCGGCCCCCCAAGGTCTCCGCGATCGCCTAAGCGCGCGCTGCCGTTCTGGTTCGTGCACTCCACCATCAGCAATCCACGGAGTCACGGACATGAAAACCAAAGAGCACAATGCATTTATCCCCATGCAAGTTTCTGGCAGCCACCGCGCTCGGTGCGGCCACCGGTCCTGCGCCATCCCTGATCGCTTTAGCAGCGACCAAGAGAAAACTAGGAGAACTACTGCCGCACCCGTTTCGCGAAATGCGTCTCGGCTGACCTTCAGCGCCCTGCCGGTAGCCGTTGGCCTGGCGATTGCGATGTCCTTCGCACGTCCCGCTGCGGCGGAGCCCACACCTTCAGGCTTCGTCTACACGGCCGACGAGTTTGGCAAAACAGTCAGCCGTATCGATCTGGAGAGCGGAAAGGTCGACATCATTCCTGTCGATATAACACCCCACAATGTGCAGTTCGTCTCGGGAAGAGGCCGCTTGCTTGCGGTCGGCATTCGGCATTGGGTGGAGGAACCGAAAGTCATGATGGCGGTGGCCATGGTGGCAGCGAGGAAGGCGACGGAGATAAGGGCGCAGCCGGTAGCGGCAAGCTGATAGTCCTCGACACGGCCGACATCGCCTCCGCCCAGACAGTTTCGATCGACGTTGGCGCCCACCCGGCCCATGTCATCGCCGATGCCGAAGGCCACCGCGCCTATGTGTCCAATTCCGAAGACGACACTCTTTCGGTGGTCGATCTGCAAATGGGCGAAGCCGTCGCGACGATCGCCACGGGCGACTATCCCCACGGTCTGCGGATGAGTCCTGACGGAAAGTCGATCTATGTCGCCAATGTCGAGGACGGCACTGTCTCAGTGATCGATATCGCCACGCTTGCGGAAACAGCCAGGATCGCGGTCGGGGCCGCTCCGGTTCAGGTGGGATTCGTCCCGGATGGCAGCCGTGTCTACGTTTCGCTTCGTGATGCGAACCAGGTGGCAGTCATTGACGCTGTCACGCGGGAGGTGACCGGGCGGATTGATGTCGGAAGGTCACCCATCCAGGTCCATGCGACGCCAGACGGCCGCTTTGTTTATGTCGCAAACCAGGGAAGCGACGAGAAGCCGGACGACACGGTTTCGGTCATCGATACCGCCAGCAACACGGTCGTTAAGACAATTCGGACAGGCCAGGGATCGCATGGAGTGACCGTCAGCAGCGACGGGCACTTTGCTTTCGTGACCAATATCATCGACGGCACGGTTTCGCGGATATCGGTCGCAAGCCAGTCGGTCGTCGACACCTACACAGTCGGCAAGGGACCGAACGGCATAACTTTCCAGACCCCTTGATACGCGAACGCGGGCGCCGAGACCGTCTCGGTGCCCGCGGCAAAACCAAAGCTGGAATTGAAGAACACAGCCGTAACTGCTTTTCGCAAGGGACCTTTCTTGTCGGGATCCTACTCTTGACGTCCCTGCCCTGCTTTGTGGAGGACGCCGCCCTCCAAAGAGCACCGTACCGAAAACACCTCCGGCAGTCTTGAGCCTCCCATCACCTTGTAGAGGCGGCGACCGAATTCGGGCTCGAAACGGACGCGGCTACCGCTGTGCTGTGACTCGCCGAGATCGGCGGACCTGCCTGTCAGATCGCAGCGACCGCTTCGGCCAGCAGGTCGCGTACCTGACCCGCAACCGCATGCAGTGCAGGATTATCGATCGCCTGCATCGAGGCCACCGGGTCAATCGCGCTGACCTCGACCCCGCCTGCAACCTCGCGCAGGATCACATTGCAGGGCAGCATCGCGCCAACGCGCGGCTCGATACCGATGGCCTGATGCGCCATCTTAGGATTGCAGGCGCCAAGGATTCGATAGGGCGGCATGTCCACGTCGAGCTTCTTCTTCATAGTCGCCTTGACGTCGATTTCGGTCAGGACGCCAAAGCCTTTGTCTGCAAGCGCCATCCGGGTGCGGGCGTCGACCTCGTCAAAGTTCGCCCCGGTTACCAACCGATTGAACGTATAATTCATGGCGATTTCTCCCTGTAGGTTATTTTCGTAAATACTTGATCAGGGCGGCGATTGTTAGACCCACAAGGACCAGAATGACGATCGTCCCAAGCCAGCCGAACCCCATCCCCAAGCCCATACCGTAGTCGTTCATCATCGAATTCTCCTATCACGTGATGGTTCTGCCCCGACAACAGACCTGCGTCAAAGCGGCGGGGCAGCACTCATGTCAGTTGTTGTCCATCATGCCTTTGCCCGTTCCCGGCATTCCGCCTTGTTGCCCGGCCATGTGGCTCTGCATCATTTCAGCCATGGCAGCCATTTCAGCCTCGGTCACTTGCGCATCACCGTCGGTGTCGTGCATCTGGAAGGCGCGCACCGTCATCGGCCGGGTGTGGGCCGTATGCATCACCGCGAATTCCTCCAACGACAGCTTGCCATTGGCATCGGTGTCATAGGTCTTGAGTTCTGACTGAGCGCCTGCCGTCAGTTCTTCGGGGCTGAGCGTACCGTCCTTGTTGGTATCAAAGGCGGCCATGGCATTGCTCTGGTGCCCCCCCATCATCATGCCCATACCGCCGCCCATCATGCCGTGATGGCTGGCATCCCTCATGCCGCCGTGCCCACGCATCATACCCATGCCATCGCCCATCATACCGCTGTGCTGCATCTGCGCCTGCTGGGCAATGACGGGCACAGCAACCGCCGCAAGCCCAAGGGCGGCAACGATTGAGAGGGTCAGCTTCGTTGAACGTTTCATGATCATCACTCCTGAATTGATCTGCGATGAGTTCAACCTGGGGTGCAGGTGTCCCACAGGTTTGTCAGGCGGGACGGTCATTTGTATCAAACTGTCGCAAACACCGTTCCGGTGAAGGTTTGTGACAATCTTCCGCCCGCGTAACCCCCAGGATCGGCTAGGGTCAGGTCCAGGAGATATGATGATGACCGGTTCGCCCCATATCCTGATCGTCGATGACCACCGCGAGATCCGCGATGCCTTGGCGAAGTATCTGGAAAAGAACGGCATGCGCGCGACGACCGCGGCAAATGCCCTGGCGATGGACGCGGCGATGAAGGTGGGGCAGTTCGATCTGATCGTGCTGGATGTGATGATGCCGGGCGAAGACGGCCTGTCGGTCTGCCGCCGTTTGCGCGCCCAGGGTGGCATACCGATCCTGATGCTGACCGCACTGGGGGATGATACCGACCGCATCGTAGGACTTGAGGTTGGGGCCGATGACTACCTGCCGAAACCGTTCAATCCGCGCGAACTCCTGGCCCGGATCAAGGCAATCCTGCGACGGTCCGAACGGGCGCGGATGCCGGGCGGCAACATTGCCGGGCACAGGCTGGCGTTCGACCGTTGGGTTCTGGATACCGACCGGCGAAGGCTGATCGATACCGAAGGCGCCGAAGTCGCGCTGACCACCTCCGAATTCCGCCTTCTGACGGTGTTTCTGGCCCGCCCACGCTTCGTGCTCAGCCGCGATCAA
Source organism: Hyphomicrobiales bacterium (assembly GCA_017305835.1). GTDB lineage: Bacteria > Pseudomonadota > Alphaproteobacteria > Rhizobiales > Rhizobiaceae > RCIO01. The sequence continues at coordinate 6,395 of JAFKJY010000049.1, forward strand.
CTACTCGACCTGACCTCTGGCCGGGCGGCACAGGTGTTTGATCGTACCATCGACAATCAAATCAACCGATTACGCCGCAAGATCGAGGCGGATCCAACCAAGCCCGTACTAATCGCCACCGTCTGGGGAGGCGGCTACAGTTTTGCCGCCGATGTAAGGGAGGTGCCGTGAAGGCGCGCTTCGCCCGTCTGGGCAATCTGTTCCCGCAATCCGTGGGCGGCCAGTTGTTGGCTATGCTGCTTTTGGCGCTCGTCGCGACGCAGGGGCTTGGACTCCTGCTGCTAACCGACGAGCGCAACCTCGCCGTGCGGGCGGCCTTGAGTTTCGAGGTGGCGGGACGCGCCGCGAATGTCGTGCTGCTGCTGGACGACGCGCCAGCAGATCTGCGCCCCTCTATCCTGAGGGCGGCAGATTCGCCCCTGGTTCGGTTCGAAGTGGGACCTACGCCTGAAGCACCGCACGATAGCACCGATACAGACTCTGTTCTGGGCCAGATCCGGCAGATCCTCGGCAATCCAGAACGTGAAATCCGGGCAGATATTCATGCCATTTCCATAACTCCTATGCCGATGCCCGAGGGCATGCCAGCTGCAATGCGCCCCATGCACGACGCGATGATGGCCGGGCGGACGGAAGCGGTGGAAATGACGCTTTCGATCCGTCTGGCCAGAGGCGATTGGCTGAATGTGCGCACGATGTTCCATCGCCCGGGCCCGCAACTTTCGCCCAAGGCCCTGTTGCCGCTGCTGTTGATGGCCGCTGCCGTGGCCCTGGTGGCTTGGTGGACGGCTCGGCGTGTCGTGGGCCCGATGCGCGCGCTTGCCGTAGGAGCCGACCGGCTGGGGCGTGGTCTTGACGCTGGTCCGCTGCCCATGACCGGGCCATCAGAGGTCCGCAACACCACGCTGGCCTTCAACCGGATGCAGGACCGGCTGACGCGCTTTGTGACCGAGCGCACACATATACTCGCGGCGCTGAGCCATGATCTGCGTTCACCCCTTACCGCGATGCGGCTCAGGATCGAGATGTTGGACGAAACCGAGGACAGTGTCCGCCTGAAGTCGCTGGTCGAGGAAATGCAGGTCATGGTCGAGGCGACGCTGGAGTTTGCGCGCGGCGTCGCCAGGGCGGAACCCGAAGCCACGGTGGATCTTGCTGCTCTCCTAGCCGATATAGTGAGCGATGTGGGCGGGGTTCGGGCGAACCTCGCACCATCGCAGCCGGTGCCCGTCACCATTCGCCCTCACATGCTGAACCGAGCGCTGCGCAACCTGATCGACAATGCCGTCCGCTATGGCGACGTGGCAAACGTTACCCTGACGCAAGAACCGGGAACGGTCATCATCACCATCGCCGACTCGGGTCCGGGATTGCCCAAGGATCAGCTTGAGGCCGTCTTTGAGCCTTTCGTGCGGCTGGAAGGGTCTCGCAATCGGGATACGGGCGGGGTTGGTCTGGGTCTGGCCATCGCCCGAACCATTGTTCAAGCACATGGCGGAACGGTCCTGCTACGGAACCGCGCTGGAGGCGGGTTGGACGCTATAGTGCGGCTTCCTATCGGGGATACGTGAATTTCGAATGTCTGGACCGCGAGTTTCGGGCCTCTACCTTGGTCGGATAAGGAACGCCTGCGCGCCATTAGGTTGGAATGGTGCGTCCTTCCGTGTGCCGGGATGATGGACGCGATTCTTAGGCCCGAGCCCTATGCGGAGACCGCGATCCGCATGCGCAATCCACCGAGCTGGAGCGGTCCGCGTCAGGCAGGTTCAGCCGACGATTGCGTTCCAAGCCACTGCCACCAGGATGAGGCCCGCCGTCACCTGGATCGTCCGGCTGACGGCGTCCACCACGCGAGGCCGGGCCGCCAGCAGGCGCAGAAGCTGCTGCCGAAACAGCACGGCCGCCAGCGCCACCGCCGACAGCACCAGCACCACGCCGATCATCATCACGGCCGCGAAGGCGACGCCCGCCTGCGGCACGCCCCGCGAGATGGCGAAGGTCATGACGAACAGCGTCAGCGGACAGGGGATCAGCCCGGCCATGAAGCCGACCAAGGAGCCTTCGCGGCCATGCGAATGCCCGGTCCCGCGAAACGCCTGCCACAGCATCCACAGCCCGATCAGACCGAGCAGGCCCCGGCTGAGATCTTCCAGCAGGGGCGCCCGGCCGACGCTGCCCAACGCCACGGACACCAGCGGCAGGGAGAACAGCGCGATCAGAACGGACATTGTGACATGCGTGAATGACAGCGCAGTCGACACCACCAGAGCGCGTGGGAGGGTGGCGCTCGAGCCCGTCAGGTAGATGGCGAGCACCGCCTTGCTGTGACCGGGCGTGAGCGCATGGACCGCGCCGAACACGATCCCCATGGGAAGGTATGCCGCCAGCAGCTGCCAGTCGCCCGTCTCGGCGAAGTTCCCGATGCGGTCGGCGAAGGCGAGGTATATCTCGCGCTGGATCGCGACCAGTTCCTGAAGCAGACCCATCATCCGAGGACGCCCATCGTGGTGGCGGCCAGCGCGACGTAGCGCGCGGTCTTGGCGATCGTGACCAGGACGACGAAGCTCCAAAGCGGCTCGCGCAGGACTCCCGCCGCGACCGTCAGCGCGTCCCCGCCGATCGGCGCCCAGCTGAGCAGTAGGCTCCAGCGTCCCCAGCGGCGATACCACCCCGTCGCCCGGTCGAGCGCGGCAGGGCCTATCGGAAACCATCGTCGGTCGCGAAAACGCTCCACGCCGCGCCCGAGCGCCCAGTTGACCATGGCGCCCAGCACGTTTCCGATACTGGCGACGGCGACCAGCAGAATGGCCGGGTGAGTGTCGGCCACGAGAAGGCCGACAAGGGCGGCTTCCGACTGCGCGGGCAGGATCGTGGCGGCGACGAAGGCGATCGCGAACAGCCCGCCCAGAATGACGATGTCATCCATCGGGTCGTTGGAATCGATGCGAACAGGTTTCAGCGCGCATGCGGCCATGTGCCGTGAAGGTCGTCGATGACGAATGCATGGGCATGGCTGTTCCGGCCCGCGACAGAGCCTTCTCCCCAATGCGGATGGCTTCCGGGCAGGCCGTCATGGGAATGCTCGACGATCTCAGGGTCGGCGGCAGGCCACAGCCACGCGGCAGCCGCGACGGCGCTTGCAGCGATAGCGGCGAGAATCAAAGCGGGTGCCTGAAGCCCGAACGCGGCCCCGGCCCATCCGGCAAGCGCATAGGTGACAAGCCAGCATCCATGCGAGAGGGCGAACTGGGCGGCGAACAGCGCCGGACGGTCCTCGGCGCGCGACGAGCGCCGCAAGAGCCGCCCGGACGGGGTCTGCGACATCGAGTAGCCGGCGCCGATGACGAACCAGAGCAGAAGCAGCCAACCATAGGAAGGGATGGCTGCCGCGGCGAACGTCGCTGCGGCGAGGATCGAAGCGCCCGCCAGTATGGCGGCTCGGTCGGACACGCTATCGAGCAGCCTCGGCAGGATCAAGGCGACCAGCATCGACCCGCCGCCGAAGGCTGCAAGCGCCAGTGCCGTCTCGCTCTGGCCGAGACCGAAGACGGCTTGTACGTAGACGACCGTGTTGACGATCACCAGCGCGCCGGCGGCAGCGACCGCCGTGTTGATCGCAAGCAGGCCCCTGAGGCGCGGCGTCGCCAGATAGATGCGGATGCCGCGCGTGGTGCGGTCGTAGATTCCGCGCGGTGCGCTCGCCTTCGGGCTCGGCAGTACGACGGAGACGACCAGTGCCGAGGAGACCAGGAAGCCGACGAAGGTCCCGGCAAACAGATTGTGGAAACTGATGACGGTCAGGAGCGCCGCCGCCAGAACCGGGCTGACCAGGCTTTCCAGATCGTAGGCGAGCCGGGAGAGCGACAGCGCTTGGGTGTACTGCCTCTCGTCTGGAAGCACGTCCGGGATCGTCGCCTGGAAGGTCGGCGTGAACCCGGCGGAGGCAGACTGGAGCACGAAGATCAGGACGTAGACCTGCCAGATCTCAGTGACGAACGGGAGGAGAAGTGCGACCGCAGCGCGGACGATGTCAAGCGAGACCAGCATGGCCCGACGCGGAAGTCGTTCCGCGAAGGCGGCCGCCACCGGTGCGACGGCGACATATGCGACCATCTTGATTGCCAGCGCCGTGCCCAGCACCGCCCCAGCGTTCTCGCCGGCCAGGTCGAAGGCGAGCAGGCCTAGGGCCACTGTCGCCAGCCCGGATCCGATCAGCGCGACGACCTGAGCAAGGAAAAGGTGTCGGTAGGTGCGGTTGGAAAGAACGCCGAGCATCAAAGATACTTCGCGATTTCCTTGAACTCGTCGACGGAGCGGCGACGCTCTCTCGGAAGCGGTCCGACGGCGGCCTCCAGGCAATGTTCGAGATGGTCCTGGATCAGCGTGCGCTTCGCCTGTGCGACGGCCTTCTCTACCGCGTGCAGCTGCTGCGTGACGTCGAGGCAGGGTTTTCTCGCCTCGATCATTGCGACGACGCTGCGCAAATGGCCTTCGGCGCGTTTCAGGCGCTTGACGATGTCGGGGTGGGAGGCGTGGCGGTGCTCTCTCATGCCGCAATTGCTATCCCCCTGGTAGGGATGCCGTCAACAAGCGAGGCGCCCCCGCCAACCTAACCTTGCCCTATACCGCTGGATGACGATCCCGACCCGAACAGCCATCTCGGCCCGCAAAGGTCTCTTAGTCTGCGTGCTCGCCTTCGCGGTTCTGGCATTCCAAGCGTGTATTCCGGAAAATTCCGGTTTTACCCTGTCAGATTTGGCGGCGGCTCATGACCATCACGGCCATTCTCATGACAACTGCGAACGGCGACGCGATGCGCAATACATGCGATGCCGGTATCGCGTTCCATTCGAATGGGCCTTAACCTGCATCAAAGCCGGATAAATCGTCTGGACTGACATTGTTCAGCTTCATCGCCTGGTGTTCTGCGGCCGATGCATTCGTGCCTACCGTCTCCTGGAGAACTGATTCGATATGTTGCTTACCCAAAACGAGCTGCCATCGTAGGTGAGAGGTATCCCCTCCTATCATCATGCGAATCGTGTTTCTGTGAACGGGGGAAGCGTTTACGATAAGCGCCATAGAGTTGAACTGCGCCTTCATGAGGGGATTAAAGCCGGAGGTCGGCCAATGATAGTCCGTACACTTTCCACGGCAGAGTGCACGAAGCTGCTTGCGGCAAATCGCGTAGCCCGCTTGGCCTGCGCAAAAGACGGGCGGCCTTACGTGGTTCCGATCTACTGTGCTTACGCGGACAGCCACCTTTACGCATTCTCCATGCCGGGCAAGAAGATTGAATGGATGCGAGGCAATCCCATGGTGTCACTCCAGGTACACGAGGGGGGCGAACGGCGCGAATGGAAAAGCGTAGTTGTCGACGGTCGTTATGAAGAAATGCTTGATTGTGCCGGGCGGGATCGTGCTTGGTCGCAGTTGAGCAGACATTTCGACTGGTGGGAGCCGGGCGGTCTCAAACCGGTCGAATCTGAGGTGTCGGACCATTCGCCGCACGTCTTCTTTCGAATCTCGATCGAGCAGATGTCCGGGCGGGAGGCAAAGGAATAGCATTCCACGCGTTCTGATACGACCCTCGCCAGCAAGTGCAGTAATTATGGAACCAAAACCGCACTGGCACCTCACCGTCCTCACCGCTGGGTCACAATCATCGGAGCCTGATCATGTCCTTCCTCGACGCGGCCGGCACGTGTGAAATCCGCAGAGCAAGGGCAGTGATTTGAACGAGCGGCTCCAGTCTCCGACACTCGATGACTATTCGCTGCTGGCAGCCGACGCCGTAGTGCAGAGTTTTGGCAGCGATGCCGAGCGCGGCCTGACCGGATCCGAGGCGACGCGGTTTCTGGCGGAATTTGGCCGTAACGAACTGCGGGCGGTGGCGCCGATGCCCGCTTGGCGCCGCCTACTCGCGCAGTTTCAGGACCCACTCGTTTATCTGCTGCTCGGCGCGATCGTCATCGCCCATGTGGCATGGCTGATCGAGGGCCGTGAGGGCTGGCCTATCGATGCGATCGTCATCACCATGGTGGTTGTGGCCAATGCGGTTCTCGGCTTCGTGCAAGAAGCAAGGGCCGCTAACGCTGTTGCCGCGCTGGCGCGAATGACCGCCGTGACCTCCTCAGTGCTGCGCGACGGGGAGCGAAGGCGCATCCCGAGCGCCGAGCTGGTTTCGGGCGACATCCTGCTGCTAGAGGAAGGCGACGCCGTCGGAGCCGATGGTCGGCTGCTGCGCTCGGCGAGCCTTCGCTTGCAGGAAGCCTCGCTCACCGGAGAAAGCGAGGCTGTTCTGAAAGACGCGGCCGCCCTGGATGACCTCGCGCCACTCGCCGAGCGGTCCTGTATGGTGTTCAAGGGCACTGCGGTTGTTCAGGGGACCGGCCGCGCCGTCATCACCGCTACTGGCATGCAGACCGAGATGGGCGCTATTGCCACCATGCTCGACGCCACGGTGGAGCAGCCGACGCCGTTGCAGAGGGAGGTGGCGCTGATCGGCCGCACGCTCGGCATCGCCGTCGTCGTCATCGCCGTTATCGTCGTCGCCGCGGTGCTGCTGGTGTCCGACATAGAAGGCCCTTCGGACGTCATCACCGTGCTGCTGCTGGGCGTATCGCTGGCAGTCGCGGCGGTGCCGGAAGGTCTCCCCGCCATCCTGTCTCTCGTGCTGGCGCTCGGGGTGCAGCGCATGGCCAGCCGCAACGCCGTGGTCAAGACCCTCTCGTCGGTGGAGACCCTTGGCTCGGCTTCCGTCATCTGCTCGGACAAGACCGGCACGCTGACGCGCTCCGAGATGACGATCGAGCGGATCATGACCGCATCGGGCGGCAGCCGCGTCACCGGCGTCGGCTATGCGCCGCTGGGCCGCCTGGAGGTCGAGGACGGGGTAGCACCAGCAGCAGCGCTTCGCGCCGAGCACATCGTCGTCCTGAGCGGTGGCAGCCTGGCCGGCAATGCCGCCTTGCGGCAGACGGAAGACGGAGCCTGGGAGATCCAGGGCGATCCCACAGAAGCCGCGTTTCTTGTGGCTGAGCGCAAGCTCGGCGTCGAGGACCGCCGCCAGCGACGCTTCGAGCGTGTCGGCGAGGTCCCGTTCACCTCCGAACGCAAGATGATGTCCACCATCGAGCTCGATCACGAGCATGGGGGCGAACGCGTTCTCATCACCAAGGGCGCGCCCGACGTGCTGATGCAGCACTGCAACCGCATCCGGGTTGGCATGGACGTGGTCGCGTTCGACGAGGTGCAGAGAGCACAAGCGCACGCGAATGTGGAGCGCCTGTCGGACGAGGCGTTGCGCACCCTGGCGGTCGCCTATCGGCCGCTGAGAGCCGACGAAGACCCGCAAGCCAGCGAGAAGCTTGAGCACGACCTTATTTTCGTCGGCACCGTGGGCATCATTGATCCGCCACGCGGGGAAGCGGCGCTCGCGATAGCGGAAGCTCGCCGCGCCGGCATCCGAGTGATGATGATCACCGGTGACCATCCACGCACCGCATCGCGCATCGCCGCTCTGCTGGGCATCGTCGAGAACGGGACGAAGGCACTGACAGGAGCCGAACTCGACGCCATGGACGATGCGGGTTTCGCGGCTGCGGTACGGACGACCTCGGTCTATGCCCGCGTGGCGCCCGTGCACAAGCTGCGCATCGTCGATGCGCTGCAGGCCGACGGCAACGTAGTCGCGATGACGGGCGACGGCGTCAACGACGCTCCGGCGCTAAAGGCAGCCGACATCGGCGTCGCCATGGGGATCACCGGAACCGAGGTCACCAAGGAGGCGGCCAAGATGATACTGGCCGACGACAATTTCGCCACCATCGTCGAGGCGGTCCGCGAGGGGCGCGGCATCTTCGACAATATCCGCAAGTTCCTCCGCTATCTGCTGTCGTCCAACATGGGAGAGGTTCTGACCGTGTTCCTCGGCGTCGTCGGAGCCGGCGTGATCGGGCTGGGTGGCGCTGGCGGCGGCGAGTTGGTGCTGCCATTGCTGGCCACCCAGATCCTTTGGATCAATCTGATTACCGACTCCGGACCCGCGTTCGCAATGGGCATCGATCCGGAAACAGACGATGTGATGGCACGTCCCCCGCGCAAGGCAAACGAGCGCGCTATCGACGCGCGCATGTGGCGCGGCGTGATCGAGATCGGCCTGGTAATGGCGCTGGCGACGCTTCTCACCATCGATCTCTACCTGCCCGGCGGGCTGATCGAGGGCTCGCAGAGTCTTGATCAGGCACGCACGGCCGGGTTCACCGTGCTGGTTATTGCCCAGCTGTTCAATTGCTTCAATGCGCGTTCCGAAACCACCAGCGCTTTCAGCCATTTGTTTACGAACCGGTGGCTGTGGGCGGCGATTGGCCTATCATTCCTGCTCCAGGTCGCGGTCGTCAATTTCGGCCCGCTCAACGTGGCGTTCGGAACAGTCCCCTTGCCGCTCGAACAGTGGCTGGTCTGCGGTGCGATGGGCAGCAGCGTCCTTTGGTTCAGCGAGATCCGCAAGTGGGCGCTGCGGTGGCGGAGAGGATAACTGTCGGTGTAGGAATGTACGGACTTGCGAGACATCCTTTCTCTTGAGCCAAAAGGGCGAGAAGGATGAAGTTGATGCACAAGTTCAGGCGTGACGTAGATCACAAGTTTCAGGTGCTGGTACAAAGCGTCAGTCCGGGTCTGGTGACTGGAATGCCTGTTTTGCTTCGCGTTCTCAGTATGGTTGGGACCGCCGCCATGTTATCAGTGAGCGGTGGCCTGTTCGTCCACGTCTTGGCGACTTCGGTCTGATCGGGCCGAGCACGCTATCGCCAGACTTGCGACGGAAACCAAGCACGGCCTGCCAACCTGAAAAATTCACTGAGGAAAATTGGATGTGTCTGTCAGCTCAGGTCAGCTTTGCCGCCAGCGTGTTTCTGGTCAGCGGCGGCACGGCGATCACAATCATCGCTGCGCGGAAAAACTGGCGCTATGTGCCGATGGCCCTGATGCCGCTGTTTGCGGGACTACAGCAATTCATGGAAGGCAATGTCTGGCTAGGAATGACCGGCGACAATCCGTTTCAGGTGCTCTGGGGGGCACTCGGGTTCATTTTTTTCACTTGGTTCATGTGGCCGATCTGGGTGCCGTTTTCAATGTATGTAATTGAGCCCACTCATAGCCCGCGCAAACCGCTTTTCTTGATCTTTTCGCTGATCGGGCTGGTGTTCGGCGTTCTGCTCTATGTCCCGCACGGACTGCATTCCGAAATGGTGGTGGTCGAGATCAACAACCAGTCGCTGGCCTATGAAAAGTCGATCTGGCTGGATTACCTGATGCCCCGCACACTGACCAATGTGATCTATGTCTTGCTAATAATCGTGCCCCCCGCCATGTCCCACTACCTGCATCTGCGCCACTTCGCGCTGTCGCTCGCGGCTGTTGTGGTGATCGATATGACCTTGCTGACTTACGCTTATATTTCATTTTTCTGCCTGCTCGCCGGGCTAGCCACCTTGCATCTGGTCTACATCATCCTGAGGAACAAATGCGCTCGGGAATGTCCGGAGCTTTTTCCGGAAATGGCGCCGTCCAAAGCGTGGCTTTGATCGTCGCTGTCTGAAGGTTGAACGTAAGTGCTGTTCCGGCGGCACCTTTCGCGCGCGGCCGTGAGCCACGATGATCGGAGCCTTTGAGGGTTTCGACACATGACGATTTCAGAGCTTACGCTTAAATCCAGCGATCATGAGCCCGCGCCGTTTCAAGGTGTTCCCGGGTTCCGGCCGGCGGCCCGAATGGTTGCCGGAGGAGAAAGCGCGGATCGTGGCGGAAAGCTACGTTGCCGGCGAGACCGTGAGTGCGGTGGTTCGGCGATAGCATTGTCCCCGCAGCAATTGTTCACCTGGCGTCGGGCCGCGCGTGTGCCGTTGGCGGAGATGTCGGCACCAGAAGCGCTATTTGTTCCGGCGGTGGTCGCAGCGCCGGTGTCGGAGCCGGCGGCAAGGTGGCTGCCGAAACAGCGGAAACGGAAAGCCGCCCGACATCGTGCCGGATCAGCTGCGCGTGATCATCGTGCGCCGGCCCAAATATGCCTGCCGCGCCTGCGAGGAAGTGGTCGTGCAGGCTCCGGCGCCGGCGCGAGTGATCGAAGGCGGGCCGCCGACCGAGGCGACGGTCGCGCGGGTGCTGGTGAACAAATATGCCGACCACCTGTCGCTTTATCGCGAAACGCAGATCTACTCCCGACGGGGCATGAATCTGGAACGCTCGACCTTGGCAGACAGGGTCGGCCGCGCCACCGGGCATCTGCGTCCGGTGATATGGAAGGTGACGATCGAGTCCGCACTCCCGGCTGATGCCTTCTCGCTGGCGCTCGACGACGCCGGGTATGCGGCGACTGCCGCGTGACCGCCCGGTCCGGAACCATTGCCGCGACGAGACGGTTCTCTACCGAAAGGAATCGATCATGGCAGTTTCAGCGGCGCGGAAGGCCGAACTCTACAGGATGGTCACCCCTGAGCACACTTGCCCGTGGGGCCTGAAAGCGCTTGACCTGTTGAAGCGTGAGGGCTTCGAGGTTGAAGACCAACACCTGAAGTCGCGAGAGCAGACGGACGCCTTCAAAGCGAAGCATCAGGTTGAGACCACGCCCCAGACCTTCATCGGGGGACGGCGCGTCGGAGGCTACGACGAGCTCCGCGAATATCTCGGCAAGGAGGTCAAGGACAAGGACGCTGTCACCTACATCCCTGTTATCGCGCTCTTCGGCATGGCGCTTGCCATGGCACTTGCGGCGAGTTGGGCCGCCTACGGCACCGTCGCCACGGTCGTTGCGGCCGAATGGTTCGTGGCCTTTGCCATGTGTCTTCTCGCGCTCCAGAAGCTGAAGGACGTCGATGGCTTCGCGACAATGTTCCTGAACTACGACCTGCTGGCGCAGCGCTGGGTGCCGTACGCCAGGGTCTATCCATTCGCCGAGGGACTTGCGGGCGTGTTGATGATCTCGGGCGCATTGATGTGGGTGTCGGTCCCTGTCGCGCTCTTCATCGGCGGCATCGGCGCCGTGTCTGTCTTCAAGGCCGTCTATGTCGACCGTCGCGAGCTGAAGTGCGCCTGCGTCGGCGGCGACAGCAACGTGCCACTCGGATTCGTTTCCCTAACCGAGAATCTGATGATGGTCGGCATGGCCGTATGGATGATCCTCAGGCCCGCGGGCATGGGGCACTGAAACGAAGGAGGCTGCATTGTCACATGATCACGGCAAGCACGATGAAGGCGGACACGGCCGTCCATATCTGATGTTCTGGGTGAACATGATCCTCGGCATCGCGGTCATGTACGTCGTCATGTTCACGATGATCGATGGCCTGGGTGACTTCAGGAACAATCTGAACATGTTCTACATGGCGATCACCATGTGGGCGCCCATGGGGATCTTCATGCTGGCGACGATGCCGGGCATGTTTCCCAACAGGCGCGCGAACGCCGCTCTCTACCTACTGTTTGCGATCCTGACGACGACGTCCTTCTGGGCGACGCGGGCCCAGGCTCTCATCGACGACCGCCAGTTCATCGCATCGATGATCCCGCACCATTCCGGCGCGATCCTGATGTGCCGGGAAGCCAGCCTGTCTGATCCCGAGCTCGTAACCTTGTGCGGTGAGATCACACAGGTGCAGCGCGAGGAAATCGACCAGATGGAACGGATCGCGGCCCGGCTTCGTTAAACGATCTCAAGGGTGCGAGCGGTGGTTCCACACTGCCCTTTTATGCGACTTTGGACGAACACATGGCGAACATCGGTCCCTTGTCGCGTCTTGAGTTGAGTCGAACCTCGTGCCGCTTACTCAGTGGCTAGGATCGGTCGCGCTATGGTAGCGGCCAGTCAGATGTTAGGCTCGTCCGAAATTTGTGTATGTATTTCGGACATCAAGTTTGCCCTCCGTCCGAAAAAAAGCTACAAGTTTCGGACATGCGCAATAATTCAGCCGACCTCAAGATGGCCATCCTCGCCCGCATCCGTGCTGATGCGCCGCGAAAGGTTTGGACCCCTTCCGACTTTGTCGACCTCGCCTCGCGCGACGCAGTCGACAAGGCTTTGCAGCGGCTAACGAACGCCGAAACTCTGAGGCGGATCGATCGCGGCCTCTATGACCAGCCCGGCTTCAACAAGCTCACGCAGAAACCGAACCCGCCCGATCCGCGCTCCGTCATCGACGCAGTCGGACGCCGTGACCAAACCCGGATGCTTGTCGACGGCATGACCGCGGCGAACGACCTGGGCCTAACCGACGCCGTCCCGGCGAAAATCGTGGTCCACACAGATGCGCGTCGGCGAGCGATCAAGCTCGGCAATGTGACGATCACCTTTCGCCTGACGGCCGCAAGCAAGCTGTTTTGGGCCGGACGACCAGCGATGCGGATCGTTCAGGCGCTTCATTGGCTGCGCGACCTTTTAGACCGTAAAGGTGAGAGTGATCGGGTCAAGCGCAAGCTTGCCAAGCTTTTCGACGATCCAACCGCCGGGCCGTCCCTCAGAGCCGATCTAGCTGCCGGCATGACGGCGCTTCCAACATGGATGTGGGTGTTTCTCAAGCCACTGATCGACGGCGACGTTGGCGACCATGGTCGGCATCTCAGCGATGATCGCGCCGCTGGTGATGATGGTGATGATGACGATCATGATCGTGATCGTGATGACGATAATCGGCAGCGAGCTGTTGGCGTTCGTTCGAGGAACAAACCTGCCTCCACGCGCAAGAAACAAGCCGACAAGCGCGGTCCAACGCGGGCGACGAAGACATGAATTCGGCTTTTGATGAGGTTCTCGCGGCCGGATCGGATGCGATGTTGAGCGCCTTCGATACGACCGCGCTGCGCCTCGGTACGGTATCGCAGAATATCGAGAAGGATTTTTGGGTCTGCTGGGCGCTGGATGCCTTGTTCCATGGTCTTCAAGCCGGGGGACCGCGTCTGCTTTTCAAGGGCGGCACGTCCTTGTCAAAGGGGTTCGGTCTGATCAGTCGTTTCTCCGAAGACATTGACGTGACGGTGTTTCGGGACGATATCGGTGAGCCGGCGACAATTGAGGAGCTTGACGCACTCAGCGGCAAAAAGCGTCGGGCACGGCTTGATGCAATTAAGGATGCCTGCCGGGCCTACATTAACGGCGAGCTGCGCGACGAACTGACGACAATCCTGCGGGAACGGCTCAAGGTCGCCGGTCTCGGTAGTTCTTCCGCACGCGTGGAGCCCGACGACAGCGATCCCGACGGACAGACCCTGCTGATTTGGTATCCGGCGGCAACGCCCCAATCGGACTATGTGCGCGCTGCGATCAAGATCGAGTCCGGTGCGAAATCCGCGCTCGATCCGAACAGCGAAGTGCCTATCAAACCGTATGTCGACGATGACCTGCCGGCCCTCGACCTGACTGTTCCGGCTGTGCGCACCGTCGATCCCGAGCGGACGTTTTGGGACAAGGTCGTTATCTTGCACGGGCTGCGGTGCTGGTTCGACAGGCGCGGCGAGCTGAAGGGTGGCGGCCAACGGGTGTCCCGTCACTATTATGATCTGCACAGGCTTGCCCCAACGCCGACCGGCGCTTCCGCCATCGGCGACAAGGCGCTCGGCGCGGACTGCGTGGCGCACGCCCGGATGTTTTTCAATCGACCAGACTTCGATCTCACGAGCGCTGCGCCGGGCTCGTTCGCGATTGCGCCCCATGACGCGATGATCGAGCAACTCCGCACTGATTACAGGGCCATGCAAGGCATGATCTTCGGAGAACCGCCGGCATTTGAGGCCGTCCTTAAGAGTATTGCCTCGCTTGAGGCGCGCTTGAACGAAACCAGCGCTGGCGAAAGCGGGGCGGAGTCATGAAGCAGTCGGAAGAAACGGTCGCCGCGGGGCAGGGAGCAGATGCGGATCTCGCAGGTGTCGCGGTCGTAGTCGCGCTTCGCAAACGGAAACTGACGGGTGAACTCTATGTGCGCGATCCGAAGGTGGAAGCGCTTATCGCCGACCTGGTGACGTTGCCGCGCGATGCGCTGCTCGCCCGGGCGGAAATCACCAAGCGTTCTGATCCCGGCTACGTTCCGAGCGAATGCCTCCTCTATTTCATTCGCGCCAGTAGCCGCGACAATAACGAGGCATGGTTTGAGCGCCTCTATCGGATTCTGACCGAACGGGTGCTGCGCGGTCTGCCAAAGGCGGAAAGCCCGGACGGCAAGACGGAATCGCTTACGCGCGGAGACGTGCGCGCCAAGGTATTGGGGCGCTTCGTCGAGCTGCTTTCGGCCGACCGCGCGGACCATGTCGACAAGCTCGACTATTTCGAGGTGCGCTTCGACGGCGCAGTGGCGAGCCTGCGGCGCGACGCGCAGGAGAAGGCCTGGCGCGACGAGAACCGGTCCCGGCCGCTCGAATATGATGAGGAGAGCGGCGAACTGTCGCCGGAGGTCGAGACCGCCGCAGGGTCGCACAATCCGTTCGCCGGGTCGGATTCTGACGATCCGGCTTACCGGTTGCGCCTTGATGCAGCGATTGAGGCCTTACCACCAGAACAAAGCAGGATCATCCATATGTTGAAACTGGGCTTCCCCATAGACTCGAAGGAGCCGGACGTCATGACCATCGCCAAGGCCCTCGGCCGCTCCGAAAAGACCGTCCGAACCTATCGCGACAAGGCCTTCGCCGCGCTGCGCGCCGCCATGGCTGACGGAGATGAGCGGTGAGTCCCGCCGGCGCACGTCCATCCCGCGAATCCGTGCTCGACGCGTTTGCAATCGAGAGCGAGCCTGACCGGCCGACCTTGGAGCGCTATCTGCGGCTTTACCCGGAATATGCCGGGGAGTTGATCGACCTCTCGCGCGAGCTTAGGCGTGAAGCCTGTGACGATGCCGCACCGCTTTCCACCGCCGACCAGGCCTTGATCGATGCGGCTTGGTCGCGACACGCCGCGTCCTCTCCGGCCGCGGCGGCCGACCCTCTTGCGGCGCTGACGGTCGATGACTGGCGCGCGGTGGCCCGGGGGCTGGATGTGCCGCGGCAGGTCGTGACGGCGTTGCGTGAAAAGCGGGTGTTGCTTTCGAGCATTCCGCGGCGGTTTCTCCAGCGATTTGCCGAGGCGGCGAGGAGCACGATCGCGCAGCTGGAAGCATCCTGGGGGCCGGGCCAACTGGCCGCGGCGCGCAGCTATAAGGCGGACGCCAAGCCGGCCGTCGGCGAGCAGGTCACCTTTGAGCAAGTGCTGATCGACGCCGGCGTCCCGACCGACAAGCGCGCCCGGCTGTTGGCGGAGACCGACTGAGATGGACGGCGTGGAGCTCGCCAGGCAGGTTGCCGCCGAGCTTCATGCTCGTCTCGTCGCCTCGGGCGCCGATCCCTGGTCGCCCTATGACTTTGCAGTCGCCGAGGCCAAGCGGCGCGGGATCGACGTCGAACCGACGGCCGTGGGCGCGGCCGTGCTCAACGGCGGCCGCGCGACCTTCGTCGCCGCCGACGATCTGATCCTTCATGAGAATGCGGGGTCTCGCTTCGAGCAGGCGTTCCTCGTGGCGCATGAGATTGGGCATGTCGAACTCGGCGACGACCCCGACAGCGAGCCGGCGCCGACGATCGATCCGGCGCGCCCGGCCGAGCCGGCGCCGGTCGGCATGGATCGGGTCGTCGATTATGGACGCCGGCAGCGCCGCGAGGTCCAGATGGACCTGTTCGCGCGCGAGCTTTTGCTTCCCCGCAACGTCGCGCGAGCGCTGCATGTCGACCAAGGGATATCCGCCTCGGCGATCGCCGCGAAGCTCGGCGCGCCGTTCGAAGTTGTCGCCCAGCAGCTGTTCGACGCCTTGCTCCTCCCAATCGTGCCGTCCGCCGCGGCCGAGACGCATGTGGCGCGACCGCTCAATCTCCTGCAGGCCGCGGCCGCGGCGCATCGTGGCGAAGCCTATCTGCTCGAGGCGGGCCCCGGCACTGGCAAGACGCAGACGCTGATCGCGCGTGTAGAAGGCTTGCTGGAGGAGGGTGTCGATCCGCGGCGCATCTTGCTGCTGACCTTCTCGAACAAGGCCGCGGGCGAGATGGCGGAGCGCATTGCGCGCAAGCGGCCCGAGGCTGCGGCCGCGATGTGGATCGGTACGTTCCACGCCTTCGGTCTCGATATCATCCGTCGTTTCCATGCCGAGCTCGGGCTGCCGAAAGACCCGCGGATGATGGATCGGACTGAGGCCGTCGAACTCCTCGAGGAGGAGTTCCCGCGGCTGAGGCTCGCGCATTACCGCAATCTCTATGATCCGACTCAGATCGTCGCCGACATGCTGGCCGCCGTCTCGCGGGCGAAGGACGAGGCGGTCGACGCCGAAACCTACACTGGGCTCGCCGACGCCATGCTTGCCAAGGCGGCGGACGCCGAGACGCGCGAGGCCGCCGAACGCGCCGGCGAGGTGGCCCGCGTCTATGCCGCCTACGAACAGCTCAAGCGCGACGCGCATCGCGTCGACTTTGGCGATCTTGTCGCCCTGCCGGTCAAGCTGCTCGAGACCGAGGCGACCATCCGCGCAACGCTGCAGGCGCAATATGACCACGTCCTGGTCGATGAGTATCAGGACGTGAACCGCAGCAGCGTGCGCTTGCTGAGCGCGCTGCGGCCAGACGGCCGCAATCTCTGGATGGTCGGCGACGCCAAGCAGTCGATCTATCGGTTTCGAGGCGCGTCATCCTTCAACATGACCCGGTTCGGGAAGGGAGACTTTCCCGGCGGCAAGCGCGGCCGCTTGAAGCGCAACTATCGCTCAGTGCCGGAGATCGTCGCCAGCTTTTCCGGCTTCGCGATCACGATGCGCGCGGGCGACGCGGACAGTGGTCTCGACGCGGAGCGCGACGGCGATGGCCAGAAGCCCGAGCTGCGCACGGTGCAGCGCGCCGAGCAGCAGCAAGTGGCGCTGGCCGACGTGATCGAGGCGCTTCGCGGCGAGGGATATGCCTATCGTGACCAAGCGGTTCTCTGCACCGGCAATGAGAAGCTGTCGACGATCGGGCAGGATCTCGAGCGGCTCGGGGTGCCCGTCCTGTTTCTGGGCAGCCTGTTCGAGCGGGCCGAGGTCAAGGATCTCCTCGCCTTGCTCTCCATCCTTGTCGACCGTCGGGCCATGGGCCTGGTTCGCATCGCCTGCTGGCCCGACTTTGCGACTTCTTTCGCGGACGTGGCGGCGATCTTCGAGCATCTGCGGGCGGTCGACCACGCCCCCGGCAGTTGGCTTCAGCAGGTGGATGCGATCCCTGGCGTCAGCGACGCCGGTCGCCAGGCGTTCGCCAAGCTCGCGGCCGCGCTCAGCGGCTTCGACCAAACGGCCTCGCCCTGGACCGTGCTCGCAACGCTGCTGCTCGATCGCACCCGCATCGCCGCGCGCCTTGGCGTGTCGGCGGACCTCGCCGATCGCACGCGCGGCATTGCGATCTGGCAGTTCCTCAACTTCCTGCGGGTCCAGCCGGCCGGCCGCGGCCTGCCGATCACGCGCGTGCTCGATCGGGTGCGCCGGCTGGTCCGTCTCGGTGACGATCGCGACTTGCGGCAGTTGCCGGCGGCCGCCCAGCATCTCGACGCCGTGCGGCTGATGACGATCCACGGCGCCAAGGGCCTGGAGTTCGGCAGCGTCCATATTCCAGGGCTCAACAGCGACACCATCCCGCGCACGCCGCCGGCGCCGCCCTGTCCGGCGCCCGACGGCATGATCGCGGGTGCCGAAGGCAGTGCGCTGGAGGCGTTTCGCGCGGGTCAGGCCGAGGAGCAGGAGTGCCTGTTCTACGTGGCGCAGTCTCGTGCCCGCGACCGCCTGATCCTTTATGCGCCGACCGAGAAGAGCAACGGCCACAATCGACCGCTATCGCCCTTCCTCGATCGTCTCGGGACCAACTTGACGCGCCGTTCGGTCGTGCCGGCGCGGCCGCTTCCCACGGCGGCGGAAGCCCAGGGCATCGAGTTGATCGTCAATGGACGGCTGCAGTTCGGGGCCGCGCAAATCGCCCTTTATGAGTCCTGCCCGCGCCGCTTCTTCTACACGCATGTCTTGCAGGTTGGCGGGCGGCGGACCGCGACCGCCTTCATGCACCTGCACGAGGCGGTGCGCGCGGTGGTCGAGGGGGTGATCACTTCGGATTGCCCTATAACCGAGCGCGACCTGGAGGACAGCACCGACGCGGCGCTTGCCGGCCAGGGGCTCGCCGATCATGGCTATCGCGCGGAATTCCGCGACCTGGCCCTGGCGATGCTGCGCTTCCTCCTAGCCAATCGCGCCGATGCGGTCGCCGAGGCGCCGGTCGCGCTCAGCCTCAATTTCGGCGGCGAAGAAATCATCGTTCGGCCGGACGAGGTGCTGGTGCGGCCGGACGGCGTCCGGACCGTCCGCCGTATCCGCACAGGTCACAGGCGGTCGGCCGAAAGCAAGGATGTCGGCGCGGCGGCGCTGATGCTGGCGGTCCAGCAGGCCTTTCCCGGCGCCGTCGCGGAGCTAGTCCATCTTTCCGACGGCGAGACGCATACGCTCGCCTTGTCGGATCGGGAGCTGAGGGGACGCAAGGACAAGCTCGCCAAGTTTCTCGGCGACATCCGCGCTGGGCGGTTTCCGGCCGAGGTCTCGTCGCGCACCTGCCCGAATTGCCCGGCCTTCTTCATCTGCGGGCAGACTCCCGACGGCCCCCTGCAAAAAAAGTTCGCCTGACCTTACCGGTCGGCGGATCCCGCCCCGATTGGACCCTTAGAGCCGCGGCGTCGCCTCGGCAGAACCTAAGGACCCAATCTCATGAACACCGAAGAACTGCTTGATTACGACGACATCGGCGACGCCCTGCGCGAAGGCCGGGCGCTGCGTCCGGCGCGGGGGTATCGCTTTCTCCTCGCGCAGGGCGATCTCAACTTCCATTCCCGTCAGGTGAGCGATCCCGTGCCGCTCGGCCGCCAGTTGCTCGAGGCGAGCACCCTGGACCCGCGGGACGGTTACAGCCTGTTCGCGATTCTGCCCTCGGGCGACTTCGAGGACGTGCGGCTGAACGAGCCCTTCGACCTGCGCGAGCACGGCGCCGAGCGGTTCGTCGCCTTCCTGACGGATCGCGACTTCAAGTTCACGCTGAAGGACGACGAGCTGCGCTGGGGTAAGCCGATCATCAGCGGCGCGGTGCTCTACGGCCTCGCCAAGCCCGGCGAGGGAGAGGCCGTTTTCCTCGAGGTCCCCGGCGGCGAAGATCGCCTGATCGAGCATGGCGAGCTGATCGATCTGGCCGAACCCGGCATCGAGCGGTTCATCACCGCGCCGGTGACGTTCGAGATCATCGTCAATTCGCGGCCGCGGACGGTGAACGCCCGCACGGTCACGTTCGAACAGATCGTCCAGCTCGCTTTCCCGGGCCAGCACGAGCCGAACGTCGTCTTCTCGATGACCTACCGGCACGCGGCGTCGACGCCGCACGCGGGTGAACTCGGGGCCGGCGGCTCGGTCGACGTCAAGAAGAAAGGCACGGTGTTCAATGTCACGCGAACTGTTCAGTCGTAATCCCGACCTCAAGCGGCTGCGGGACGAAGGCTACTTCGTCCTGCGGCAGGGCGGGCATCTCGTCATGCGGGAGGTGCCCTATGTCGATGCGCGTCGCGAGGTGCGCATCGGCACCCTCATCTCGAGCCTCACGCTGGCCGGCGATGCGACGCGCAGGCCCGACACCCATGTCGTCCATTGGGACGGCGACTTTCCGTGCCGCGCCGATGGGACGCCTATCCAGGGGATCTCGCATCAGGCCGGGGCCTTCGACCTCGGCCACGGTCTGAAAGCCACGCACAGCTTCTCGAGCAAGCCGGATGGCGGCTACACGGACTACCACCACAAGATGACGAGCTACGCGAACATCATTGCGGGCCCGGCCGCGGTGCTGAAGCCCGGCATGACCCCCCGCACCTTCCGCGAGCCGGAAGAGGACGAGGACAGCGTCTTCAACTATGTCGAGACCGCCTCCGACCGTGTCGGTATCGGCATCCTGACCGAGCGGCTCGTCAACGAGCGGGTCGCCATCATCGGCGGCGGCGGCACCGGCGGCTACATCCTGGACTTCGTCGCCAAGACGCCGGTCCGCGAGATTCGGCTCTTCGACAGCGACGAGTTCCTGACCCACAACGCTTTTCGGGCGCCGGGCGCGCCGACCCTGGAGGAACTGCGCGAGGCGCCGAAGAAGGTCGACTATCTGAAGCGCATCTACAGCCGGATGCACCGCAACATCGTGGCGCACGATGTCGAGCTCGGAGCCGACAACCTGCACCTTCTCGACGGCGTCACCTTCGCGTTCCTGTCGCTCGACGCCGGCGAAGCGAAGCGGTTGATCGTCGAGAAGCTTGAGGCGATCGGCGCCGTGTTCGTCGATGTCGGTATGGGCCTCGAGCTCGACGAGGGGTCGCTCGGCGGTATCCTGCGGGTGACCGCCAGCACGCCGGAGAAGCGGGATCATGCGCGCCAGCGCATCTCCTTCGTCGGCGGCGGCGCCAAGGACATCTACGCCTCCAACATCCAGGTCGCGGACCTCAACGCCCTGAATGCGGTCCTCGCGGTGGTGAAGTGGAAAAAAATCCGCGGCTTCTACCGTGATCTCGAGGGCGAGCATCACTGCACCTACACGACTGACGGCAACATGCTGATCAACGGAGACCTCGGGTGATACGGCACAAGCGACTCGAGCATCGTTTCGTCGAACACATCCCTGAGCGCCTTGAGGCCGGCGTTCTCTATGTTTCGATGGAATATGCGACCTCGGTCCACAGCTGCTGCTGCGGTTGCGGCGAGGAGGTTGTCGCACCCTTCACACCTACGGACTGGAAGATGACGTTCGACGGCGAGACCATCTCGCTACGTCCGTCGATTGGCAATTGGACGCTGAAGTGCCGATCACATTATGTGATCGATCGCGGCAAGGTGATTGAAGCCGGTCCATGGAGCGATGAGCAGATCGAAGCCGAGCGTCGGCGTGATCGGACCACCAAGACGCGCTTCTACGGACAATCGCCCACGGGGCAACCTCCCGTTCAGTCTGTTCAATCCGGCGCAACGCCAAGCTTCTGGAGGCGAGTCTGGAGCAGAATAATTGGTCAATCACAATGAAAAACTTGTGGGCTATCTTTCACCGAAAGGATTTCGTGTCCGAATTGCGCTGCCCCAGTGCAATTGCAAACCTGTACGAAGAAGATTGGTAGTCTTCAAGGAAATGACATCGGGAACGGGCATCGCGCTACGGTTACGTGCTCGCCAAGCGCAACGGCAGCGTTTCTGCAGCAGGGACGAGATAAGAGCGACCTCGGAAGGAGGAAACCCACCATGACCACCGCGAGACGATCCACTCTTGTCGTCCATAGTCGCCTCGCTATGCGAGAGGCCCGCCTTGCGGCGGCGCGCGGTGGTCGCCATGGCCTCCAGATCATGTCCTTCGAGCAAGCCGCCGTGCGGCTCGCCGGCGGCTTTGCCCGGCCGATCGACAACGAAAGCCTGCGTGCCGTGATCCAGGCGGTCCTGCCGGCAACTCCGATGGGCGAGCTGGAGAGCATAAAAATGCTCCCCGGCATGATCGACGCGGCGGCCGAGACCCTGCATAAGTCTTGGCGCGCGGTCATCGACCTCGCCGCGCGAGCCTCCGACCATCCTCGCCTCAACGCCATTGCCCGGCTGGAAGCGGCTGTCCTCGATCAGCTTCCGCCCGGCATGATGCGCCCCGTCGACATCGTCGCCGCCGCGATCAGGCGCATTGCCCACGCTCCGGCGGTCCTCGGGCCGATGGAGATCATCGGCCTGACTGAACTCTCGCCGTGTTGGCGGCCGCTCCTGAACGAACTCACCACCCAGATCTCCGTGCAATGGATGGCCGGGCCGAGGGCGGTTCCCGCCTGGTTGGAAGGTACCGGCGTAAGCGTGTCGCGTACATCGGGGGAATCGCCGACGCTCGGTGCCGTCAGCGGGGCAACGGCCTATCACGAAGCCATCGAAGCTATGCGCTGGGTGCGATCACTGCTCGCCTCGGAAACGGCGCCTTGGGAGATCGCCATCGCTACCGCATCGCCCGGCGACTATGACGATCATTTCTTGGCCTTGCGCGCAGACGCCAATATCGACCTGCACTTCGTCCACGGCGTCAGAACCATCACCACCCGCGAGGGACAGGCGGCTGCTGCGCTGGCCGACATCGTCGTCCGCGGCCTGTCGCAGACGCGCCTCCGTCGTCTCGCAACCCTTTGCCGGGAATCAGCGCCGTTTGCAGCCATGCCCGAAGGCTGGCTACGCGTCCTGCCGACCGATGCGCCGCTGTCGACGCCCAGCGCCTGGAGCCGCCTGCTGGCGCGGCTGAAGTCGGAAGATTGGCCAGACGGCGCGGATCACGCTCCGGCGCTGCGCGCGGCAGCCGAGCTGCTCGCGAAGGGACCGGGCGCCGCGCCGGAGATCGGCGAGGCCTTCCTCAAGGGCCGGGCTCTCGGCATCTGGCGCAAGGCGCTGCTCGCCGGGCCTGCCGCCTCGATCGACGCTACCCTCCAAACCCTGAAGCAGGATGATGGGCTCGAAGCCTGCGTGTCCGTGGCCTGGATGCCGGCCAGCGCGCTAGCGGCATCGCCCCGCCGCTTCGTGCGGCTGCTCGGCCTAAACTCCTCGCGCTGGCCGCGCGGGATCTCTGAAGACCGGCTCATCCCGAGCCATATCATCCCGACCCCCGAACTCGATCCGCTTCCGGTGAGCCTCGCTGATCGTCGGGATTTCGAGACGATCCTCGCCACCACCGCTGGCGAAGTCGTCCTCTCGCGCGCCCGGCGCGACAGCGACGGACGTCTTCTGGGACGCAGCCCGCTGCTTGCCGCGCATGATGAGGAGGCCTACCTCCGCCGTAACGCCGTGCCCGTACACGCCTTCAGCGAAACCGACCGACTCTTGGCCCGGCCACTGGAGTTCGGCGTCGATCCGCAAGCGGTCAGCGCGCAAAGCTGCTGGCGCGACTGGCGACACGCTGAGATCACGGCCCATGACGGACTCATCCGTGCGGATCATCCGCTCGTTCTGGCGATCCTCGACCGCATCCAGTCGGCCAGTTCTCTTCGCCGCCTGCTGCGCAATCCGCTCAGTTTCGTCTGGCTCTATGGTTTCGGATGGCGCGTGCCGCAAAGCAGCGCCGAGCCCTTAGTGCTCGATGCGCTCGGCGTCGGCGATCTGGTCCACATGGTTCTCGACCGCGCCTTGCGCGACCTCGAGAGCGCGGGTGGATTGGCGGCCGCCGACGGCGCGGCGATCGAAGCGGCCGTGGGCGGGGCCGCGGAAGCTGTCGCCGCCGATTGGGAAAGCGAGCGCGCGGTCCCACCGGCCCTCATCTGGGGCCGCACCCTGGACGACGCCCGCCTGATGGCGGGCCAAGCCCTGTCCTACGGCGACGATCTTCTGCCAGGCGCACGCTCCTATGGCGAGGTGCCATTCGGCGGGGCAGAACCGAAATCGCAGGCGGAGACCCCTTGGGATTCCGCCATGCGGGTCACGATTCCCCACACTGGGTTCAATATTGCCGGCTACATCGACCGGCTCGACATCTCGGGTGACGGCAACCGCGCGCTCGTCCGCGACTACAAGACCGGCCGGCCGCCACGAGGCGATATCCGGCTGAATGGCGGCCGCGAGCTTCAGCGTTGCCTCTACGCTTTCGCGGTGAAGGCGCTCCTGGGTGATCACGTCGCGATCAGCGCCTCTCTGCTCTACCCGCGCGAGCCGATCGACCTCCAGCTAGACGACCCCGAAGCCGTGCTCGCGGAGATCACGGGCTATCTCCGCGCGGCGAGGATCAGCCTCGCCGCCGGCGCTGCGATGATAGGCCCCGACACGGGTGGCGACTATGACGATCTCGCTTTCGCCCTACCGGCCAATGCCAGCGCCACCTACTGCAAACGCAAGCAACCCGCCGCGACGGAGCGGCTTGGCGAAGTCGCTCAGGTTTGGGAGGCGGAATGATGAGCAGCGTGTCAAAAGTTCTCAAGGATGACGGCGCCCGGCGAGACGCGATCAACCTCCATGACCGCTCGATCTTGGTCGAGGCCGGAGCAGGCTCGGGCAAGACCGCCGTCATGGCAGGACGCATCGCCGCCATGCTCGCCCAAGGTGTTCCGCCGCGCACCATCGCCGCCGTCACCTTTACCGAACTGGCGGCGAGTGAGCTGCTTTCGCGCGTCCGCGAATTTGTCACCGACCTCTCGGCCGGCAGGATCGCAGTCGAGTTGCGCGTCGCGCTGCCCGATGGTCTGTCGCAGGCCCTGCGGCACAATTTAGCCACCGCGAGCGCCGCGATAGACGAAATCACTTGCTCGACCATCCACGGTTTCTGCCAACGCCTGATCAAGCCCTATCCGGCCGAGGCTGACATCGATCCCGGCGCCGGCGTCCTAGACCGCAATCAGGCCGATCTCACCTTCCTCGAGATCGTCGACAGCTGGCTGCGCGAGCGTCTGTCCGGCGACCAAGGTGGTATCCTCGCCGAAATGGTGCTGCACAGCCCCGGGGAGACCGTGGTACTCATTCACAAGATCGCCGAGAATCTGCGCCGCCGCCGTACCCTCGCAGCACCGCCGGCGCCCCCGCTCGATGGTCATTTGACAGCCTTTCGTCAGGCGACGGCAATTTTCGCCGCCTTCGTCCGCGGGGCTGCAGCCAGCGAGCCGGAAACGGAAGTGATGGCCGCGCAGCTGGTCGAGATGGCGACCGCGCTCGCGGCCGGTCCCGATCCCGCGACGCCCTCGGGCTTAGTCCAGGTTCTGACCTCGCGTGCGCACCCGGACCTTTGCACCAAGGCCGGCACCTTCGCTTCGTATCGCAAGAAGGGGAAATGGGCTGCTGCTGCAAAGCAGGCGGGCCTTTCCAAGGTCGACGGTGATCGACTGAACGATGCCGCCGAGGGTCACTACGCCGCCTGCTGCGAGGCATGGGGCTCCCTTCTTCAGGCGGCGGCCAGCCAAGTTCTGGCGGCGCTGATCGAGGAAGCGCGTCCGACCCTTGAGCGCTATCGCGACCATAAGCGCGCGAACGCCCAGCTCGACTTCGACGACCTCATCTTCGCCGCGCGCGACCTGCTGCGCGGCCATGACGATGTGCGGCACGCGCTGGGACAGCGCTTCGCCCATGTGCTTGTGGATGAGTTCCAGGACACAGATCCCCTTCAGACTGAGATATTCTGGCGGCTGTGCGGCGAGCCCGCTGATGGCGACAGCGACTGGACCCGATTTCGGATACGACCGGGCGCGCTCTTCTTGGTCGGCGATCCCAAGCAGGCGATTTATCGCTTCCGCGGCGCCGATGTTAGTGCCTATGTGCGGGCGCGTGACGCCTTCCGCGCCCAGAATCCCGACGGCCTCATGTCGATTTCGACCAACTTCCGTTCCTGCGCCTCGATCCTCACCTTCGTCAACGAGCGCTTCGATGCCGTGCTGTCGGCCGATGGACAACCCGGCTTTACCGCCCTCGACCCGTTTCACGACGATCGCGGTGGCGGCTTGTGCGTCGCAGCCCTCGACATCGCCGTGGCCGACGAGAACGGCAAGGCCAGTGCCGAACAGCAGCGTGATGCCGAGGCCAATATGGTGGCCGAACTGTGCGCGCGGCTGATCGGCAGCCAGCCCATCATCGACCGACGCAGAGGTGCGGAACGTCCTTGCCAACCAGGCGACATCGCCTTGTTGGCGCCAACCGGCACGGAGCTGTGGCGGTATGAGGAGGCGCTGGAACGCCGGGGTATCCCGGTGGCTACGCAAGCCGGCAAGGGCCTCTTTCGCCGACAGGAAGTCCAGGACCTGATCGCGCTAACCCGCGTTCTCGCCGACCGGCGCGACACGCTGGCGCTCGGTGCGCTGCTGCGCGGCCCTCTGGTCGGCCTTACCGAAGAGGAGCTGCTGGATGTTGTCTGGGCGCTACCGCGTTCCGAGGAGGAGCCTAACCGAATTCCCCGCCTCGACCTCGGCGTTGATCCCTCCACCATCGGGCATCCCCTGGCGCGCGAGACCATCGACAAGCTTCAAGTGCTCTATCGGCGCGGCAACAGCACGACGCCGCACGAACTGCTCTCGCAGGCCGTCGACGTAATGCGGGTCCGTCCGCTCCTTCTTGAGCGCCATCGTGGTCAGGCCGAGCGTGCGCTCGCCAATGTCGATCTCTATCTCAGCCTATCGACCGGCTATGCGGTGCGCGGCCTCCGCGCCTTCGCCGAGGCGATGACCGCGGTTTGGACCGACGAGGCGCGGGCTGTCGAAGGGCGACCCGACGCGCAGGAAGAAGCCGTCGCGCTCTTCACGATGCACGCCGCCAAGGGCCTCGAATGGCCGATCGTCATCCCCGTCAACACTATGACCGGCGTCATGGCGCCTGACAGCGCGGTGATCGACCGTCAGACTGACACGTTCTATTGCCCGGTCCTGGGTATCGCCCCCGAAGGCTATGCCGCCACGCGCCAAGCCGAGAAGGACGAACTGGATCGCGAGCGCATCCGGCTCTGGTACGTCGCGGCCACGCGCGCCCGCGAACTCCTCGTCCTGCCCCGGCTCGATACGACGCCCTCGAAGTCCGCTTGGATCGATCTCATTGATCTATCGCTCACCGATCTGCCGGCCCTGGATCTCTCGCATCTGCCGCTCGATCTGGCCGCCACGGTCGCCAGCGTGGGCAACACCCAGACGCGCGAGAGCTTCGCGGCCGAGGCGCTCGCCATCGCAGATCGCCACACGCGCCTGACCTGGCTATCGCCGAGCCGTGACGAGAGCGCCTCCGGCTTGGTGCTGCAGGAGGATGAAGCCGACATCTGGGCCGGCTCTGCCGATGGCCAGCCGCCGGAACTCGAGCCGATCATCACCGTTCAGGGCGGCCGGGAGCGTGGACTCATCCTTCACAAGCTCATGGAAGAGGTGCTGACGGGCGAAACGAACGAAGCGCCGACAGCGCTTGTTGAACGCGCTGCGGATCTCATCCGTGCGCTCGGCAAGACGCCAGTCGCCGATCCTGCCGTGGGCTTGTCCGCCGAAGAGCTTGCAAGATGCGTCATGCAAACCCTGGCCTTGCCGGAAATCGCCACCTTGCGGCCGGTGCTACTCGCCGAATTCCCCGTCTTTGCCGTCCGCGCCAAGAAAGATGAGGTGATCGCGACGGCCGGCATCGCGGATGCGCTGACCGTCGGGCCGGATGGTCGCCCAGTCGTTGTCGTCGACTGGAAGAGCGACGTCGGTCCTGCCCCCCAGACTCTGGATCATTACCGGGCGCAGGTTCGCGCCTATCTCGACATGGCCGGCGCCGAGCGGGGTCTCATAGTCCTAGTGACCACCGGTACGGTGATTGCGGTCTCACCGTCTTCGCCGACCATGGCGGCCTGAACGAACACAGTGGGCGGGGAACAAGCTTAACCCGCTTTGAGGTAGTCATTGGACAACGGTGAGGGCGCCCGGTACTCTATTTGGTGTAGCTCGGTATTCGGTGGCGATTGCCCTCCCCTCCTCTACAATTCATGGCGAGAGCGGTTCTCTCTCCTGCTAACGGGCGGGATAGTCGTGCCCTGTCAACTTGGAAAGGCGGCGACCATCCCCTGAACAATGCGAGCAACGCGGTCGGCAACGTCCTGCCTGCTTCGGGTCCATAGTCTCCGTAAGAGGTCCTCTGGCACCATTTCATCGAACTTCGCCGACTGAAGATTCTCGACGAACTCGGCGACCGAATGGATATCAGGCGGTCTCTCCGCGATCTGCTTCATGATCGCCAGCACTACGTCTGGATGGGTATCCAGGACAGTCACGCCCACGTCGAGGATTGCGCAGTCGAGCCCCGCCGAGGCGAAGGCGAACCCGAGAACGGCGTTCACGTCGCTGCCGTGCCACGTGAAGACGTGCGTGTCCTTGCCTGCGGGGACCAGGCTGCCCGCATCAAGTCCGAGTTGTCGGAACGCCATCCTGCCCTCAGCAAGATACCCATTCGCCGCATCGTCCAGGAAGCCGGGTACCGAAGTGTCCTGCAGGACCGCTCGCATCTCCGCCGACAGCCGATCGTGGACGGGCTCGTTCATGACGTTATCGAATTTGGGAATTTTCCCGGAGCGGTGATGTACGAGTTCGAGAACCTTGCCGCGGTCATCCACTGCCTCGATCCGCCAGCGCCGTCCAGCGAAAGCGATGACAACGCCGACGCCGACCGGGTTGGAGATCGGGATGGTGCCGAGCGTGCGCCCGGAGGAAACCAGACGCCACTCTTCGTCGGTCGAGAAGATCGCGTAGAAGTCACGTGAAGCGGTGAGCCTTTCGCCCTGTTCGCCCAGCATGATCGTTCCGTCCGGAGCCTGCTCGACCAAGCGATGTTCCGTGGAGGCCATGCCGCGGAGCAACTGGGCGTAGTCGGCTTTCGTCAGCGACGATAGCGGGCCGGACGAGCAGAGGACCTGGTATAGCGCGCCGGCCTTGGCTCCCCCTTCCTGCGCGATCACCGAAAGGGTCTGATGCAGCGCGACGGTGGCGATCGCTGCATCGATGGATGGCGGCTCGACGAAGCGCTCCACTAGCAGGCGGACGGCCGCAACTGCCCGCACGGTCTCGAGGCGCAGATGGTCGACCGGGTCGGACCCTTTGCCGAGAAGGCGCTCCCGCACATAGATCCTGAGGACGGCAGGAACGCCGCGTCTCCTGCCGCTTCGGCCAAGGCGCTGTCGCAGGGAGGAAAGGGATCGCGGCGCGCCCACCTGCGCCACCGATTTTATCGACCCGATGTCGATCCCCAGTTCCAGCGTCGTGGTCGCGACGCCCGTCGTCGGCAGGTCGCCCTCCTTCAATCGGTCTTCGAGTTCTTCGCGAAGCTCCTTGGAGAGGCTGCCGTGATGAGGATAGAACTCGTTCGGGACCGAGGCCTTTTCCGATCTCGTGCGAAGACGGTCCGCAAGCGCCTCTACCCGCTTTCGCGATCCCGCAAACACCAGATTGTTCGCACCCCTGAGGACCGAGAACATATGATCGGCGATCAGGTCCAGCGCGACCTGCCGCTCCTCGGCCTCGAGCCCGTCGGCATCCTCCACCTCTTCGGGGTCGCTGTATGCCCTGACCTGCAGCCTGAGCTCCGGGGAGTCTGCTGACGACTCCACCACCCTCACGTTTTCCGGCTGACCGGGATTGAGCCAGCGGGCAGCGACAGCAAGGTCGCCTATGGTTGCCGATAGGCCGATCCGTCGCGCGGGCTTGCCGGACAGGGCGTCGATACGGCGCAGGAGGCTCGCCAAATGGAGCCCCCGGGGACCCTTGAGGAAGGCGTGCAGCTCGTCGATGACGATGAAGTCCAGCGACCCCAGCATGGCCTTCGCATCCCCAGGCCGACGGATCAGCATGGCCTCGATGGATTCCGGAGTGATCAGGACCACTCCGCGTGGATCACGTCGCGCGCGCTGCTTTGCCGACTGCGGCGCGTCGCCGTGCCAGCGGACAGTATCGATCTCCAGTCGCTCGGCCAGTTGATCCAGCCGCCGGAACTGATCGTTGATCAGGGCCTTCAGCGGGCTGATGTACAAGACCGAGAAGCCTCGGCCTTTTCGATCAGCAACCTTCGTGAGCACTGGAAGGAACGCCGCCTCGGTCTTGCCCGCAGCTGTCGAGGCAGCGAGCAGAACGTCCGCTTCGGTGTCGAGGACTGCGGAGATCGCGCGGTCCTGGACGTCCCGCAGTTCTTCCCACTTCTGCTCCCATATCCAGCGCCGGATTTCAGGGTGCAGCCTGTCGAATCCGGTCGGGTCAGAGCCGGATTGAGGCAAGTTCGTCGTCTCCGCCGTCGCCCGTCTGATCTGCATCCCCCTGCCCGCCGGCCTCGGCATCTGGAGCTATTTCGACCCGTGCGACAAGGTCGTGCCACTGCGTGCCCGGGTTCTGCTCAAGAACCGCCAGAAACTGAACGAACGCCTTGATCGTATTCCGGGGGGTCCGGAAGTATGCCTCGCCCACGTGGCGGTTGCAGTGGTCCATGAATGCGGGCAGCGCCTCGTCGGGTACGAGGTGAGCGACCGGATCGCCGGATGCGAAGACAAGGCGGATGTTCGTCAGGAGGATCATCAGGTCTTCAGGCGTGAGGCTCTGAAGCCGGAGGACCGGGCCGGAAAGGTCAACCAGCCCCCCTTGCGCGAAGGCATTCTCGGAAAGGCGGGACTGAAGCGCCGCATAGCTGTACAGCCCGCGGCGCGTGTCCATAAGGAACTCGGGCGTTCCTCCAAAAACGAATCCGATCCCCCCGAAATTGCCCTGCAGCACGTCGTTCAGCATGCGCAGGATCTGCTCGAAATTCTGGTTCCGGGCTTGGCTGCTTTGAAGCTTGTACAGGTTCACCATTTCGTCGAAGACGACCAGCAGTCCAGAGTACCCGGCGAGCTTCACGAAGGCCGCCAGGAGCTTGAGGGCGTCGTAGACGCCGTTGTCGTCGATGATGTTGCGCACTCCCAACGACTGGCGCGCCTCCGTTTTGGTGGAGAACTCGCCACGCAGCCATCTGAGCGCTGCCGCCTTGAGGACCTCGTCGCCCTCCTCGCTTCCCCGCCAGTAGGCCTTCAGCACGGTCGCGTAGTCGTAACCCCCGACATGTTCCTGCAGGTGCGCCAGCCGCTCGTCGATCACAGTCTCTACGGGCCGCGCCTTCTGACTGGCCTCGTTCATGCAGTCCGTGACGAAACGCTCGACCACACTGGCCAATGCCCCGCCGTCGGGCTTGGTCCGGGTCGCCATGTTCCTGACTGCCTCAGCGTAGAGCCCCCTCGCCTGTCCTGCCGATGCGTGGATGCGGCGGTCCGGGGCAAGGTCTGCGTGGATAGTGACGCACTTCCGCTCGAGAGCGATGAGGCGGACCAGGTTCAGGAAGAAGGTCTTCCCGGCGCCGTACTCGCCTATGACGAAACGGATCGCGGCTCCCCCATCGGCTAGGCGATCGATGTCCCTGACGAGCGCCCCGACCTCGGCTGCCCGGCCGACTTGCACGTGTCTCAACCCGGTCCGCGGCACCACTCCCGCCGCCAGCGCCTGGAGGATGACATCACGGTCCCGGGCCTTGATGAGGGTAGCCTTGGTCATTCTGCTGCTTCTACCTCTCGCAATGCCTCACGGAGATGATCAGGTATCGTCACCCGCTCGTCTTCCTCGATCAGGGCCTCATTAAATCGATCGAAGCCCCAGTCATTTATCCGTTCGATCGCCCCGTCAGGCAACAGTCGGAGGTTCTTCGCGAAGTCATCTAGTTCGGAACGATCCATGCCCTCGCTCCCGAGCAGTCGGCCGAGCAGGGCTGCATGCGCGGCATCCAGCCCCGGGAACCGCACGGCCATCCCCTCGACTGGTGCAGGAACCGCCTGCTCCGGAGCTGGCACAGGCGGCTCTTCGACGAAAATGCCAGCAAGCAGGTCCGACACGGCCGCGGTTTCTGACCGGAGCCGCTCAAGGCGGGCACGGTCGATCTTCACCCCCGGCACTGGACCAGCCTCAACCGGGGGTGGCGGAATACGAACGCCCGGTGCGCGCTGTTCCGACGCGACCGCCACCGGTTCATCGATCACGACCGAACCCCGGTGAAGCGTGGCATATACGCCTTCGATCGGAAATCCGAGCGTGCGATACAGCCGCTCGAGGAACTTCACCTCATCTGGACCAGCATGGCCGTCGGCGAGGATCGCAGCCGTCGCTGACCTTAAGACCGCTTCCTTGGCTGGCTGGGCAAGCTTCTTCATCTTGTTGAGGGCGCCCTGCTGACCGGGGGCATCCTTCAGGAGGGTGCTCGCGTATGCGATCAGACGGGCACGTTCGATCCCGCCCAGACCCGGCATGGCGCGGATTTCGGTCTTGATGGACTCGTACTCGGTCGCCTCGATCTTGCCGTCGGCAGCGGCCGCCAGCACCGCGACGTCCACCATGGCCCTCGCAGCCACATATGCCGGGGCATCTCCGTCGACTTTGGCGCCTCCAGGCGCCCTGAAGAGCAGGACATATCCGTCAGCTTCGAGGTTTCGCGAGCCGTATCTCCGGTCCGGTTCCATCCCGATGTCGATCCGATCAAGAAAGGCCCCGATCTGATTGCACAGTCCGGAGGGCAGCTTTCCGCCAGCCTCCACCTCGAGCGAGAGGGCTTTCGCGAGCTGTGTGACCCGGACGCCGGCAACTTTGCGGTCGCCAAATATCTGTTCGATCCTCGTCAGGAGCGTTCTTCCCATCGCTGTCGGAGATGCGAGCAGTTCCGGAGGCAGAAGGAAAGTCGCTTCGATGGTGCCTTTGGCGTTGGGGTTCCTGCCGAGGAGACGGCTGTATGGGGCCAGTTCCTCCGTGCAGGCGTTCAGCATATCCCGGAGGCCGTCCAACGGAGCAGAGACCGCCGCGATGTCGGGCAGAGGCCCCGTCCCGTCGCTCATATCGATGCGGCATTCGAACCCACCGCTCGCGGCGCGGTAGTCGAGCTTGAGTCGCGTCTTCGGCGCGTTGATCTTCAGGCCTGCAGGGTAGCGGGCTGTGAACCGGGAAGCCCAAAGTTCGGCCAACTCCTCAAAGCAGCGAGTCCCCGGGGTACGGAGATAGGTATCCGGAAGCGAGAGTATCCAAAGGAGCGAGTCCGTGGCGTCGAGCGGCTCCTTCGCTGCAAGTTTCCTCCCCAGGTGAAGGCGGACGGAAAGAGGAATTTCGTATCCGTTTCGTAGATCCGCCCGGAGCGTCGGACGATAGATTTCGGGGCCTTTGACCAGTTCGGCGGCATCGAGGAATTTCGATGCGTAGCCCCTGAACGATCCGCTGCTGCCATAAATTTCGAGAAGCCGACGCACCTCCGCGATGAGGGCCAGCGCCTCATGCGACGCTTGGTCTACGAACATCCTCCGCTCGATGCCGTAGAAGTACAGAAACACGTAGTCGATCCCGATCGAGGGATCGTCCCGCCCAGCTGCCAGCCACGACAAAAAGGTTCTGCGGGCAACG
Organism: Hyphomicrobiales bacterium; assembly: GCA_017305835.1. Taxonomy (GTDB): domain Bacteria; phylum Pseudomonadota; class Alphaproteobacteria; order Rhizobiales; family Rhizobiaceae; genus RCIO01. The sequence continues at coordinate 39,351 of JAFKJY010000049.1, forward strand.
GGCGAGATCGACTGATACGATGGCCAATAGGACATCGTTCGCCCTTCGCGGTCTTCGCCTCCAGACGCGACTTTCGCGTCAGGATCCACCACGCAGTTGCCGCACGACCCGTTGCTCTGCCCGGGGAGAAGACCGCCCAGGTAAAACAAGCCATCCGTGAGCGAAAAGCTCCCTACAACTACGCTCTCACCAGATTGCACCCATCGGGCAGGCGAACTGTTCTTTGTCCGCGCACCCGCTTGAAACCCGTGCCCCCGAGACGGATCTCCACGATCAAATTGAACTGTCAGAGCGGCCCGCTGCGATTCTGTCTGCTCTTCGCGCTTCCTCGATTTTGCGCCCCTGTAGATGAGCCAGGCGACTAGCCCTACAATGATGAGCAGCCATTCCAAGGCGCCCCTCCCATTCGGCGACCAATGTCTTCGTTACACTCTATAGCAGACGAACAATGCTCGTCCCGGAAAAACCTTCCCAAGGATTCCCGACAAAATAGTTCCCACAATCTAAAATCTGACGGGGTATTGAGGGTCCGACAGACAGTCGTCCACTCAGGACAAGCAATGTATCGTGCCTAGGGAAATTCCGTCTCAGGATCCAACCCCCTCTTGGCAATGGCGCAGATAGGATAGACAATCGGCGATTAACTAGCCCGAAGGCCCCGCACCGTCGCATGCCATTTCGATTTATTCACACGGCCGATCTGCACCTTGATTCCCCTCTACGGTCTCTGGCGATGCGCAACAGCGATCTGGCCGAGCTGATCGGCGACGCGACGCGCCAGGCGCTGATCGCGATCGTCGATCTCTGCATCGATGAACGGGTGGATGCGCTCATCATAGCGGGCGATCTGTACGACGGCGACCAGACGTCGATGAAGACCGCCCGGTTTCTGGCGAGTCAGCTGCAGCGGCTTCATGAGGCCGACATCGCAACCTTCATTATCCGCGGCAATCACGACGCCATGTCGCGAATAACTCAGGAACTGATCCTGCCGCCATCGGTCACAAGATTTAGCGGGCGTGCCGAGACAATTAATCTTACTCGAGGCGACATTGGCATTTCCGTTCACGGCCTGAGTTTTGCCAAACCTCAAGCCCCGGAAAGCCTTCTAGAGAAATTTCAACGCCCCACTCCCGATACGGTCAATATCGGCATCATGCATACGAGCCTAGCCGGAGCGGCTGGCCACGATCTGTATGCGCCCTGCAAGGCGTCCGACCTTCATGGCTGGGGCTTCGATTATTGGGCTCTGGGGCATATCCATGTTCGCGCCCAACATGCCGGCGACCGGATGGTGATCATGCCGGGCATGCCGCAAGGTCGCGACATCAACGAAGCGGGTGAGAAGTCTATCACCCTCGTCACGGTCAATGACGATCGCAGCCTCAACGTCGAAGAACGCGCGACGAGCGTTGCGCAGTTCGAACGGATCCCGGTCGACCTCTCATCCGCCGAAACCTGGCGAGAGGCGGCCGAGATCCTTGAGCAAGGCATCGGTGTTGCCCGCGACCGGACACGCTCGCCCCATCTCGTCGGCCGCCTTCGCTTGACGGGTGCGACGCCTCTGTCATGGCAGCTGCGCCGTGATCGCGATCTGCTAATGGCGGAGACCGAGCAGCGCGCCGAGAGTCTTGGCAAGACCTGGATCGAGAAGATCGAGATCGCGACCACAGCGCCGGTCAGTGCTCCCGTTGGCGGCGCTACCGCCGACCCGGTCCTGGAACTCGGCGAGCTGATGCGCAGCGACATCATTCGCCAGCATGGTGTGCGCGAGGCTGTGCGTGATCTGGTCAACGAACTGCGCGATGACCTGCCCCCTGAAGCGCGCGGTTTCAGTGGCGATGACGAGGCCGCGTTCGAAACCCTAGTCGACCAGCTGCTGACGGAAGGCAGCGAGGATATGCTGGCCCGGCTCAAGCCGGAAGCCTCGGAGATCAGCTGATGCGCCTGCGCCGGCTCGATCTCACCCGCTACGGCAAGTTCACCGACTATTCGATCGATTTCGGGGAGCATGTCGCCGGTACGCCTGACCTGCACATCGTCTACGGGCTCAACGAGGCAGGCAAATCCACGTCGCTGTCAGCCTATCTCGACCTTCTGTTCGGGATCGAAGAGCGCACGAAGTACGGCTTCCTGCACCAGGGCAAGGCGATGGAAATCGGCGCCTGCCTCGAATTTGACGGGCAGGCGCATGAATTCAAGCGCGTCAAGCAGCGCAGCAATTCCCTTCTGAATGAGCACGGGCAGCCGGTGAACGAAGCTTTGCTGAGCGTCCCGCTCGCCGGGCTGACGCGCGACGCCTATCGGATGATGTTCTCGCTCGACGATCAGACGCTGGAGGATGGCGGCAACGCCATTCTGGAAAGCAAGGGCGATCTGGGGGAGTTGCTGTTTTCGGCGAGTGCCGGCCTCGCCGGCATCAGTTCGATTCTCGAGGCCGCAATCGCTGAGGCCGACGGCATTTTCCGCAAGCGTGCCAGCTCGACAAAGATCGCCGGCCTCAAACGCCAGATCGCGGATCTCAAATCGCAGCGCGACGAGATCGACGTCCAGGCCTCGGCCTACCGGACGCTGACGACGGCGCTCGAGCAGGCTGAAGCCGCCTATGACGCCGTCATGAAGGAAATCGGGACGGCAAAGGCCCGTCACGACGAGATCGCACGCGTTCTGCGAGCCCACCCGCTGGCGGCCGAATATCGCCAGGGTGACGAGCAGCTTTCCAAATATGCGGATCTGCCCCATCCGCCTGCCGAGTGGGCGACCGCACTTCCCGACCTGATGGTCGAAGAGACAAGGCTTCAAACCGAGCTGACCGGTATCAAGCAGCGCGAGCAAAAGGTTCGGGAGGAGCTGGAAGGGCTCGTGGTTGAAAACCGTCTGCTTGAGATGACGGATCAGCTCGATCAGCCGTCCGACGCAGCCGCACGCTATGCGACCGCACAGGAGGATCTGCCGAAGCGAAAGCAGGCGCTGTCGGAATCGAACCGCAAGGTCGATCTCATCCTCGCAACACTCGGACAGACAGACATCGACGATCCGAAATCACTGCTGATACCGGCGGCGACGATCGGGACGCTGCGTGATCTGATCAGCGCGAAGTCCGGCGTCGACGTCGCACGGCAGTCTGCTGAAAAGGAGTATGAGGCAGCCCGGCAGGCTGTCGAAAAAGAGCAGCGCGACCGCCAGGCGCTCGATGGCCAGGGTGCCCCGATCGATGCTGGCAAGATAGCCCAGCTTCAATCGGTGCTGCGCCGCTTGCGTGACGGCAACCTTATCGCCGAACTCAGACTTGCCGAGCGCGCTGTCCCCGCGAAGCGTCAAGCCTTCGACGATGCCACGACTGAACTGCACCCATGGGCCGGTGATGGTGACGCTCTCCGGCGCATCTCATCGCCCGCGACCGAGTGCGTCGAATCCTGGAAGTCGACTTGCAGCGAATTGGAGAAGCGTCGCTCGCAGATCGTTGAGCGGGAACGAGAGCTCTCGACGAAGCAGGAGGAAGATGCCGCACGTCTGGCTGCACTCCGCGACGCGATCGACATCCTGGATGATGAGGAGGCGAAGGCGGCCCTTTTGGACCGGGATGACGCCTGGGCGCAGCATCTGTCGGTACTCGATCGGGAAACGGCCGATCGTTTCGAAACCCGCATGCGAGCGACCGATGCAGCCGCGGCCGCACGTCTGAACAGCGCCAGGCAACTCGAGGAGCTGCGCTCGCTGACCGCCGGGATGGCGGTCAACAGGGCAAGCGTCGACCGGCAACGCCAGTTGCTGCGGGATATCGACGACGAACTGCAGACATTGCGAGGCGAGATCAGGACCGAAACGCCAGCGGAAATCGATCTGGATGATGATGCGTCCGTCGCGTCATGGCTGACAAGGATCGGCCGATGGGCGGAAACCCGCACCTCGGCGTTGATCGCGTGGGATGATCTGCGCCTTGCCCTGGGGGACGCCGAAGACGCCAAAGCTGCGCTGGCAAAGGAGCAGGACACGCTCCTGACGACCCTGGTCGGCGTCGGGATCGATGTCGATGGTCTGGACGTGGCGGCCCTGATGCAGGCTGCCGATACCATCCTAGCGGACCATGCTGCGATGCAGACCAAACGGCAGGACGCCCAAAAGCGCGTCGGTGAGTTGGAAGAGGCCGCAGTTCGAAGGAAAGCGGAGCTCGACGAAGCCCTCACTGCATCCGATGCGTGGCAGACAGATTGGTCGACCGCCCTCGAAAGCACCTGGTTCAACAGGGAAGGAAAAGTCGGCGCCGTCCGTGAGCTTCTCGACGCGCTTGCCGGCCTCCCCGAGACCTTGCGCGAGAAGGATGATCTGCTTCACCGCATCGGCTCCATGGAGGCAGATCGAAAGTCTTTTGTCGAGGCGGTTGCTCGCCTGCATGAGGCTCTCGGCGACACATTCGACGACAGTGCTCCGCTTGACGCCGCCAAGGCCTTGCTCCGGCGACGGGAGGAAGCAAGACAGGTCGAGGCGAAGAGGCTGGAACGGGACCGGACTCTTGTCGAACTCGCAAGCGAAGGCGAGCGGCTGGACGGTGAGATCGCGGTCCATGCCGCGCGCAAAAAGGAACTGACAGAATTCTTCCAGGTCGACGCGCTTGCGGATGTTCGGCAAGCTCTCGAGCGCTGCCGCAAAAGGGATGAGCTGGTCGAACAGCAGCGCAAGCTCGAACGGCAGATCATTGACGACATGCAGCTGCCATCTCTGGAGGCTGCCATGGCCAGCCTTGCCGATGTCGACCTGGCAGAGCTGCAGCGCGAGCAGGCCGAGCTTGTTACGCGACTTGAAGATCTCGACGGCCGATCGAAGAACCTGTTCGCCGACAAGGCGCGGGCAACCGATCGCCTGACCGCCATCGGCGGCGATGATGCCGCTGCCCGCCTGGAAGCGAACCGGCGCACCTTGCTTCTGGAAATCGAGGATCTGGCGCTGCACTATCTTCGTCTCAGGAGCGGAAGCCTGATCGCCGAGCACGGCATTCGCGCCTACCGCGACAAGCACCGCAGCGCGATGATGAACCGGGCATCCGAGGCGTTCCGGCTGATCACACGCGACGAGTATACCGGCCTTGCCACGCGGCCCGATAAGGATCGCGAGGCGCTCATCGGCCTATCGCGGCATGGCGGCTCCAAGCTTGCAGTCGAGATGTCCAAGGGAACGCAGTTCCAGCTGTACCTGGCGCTGCGCCTGGCCGGATACGAGGAGTTCGCGACGGCGCGTCCTTCCGTCCCCTTTATCGCCGACGACATCATGGAGACTTTCGACGAACCGCGCTCGGAGGAGGTGTTCCGGCTCTTCGGGCAGATGGCGCAGGTCGGGCAGGTCGTATACCTAACGCACCATCGGCACCTGTGCGAGATCGCTACGGAGGTCGTGCCGACGGTGAGAGTTCATGAGATCGCGTAGGATGATCGTACCTGGACGTGGCTACGATCTCTCGTTGCACTGCTCCCAATCCGAGATGTTTGGGGCCGTGTCCCGTCAGGCCGATTTTAGCGTGAAATATCGGTAAAGCTGACGAAGCTACCTTCGCATACAAGGGGTAACCCACCCAAATGCCGAGCATACATCGGCCATTCTATCGCTTAAGCCACTCCTCACGTATCTTGCCGATTGCGAGATCCTTCCATTGCTCCCTCCAAAGATCCCAATAAGGAATATCGTTGGACGTCGGCGCCTGCGTGCAAACTTCGACCTGAACGACGGAGGGCAGCGCAATAGACTCTCCGACCAGCAACGCCTCACCTTGCCTAAAGGCAGGCATCTTGTCGATGAGCGTTCCCAGCGAGTCCGGCAGGAGTTTGCGGACATAGCCTTGATCCACTGGATTGGTCAGTCGCATCGCAATGAAGTTGTTGCACTGTGAGAATATCGTCTCGGAGATCTCCGAGGGCCGCTGGCTCGCGAGCAAGAGCGAGACGCCGTATTTGCGACCTTCCTTGGCGATACGTTCGATCGAGATTTTCGATGCCCTGAATTTCGACAGATCGCTATTGGGCACATATTTATGTGCTTCTTCATAGACCAGCAGGATGGGCGCATCGTTGTTGATCTTTTCGTCCGGGTTTTCCTGGCAGCGAAGCCGCTTGTAGAAATAGCCGTGCTCAAAAATCAGCCGAGAGATCAGCGAAACCGTGATGCTGAGCACCTCGAAAGGCACGCCGCTTAGATCGACGATGGTGACGTTCGAGCATTTCTCGGTCGTGTACCCGAGAATCGACCGTAGGGTTTCCTCGAACGTAATCGCCTTCGATTTCTCGCCCAAGAAAAAGTCGAGACGTCTATCATTGATCTTGCTCTCCAGCCGATTGACGAAATTGGTAAGGCGGCCGTGCAGGCTGCCCTGAGTCAACTTGGGTTGCCCTGCCTTCTCCTTGTTGCTCACCGCATAGACTTCTCCTGTATCGACCATCTCTGAGTTACGGTCGATCGCGTGCTGCAACACGTTCCGGATGTCGAACGGTAGTGGGGTATCGAGGTGGATCCGGCCCCGGTCTTCGTCTGAACCGGCGTGCTGTGCCTTTCGGTCACGGATGACCGCTTCCTTGAAGACGTTCCGCTGGTTGTGATCGTTCGCTTCGGTGTCCAGGAAGAACTCCTCGAGCTCCTCACCGTTCAGCATCCAGTATGGCAACACCAAGTTGCTACTGTCGATGAAGTTGGCATCGGGGAACGCAGTCCGATATTCGGAATGGATATCGAACACGATGACGTGCGAGTTGTTGAGCGCGAAATCCCCTTTCGAAGCCACCGCCTTCTGGATGATTTTGGCAACTGCGTGGGATTTCCCCGATCCCGTCGAGCCGACCACGGCGATGTGCTTGTTGAAGAATTTGTTCCCGTCGACTGGAACCTCGACCTCCTGATTGGTGGCAAGCTTTGAGAAACAGAAACGATCCTTCGCAGGAAGGGAGCTACCGTAGATCAGGCGAATGTCCGCGATCGTGGCCGGTTCGACACGCTTCGGCGGAATGGCGAGAGCATCACCGCCGCGTTCAAAACGGCCGTCGCGCAGGACGCCGAGCGGGAACGCCTCGATTACATAATCTTGGGTGCCATCCTCCTTTGCGGAGATCTGGAAATTCTCGATGATCGCGACGAGCACCGCATTCTCGTTGTCGGAGATCTTGAGGTACGAGCCCACTCTGAGCGATTCCTCGGCAATGCGGAAGTTTTCGAGATCGTCGACAACGATCTTCACCTTGTTGGGAAATACGGCCACGACCTCGGCTTTAACGGCACTCATGTTCACTCCCCCTCAGATGATGTTCGTTATGTCAGGATAGTCTGGAACCTGAATCCTGACATGGCTGATCGCGGTGTCACCGAATGGCGCAATGGGCGCATCGCGATAAAACTCATATATCTCGCGGACACGCTTGAATGACGTGAAGGTCTGTTGGGCCTCCGCGGCGGAGCCGAAGAAGCGGAGCTCGGGACCGACCTCATTGGCCGCCGGCCTCGAGATCGAGCCGGGGTCAAAGGCGGCGCCCTTGAAACTGTGCCCGTCGGCGAACGAAAGAGCCTCGTTGTAGAGTTCCTGTTTCAGGCCGACCAGCTCCGCATCCGGCAACCCCACCACCAGCACGTAGGGCGAGAAGGGTCTGCGGTCGCGCTTGGACAACTTGGCGTACTTCCGTGCGACCAACCGCACGAGCACCTTCATGCTGCCTCTGTCATACGTGGCAGAGTCAGCGTGAATGATGAAGAGCCGATCGGCGGGAGCAAGGTTGATCGTGCTGAAATACTGACCTCTGAGCTGGGCGTAGTGATGTGCCTTCCCTCGCTTCGCGACGAACCATTCGTCGAAGAGCAAAGATGACGTGTCTATCCGTCGCAGAAAGTCCCGCTTGGTTATCACTCGCTGGCTGTCGACCGGGTCTATCGCGAGCTCTTTGATGACTCGGAGTGCATTGTTGTAGAAAAAGAACTCGGCCGCAAACGGCGAACAGTCAAAGTGCGCCACCGCTGCGTCTATGATGGCACTGAACTGGTCTGCAAATCGCTTGGCGCGGATGTCAATCGTCAATAGCGCGAGAAACTCCGCCAGCTGCGTATCGGACACGCCCAGTTCCTCGTGCTTTTTGGTAGTCCACTTCTTCGAGACAATCGTGAGGAAATTGTCCTTCAAGAATTGCGTGTCGATCGGAAGTGCGAGCTTTTCCTGGCCCGAATCGAAATGACCGGCCAAATAGTAGTTTATTGGCGTACGGCCAGCATCCTGGCCTTCCTTGAAGTGCGCCAGCATGAACATGATCGCCGGTTTGATGACGGAGTGATTATATTCCGACTTCTCATAGTATTTGCACTGGACCGCTGTGACATCGGTCGCCGTGTAGACGTCGACATCCTCGATGCATTCGATGGCGATGCGGTCACCGTCGCTCGGCAGATTGAAAAGGGTGAGGATCGATCGATCAAATTGGTAGAAATAGCCAAGGATCGTCGAAACGGCGGTGCGGTCAGCCATCGCATGCATATCCATTGGGTGCGGAGCCATGACATCCCGTCACTGAGCTGTCCCCTGAACAATATCCGACCGCCGGACTCTGCATATCGACAATCGTTCCGCATTCCATGATTGTTTGTCCCGCGGTCCTATACCAGAGATTGATTACAATGTGAGCCTGACGGAATCTATTGCCGGAGACATGCCGAAATGCCCGGTCGCGAAGGTGAGAAGGATCACCTGCATATGTGTTGCTGCTTCAGTGAGGATTTGATCATCGCGTCCGTGGGGAGATGAACGCTGTCATCGCAAGGCTCGCCGACGGTCGCGTTCCCATCAAGGAGATCGTGCGCCGCACCGGCCATAGGGTCCGCCAGGTGATCCGCGGCGAGAGGACGGATATCCGCTAGCGCATCCAAGAGGCATTCGGATGTATCAAGACGGTCGCCGGGCAGCACAAGACGAAGTTCCGCGGTCGCGACCGCGTCGGATAGGCGTTCACCTTCGCCGCCGCTGCCTACAAGCTGCGGCTTCCCTAGCTCGTGACGGTGGCGAAATGAACGTCCCGGCGAATTGCCCATTGATCGGTCGCTGGCGCATCGTACAGGCCGACCCTGTGGGATCGCGCTTATCTCGCCCTCGATTGGCCAGCCATCATCACCGACGGCGCCGGCAACTACGGCGAAATCGCCTTCGGCGCCATGCAGGCGACCCTGGACCTCGATGACGGCTCCACCGAGATCACGTTCACCAAATACAGCGGCGATGAGGCCAACCTCAAGGCAAACGGGAGCCTTCTTCAATAGCCTGCTAGGTGTTCAGCCCGGCATTTGACCTGCCGATCTACTCTGAATAGGCTACGCGCCAACGCCGGTTCAGGAAACCTGATCCTCGACGACATCGGCCTCTGGCTCTTCTTCGCCGTCCCCCTCCCCGCTCGCCAATCCGGCCGCAACATCTCCCGCCAGCAGCTTTTCCTTCGACAGCAATCCAGCGTCCTCGAGCGCCTCGAAGTCGGGCAGATCGCGCAGCGTGTCGAGACCGAACTCGAGCAGGAACGTTTTTGTCGTGACATAGGTGTAGGGCGCGCCGGGCGTGGGGCTACGAGGCCCGGAGGCGATAAGCTTCGCGCCGCGCAGATGGCCAATCAGATCGCGGCTAATCTCCTTGCCGAAAAACGAAGACAGTTCGGCGCGGGTGATCGGCTGGAAATATGCCACGCACATCAGCACCAGCACTTCGGACTGTGTCAGGTCGGTCCCCTTCTCACCTCCACCCACGGCCGCACGAATGGCGTCGGCATAGGCTGGCCGGGTGAGATGTTTCCAGCCGCCGGCGACAGCGATCAGGTCATAAGGCCGGCCGCGCAACTCCTCGCGAATGTCGTCGATCAGAAGATCGATGCTGCAGCTCTTGCCGACGATCCGCGCAAGCACCTCGCGGGTGACCGGCTCGCTCGCCGCGAAGATGGTCGCCTCGACCCGGTTCATCCATTCGCGCCAGCGCGCCTCCGGCGGCAGGTGATCCAGCTCCCGGTCAAACAGCTGGTCAGCTGATCGACGGTCATCTGACCGCAATATCCCTCGTCTGCGCGTCGCTTCCGCCATGCTCGTCACAGCCCATAGATGCGGAAGGTCGGCCGGCCCGACAGTTCGCGCACGGCGCCGAGTTCGACCAGCCGGTCGAACAGGCGGCGCAGCCCGCGATCGCTCATGCCAGCGATCTTTTCCGAGGCGACGATCGCGTCGTGGGACAGGAGCTTTTCGATGACAAGATCCGACGCCCGGGCCCGGAGTTTTGGAGCGACCGCGAGCAGCCGGTCCGCGCGGCGCTCGAGCCCAGCCGAAAGATCAATGGCGCGCAGCGCTGCGCGCGCCTGCGCGGCCAACAGGCCTTTGGCACGCTCAGGATTTGTCTCATCGCCTGTCGCCACCGAGCTGACTGCCGATCGACGCGGGCGGGCGCTTGTGCCCAAGACCGCCTCGGCGCCCAGCAGCGGCACCGCCTGCGCCCAACCCAGCCGTTGCGCCAGCAGGGCGTCGGCGAGCCAGGCTCCGACGGTGCGATCGAAGCCATATCGTTCGGCGAGTGCGATGGTGCTTGTCATCATTCCCACCGTCCCGGCGCTGGCGGCTAGCTGGCGAAGATCTTCCGTGAGGGCGCTCACGCTCTCGTCGTCACGCGCGAGACCGAGGTCATCCAGCACCGCGCCGATGCTCACGTCGGTCAGCAGTTTCTCCGTAGGCGTGCCGGTTAACCGGCGCCAGGCCAATAGCATCCTCCCAGCGGGCCCGACATCATCTCCGGGCCGGGTGAGCAGCACGGCCTCGCGCAATGCCGCTTCATCCTCGACGCGCCCCGCCTGCCGTGCGGTCACGCCGGCGGCAGCAAGCGCCAGCCGCTGCCGCCAAGCGCCAGCCCACCGCTCCTGCCGGCGGACCACCGCATCAAGCGCGCCGATGGTAGCGCCTGCGGTGAGCGCGAGCTCCTCAACATCTTTTCCCGCAAGGCTTTGCGCATCCGGGACAGCACGGCGCAGCCAGGCCGGCACCGCTACAGCCTGCAAGACCGAAGGGGCACCGGTGAGTACCGCTTGGAGACGCAGAGAGGATTTCGGGCGCAGAATCATCGCAACCACGATGAATCATGGCGGCGCTTTTGGCAATCTGATTGGCTGCAAACCGCCGCGCATGTCGACAGGGTAAAACGAATGATAATCTTGCATTATCATTCGTTGTGCTCTCTATATGAGAAATGGCCCAAAACGTCGAGCAAAAGCCCAAAAATCACGTCGCGCGACCCTCCCGACCATCCTACAGCACGGGGCCCGCAGAAGATGTTTCGACGGCGCACCCGGCGGCCGACACGGCAAAGCCCAGGGTCGACGACCTGCCCGACATCATCGACGTCGTCATCGAGATGGGTCGCGCGCCGGAAGAACCGTCGGCGGAAGTTCAGACGCCCTCCCCTCCCCTTTCGGTCGTCTCGAACCCGCGTCTGCCGGCGCATCTCGACGCGCTCGCCGGGCGCGCCCGAGACTATGTCGAGGCGGCGAGCTCGGCCAACACCCGCCGCGCCTATGCCGCCGACTGGAAGCACTTTGCCAGCTGGTGCCGCCGTCAGGGTTTTGCGCTCATGCCGCCCGATCCCCAGGTGGTCGGCCTCTACATCACCGCACTCGCATCCGGCAACGCCGCGACCGGAGACAAAAAATCGGTTTCGACGATCGAGCGCCGGCTTTCGTCGCTCTCCTGGAACTTTTCGCAGCGGAGCCAACCGCTCGACCGCAAGGATCGCCACATTGCCACCGTCATGGCCGGCATCCGCAACAAGCATGCCGCCCCGCCTCGGCAGAAGGAGGCGGTGTTGCCGGAGGATCTGATCGCCATGCTGGAAACGCTCGATCGCGGTACGCTGCGTGGCCTGCGCGACCGCGCCATGCTGCTGCTCGGCTTTGCCGGTGGCCTGCGTCGTTCCGAAATCGTCGGGCTCGATGTCGGCCGCGATCAGACGGAAGACGGCCGCGGCTGGATCGAATTTTTCCCCGACAAGGGCGTGCTGGTGACGCTGCGCGGCAAAACCGGCTGGCGTGAGGTCGAGGTCGGTCGCGGCTCGTCAGACGCCACCTGCCCGGTCGTGGCGCTGCAGACCTGGCTGAAGCTCGGCCGCATCGCGCACGGCCCCCTCTTCCGGCGTGTCACCGGCCAGGGCAAGGCGGTCGGCGCTGAACGGCTCAACGACCAGGAGGTCGCCCGCCTTGTCAAGCGCGCCGCCCTCGCGGCTGGCGTACGCGGCGATCTTTCCGAAGGCGAACGGGAAAAGCTGTTTGCCGGGCATTCGCTGCGCGCCGGCCTCGCCTCCTCGGCCGAGGTCGACGAACGCTACGTGCAAAAGCAGCTTGGCCACACGAGCGCCGAGATGACGCGCAAGTATCAGCGGCGGCGCGATCGTTTCCGAGTCAACCTCACAAAGGCCAGCGGGCTGTAGAGGCGAAAATCCCCCTCCCCTCCCCTGCTCAGTGCGCGGCTGCAGGAGTTTTGTTGTTGAGGTTGGCCTCGGTATCATTGGGCGATAGGGCACGCAGCACCGCCTCAGGCTCGCGGTCCATGACACGAAGCAGATTACGGGCAGCGCCACTTGGCTGCCGCTTGCCCTGCTCCCACTTCTTGTAGCCGGATGGGCTGGTTCCCAGCACGGTCGCCATCTCATCCTGTGTCAGGTCGAGCTTCTTGCGGATGGCTTTGGCGTCGACCGCGCCAACATCGACGCTGTGTACCTTAATACCGGCAACGTCCTTACCCTGCGCGTGCGCCAGAGCTTCCGACATAGACTGGATCAGATCAGCGCCGAATTTTGTCATCTCGCTCATGTCCTGCTCCTGTTCGCTGCCTTGATCGCCTTGGCGAAGGCTGCAACCGCTTTTGCCTCGTCCGGCTTCAGATCGACCTTTTCATTCTTGCCGTATGCCAACAGCGCGTAGATCGGTGCGTCATCGCTGTACCAATAGTAGATGACCCTTGCGCCACCGCGCTTACCCTTGCCCTTGGCGCCGAACCGCATCTTTCGAACGCCACCGGTACCTGGAATCTCATCACCCACCTGCGGATTTGCAGCGAGAAAGTCGATCAGTTCCTTCCGCTCATCCTCGCTAAACAGCTCCGCCGCCTGCTTGATGAACAATGGTGTCTCGGCGACGGTCTGCATGCGCTTCCTATAACCCAATGGGTTATATACGAGCCAGGGGTGGGCGGAGTCAATGGCCGATCCACCGAAACGACGCCTTCAATCGATCGTTTGTACTTATCCTCTGCATTTGGAAATCCGCTCCAGAAACGCACTTTCAGGCGCTCCAGATGGCCGCTGACACACAAAATCGCGCTTCCCGTCGACCACAGGGACGGCTTATCGGCTATGCACGCGTCTCCACGGACGAACAGACCACCGAAGCGCAGGAGATCGAGCTGCGCGCCGCCGGCTGCGATCCGATTGTCCAGGAGCACGGCTCAGGCGCTTCCCGCATCCGCCCTGCCCTCTCCAAGCTTGTCCGCGAGATCGGCGTCGGCGACACGCTCGTCGTCGTGCGCCTCGATCGCCTGGCGCGATCCGTCAGCCATTTGCTCGAGGTGATCGAGGATCTGACGGCCAGGAACGCCCATTTCCGATCGCTGCGGGATCCGATCGACACCACGACGCCGCAGGGCATGTTTTCGCTGCAGGTTCTTGGCGCCGTCGCCCAACTCGAGCGTGCGCTGATCTCCGAACGCACGAAGGCGGGAATCAAGGCCGCGAGATCCAAAGGCAAGCTCCCCGGCAATCCCGGTATCCGCGAGCGTCGGCCGGAGGCGCTGGCGAAGGTGACGGCGGCGCAGAAGGCCGCCTTTGGCGCACGCGTCCAAGCCACAGCAAATCAGTGGCTGCCGACAGTGAGGCGGATGCGGCCAGACCACAGCTGGGACGACATTGCGCGCTTGCTCAAGCAACGCGGCCTCGATTGGACGCCGGAGCGCCTGCGCCGGGCGGTAAAGTGGCTGGTCGCCGAGCATCTCACCGATCCTGGCCTGCTCAGGAAGTCCCCTCCCCGTCTGCCGGAAGACCGTCTGATGACCCTGGTGGCCGGCATCCATTCCTCGAACCCGGACCTGACGCTGCGCGAAATCGCCGGCCAGCTCGAACGCCTGCATGAGCGCACGCCCCGCGGCGGCTCGAAGTGGTCGCCCTCCTCCGTCAAGAACCTGATCGACCGAGCTCGCCGTTCCGGGCTCATCGCCGACATCGGCTCGAATGCAGGCGCATCCGCCGGGTAGCGGAGGCATCATTACCAGCCCTTTTTCTTCATGCTGTCACGCAGGGCGCTGCTGATCTCCAACGCACTGGCGCCCACCCCGGTTTCAGCGCCCCGCGCGTCAGGCGTGCCTCCTGCCACGCCTGACGCGGCAGCCTTCTCCAGCGCCTCCATTCTGGCATTGAGCAACGCCGTAACCATCGGCCAGACCGAGAATTTTTGCTGCCGGGCACGCTCCACCAGATCGCGGAGATAGCCGCCCCGACTGCGGATGTGCTCGGCCCGTTGCAGGATCGCGGCCAGCACGATCGCCGCATGCTGCTGACCCATGACCTCGACCGCCTCCTGCCAGGCGCTTGGGCTGATCCCCATGCTTGGCCGGGCTCGATCGGCGGCGGCGGCAAGATCCCGCCAGATCCGGATTTGCCCACCCTCGGCGTAGGGCACGATGTCCGGGCAGGCGCTTAGCACCATCCCCAACGGCAGATCCCGCCTTGGCAGGCTCCGCACATTGTCGGTATCCTCGGCGGTGCCGCTCGCTTCGGTTTTATTTCCTAAGCCGTTTTTAGTTTCACCGGTAGGATTATAGTCTGGGTTTGAATTTTGTATGTGGCGCTCAGAATGAGACTCATTGGCGTTCGAATCTTCTGATTTAACAAATGTTTCCAACGTCTGGTGGACATCAGCCCACAGATCTTCCAGCTCATCGGCAAGCGCCTCCAGCACCTGTCGTGGCGCAGTTCTCGGAAGCCGCTCAATAATTGTCTCATAGCGACGCTGAAAGCCGCGCCAGTTGCCGGGCACGTTTTCGTTGATGCCGGCATCGATCATCTTGGTCACGTCGCGCCGGCAGATGGTCAGCCGCTCCTTGACCACCCGGAATGCTTTGCGCTCGGCAGCGACGGCTTCTGCTAGCTCCCGAAACTCCGCAGCACGCGCCAGGATCGGCGCGAGATCGAATCCGTAGGCCTGCTCGATCGCTCCGCCCTGCCCTTTCCGGGCGAAGCGTTTGCCGTTGGGGCTGTCCCTGCGGATGACAAGCCCCGAAGTCACCAGATTGGCGAGATGACGGCGCAACGTCGCCGGCGACATGCCGTTGGCCCTACGGATGAGCTGCTCGTTCGACGGGAAGACGATCAGGTTGCCCTCCCCACTGAGTTCCTCGTCGCGATGGAACGTCAACAAGGCGTTGAGGATGGCGAGAGCGCGATCGGTAGCACCGAGCACCTCCTTGGCCTCGCGAATGTCCCTAAACACCTGCCATTTGGAAACCGTGGCGCCCTGATCTATCTTCTTGGCCGTTACCTGGCTTGAAATCAGGCCAAGCGTCATCGGCCGCCGCCCAAAGGGCGTCGTTGCGGTATGCGTCTGCATTCCCTTTACCTTTTGTTAGGCAAAAGAAATCCGCTCGCCGAAACGGCGCCGAGTCACGAAGACTCTTGACGGTGATTCTCGGAAATGCGATTCTCCAGTTGCGACACTATGAGAAGGGCTTCCGGAACCTGTTTCGGGGGCCTTTTTCTTTTGCGGGCTACTCTCCGTTGGTTCTCGTGTCGTCTTGCTGCCGGAACTCCTCGTAAAGTCGATCGAGGTGCTTCGTCAGGTAGTCTCCGAACGCTCGCGCGTCGGGTCCCCTTGCCTTCAGAGCAAGAGTGAACTTCTTTCCCTCAGCAACGGTCTCGGCTGCTAGGCGGCCATCTGCTGGCGTCCAGGCACTGCGGGCCACGGTGGGTTTTTTGCCCGTTTCAGCCCTGGTGGCTTTGAGATGAGTTGCTAGTGCCTCGAACCGTTGGTCGCTCGGCAACGCGGCTATGGACGTCGACGTGACGAATTGGAGCGCCTTGTCCAAGTTACTCGGCTTGTCGAGCAGCAGTTTGAGGTCGTACCAGCGGTCCCGGCCGATCCGGGCCGCGCGCCCAATGCCCTTCAAGAGTGGTTCGGGCAAACTGGCAACCGCGAGCATCTTTGACAGCGTAGATTTGTCGGCACCCAAGGCTGCCATGACGGTCGAATGGTCATCATCAAACTGGCGATTGACGATATCTGCGGCGAACACTGCCTTCTCAATGAATGAGGTGTTGGCGCGACCGTTGTTCTCTTGGCCTTGCGCGATGACATGTTCACGGTCAGTCATCTGCTTGACGACGGCCCGCACCTTGCGCCCGAGCCTGACGGCCGAGAGGCGCCGCAAATGGCCGAAGACCAGCATGTAGCGGCCTGGCTGTTGCGGATGTGGCCTGACCAGAACGGGCGTGTCCTGCCCGCGCTCACGCACGGCCGCCACGACGCGTTCAAGCTCGTCTCGATAGTCGTCGCCCTCAAGAGAGAAGCGGTCTTTGGCAAAGGAGTCGTCTATCAACGCAGGGTCTAGCTCGACGATTGTTTCGCCTTCGAGCAGCTTACCGGCGTGGGCTGCCATCTCGTCTATCGAACTCAACAGCGAGCGGGTCGCACCCTTGGCTGCGTAGTCGAGAACCGCGCGGTTTTCGGGAGGCGTGTCATCGCTGGTGAGCAGGCTTGCAAACGGGTTCTTTCGTGCCATCTAGCACCCCCGATCCGTTAGTGCATTGATCCGCCATGCCTTTTTAGTGCTTTTTACGGCCGTCAACGCGGCAATTTTGGTTTCCACACTGGCAACGGGCGCTCCATGATTGCTCTCACGTCGCGAAGCTAGCCCTTTGAAAGCTCTCGCCTTTTCTGGAGTTTTTACGGCCGACAACTTCATAGCCGTCCCCACGCCCGGTGAATCAGCCCCTGGATCTCGAAGTTGACCGCGTCGAGACTCTCGATCGCACGGTCATACGTGTCCCGATTGAAATTCGCGCGCTCGACTTCGTAGAGCGATTGCTTGGTGAGGCCGGCGTCCGAGATCGCCGTCGATTTGAGCATAGGGTTCTTGAGGATGTCCTCGGCGAGCATGGATTGCATGAAGCCAAGCATCTGCGCCTGCGGCACATCAGTCGGTTCGAAACGGGTAATGAGATATCGGAGCCAGTCCAGGTTGAAGTTAGCCCCGGCCTTCTTGATAGTCTTGGCGATGTTGCCGAGCATGAGCAGGAACTGGCTCATTGACATGAGATCCAGCATCTGGGGATGAACGGTGATCAGGACCGATGTCGCGGCGCTGAGCGCCGTGAGAGTCAAGTAGCCGAGCTGCGGCGGACAATCGATGATGACCACGTCATAGCGATCATCGACGGTCTCGAGGGCCTTTCCGAGTCGAGTGAAAAAGCGTTTGCCTTCCTGTGACGTCTGCATCGCAAGCGGCGTCTCGTACTCGTATTCCTGGAGTTCAAGGTTCGCGGGGACGATGTCGAGGAGCGGGAAATTCGTCGCTTGGATAACGTCGGTGAGCGGCCTTGGGCCGTCGTAGCGGATTGAGTCGTAGAGCGACGGATTCTTGTCGAGCTCCGGCTGGAAACCATGCAAGGCTGACAAGGAGGCTTGAGGGTCGAGGTCGATAGCAAGGATCCGATGCCCAGTGAGCGAGAGGTGTTGTGCGAGATGCGTCGCTGTGGTCGTTTTGCCGGAGCCGCCCTTGAAATTGACAACGGCAATGACTTGCAGCTTCTCTCCCGCCTTGCGGCCAGGCACGTATTTTTTGGCGTCAGATCTGCCGTTCTTGTCGAGATAGTGCCTCAGTTCGACAATTTGTTGTGCCGTGTATGAGCGCCGCCCGCCGCCGCCGATCTGTGGGGTAGGGCCCTTGCCCTCGAGATGCAGCCGTTTGAGATTGTTGGGGGTCACGCCGAGATAGTGAGCGGCTTCCGCCATGCCGAACGGACGCAACGTCTTCTCGGCATTTGGCGGAAACTTCTCCATGCGCAACTGATCGAGCTTGCGGGAGATCTCCGCGCCCTGGGCGAGAATCCTGTCGTCAAACTCAAAGGAGGGCAGCGCGTCCATCTCGTTTCCGTCGCAAGAGAAAATAGCGCCAACTTGAGACAACGCGCCGATTTAGCGCCAGTATGTGCGATTCCTACGATACGGCAAGAGAATTTGCGTTAACGAAGCCTTAACGCCATCCCAACCCACTCCCGTGCCTGCACTCAGAAGGAATGCAATTTTCTAGGAATATCAATACGTTACTAAACTCAGGGGAACTGCTGCGGCGAAGCCCACACTCACACTTCTATTAGGGTACGCTCACCTGCCGCCGGTGCCCGGCCCGTCGAGTCACGACCAAACGCTGCAGAATCACTCATAGTTTCACTAGTCGCGAGGTTAGCCCAAATCGGGCCACTTGCCCCCGGTTCCCAACCAAACCGGAGCAAAGCGGATGCGGGTATTAGCGATCTCGACGGCGGGATACAGAGGTGCCGACGACCTCATCGACTCGATGCACCTGTTGCGTGCGCGGATCTGGATCTCCCGAGGCCGGTGGAATGAGACATCGAAGTTTGGCAGGGGAGGGGGTTGACGAATTCGATCCCAAACGCCCCACATACATCCTAGCGACACCATCTCGTCACGTGGTGGGATACGCGTGTCTGCTGCCCGCGACTGGGCCGACCATGATCTTGGTCCTGTTTCCCGATTTCGAGCGGACCGGGCCTGCTGCTCCCTCATGCAGCGATGGTCGAAAGTTCTCGCTTCTGCGCCTATACCTCGCTGGAAGCGGGGAGGGCAGGGGGGTTGCTGCACACCACGTGACGCTCGCTATGTTTGTGACGATCATCGAATGGTCGAATGGTCGACCAACGGTTATCGCGAAATCGTCACGGGCACCGATGTCCGTTTCGAGCGAATTCTCAAGCGTGCCGGTTAGCGCATGACCCGACTCGGCGCTCCGCGCTCGCTCGGGAACACGATGGCAGTGGCTGGCTTGTTGCCGGCCGATCGCGACAGCTTCGAGCGGTTACGGCCCAGCGAGCTTGAGGCCCTCATCCACCCAATCAGTCGCGCCGCCTGACTAAGATCTCGCCCAGATGCGCGATATCCGACAAGGACCTCCTTGACACACCCTATGCCGTCTTCTTTGGATTCGCGCACCGCCCGGATGAGGACCACCGCCGTCAACTGTTCCGACATTAGCGAAACCGCTGTCTGGGACTGAGCGGCATTGTTATCCGGATCTTCCGAAATGCGCACTCGACAGGAACCGTTTCAAGCTCAAACCAGCCAGCAAAATGTAGGGCGGAATGGCAAGCGAATAGTGACCACAGTTTAATTCCAGAATTTTTGGCTGAGCGTCGGCGTCCTTCAGCCTTTGCATGAACCTCTGTGATAGCTCTGGCAAAACCACCCTGTCTCTCTTAGCCAGCACGACGTGGAGATCTAGATCAGGCCGTGCCAAACTATGCGCGTAATTCTCCAGGTTAAGTGGACCCCAGGCTCTTCTCAGATCGGCAAGCTCAATTTCTGGCTCAAGGCTATCACGTATCGATCGTGTCGCGCGACCCGTCCAAACCATATCCGCTAGACTCCCCGCCGTCAGAAACAACGAGGCTCTTGACACAGCCAGGTCGTGTGCCGCGACCAGGGCCGCAACCCAGGAACCTAAGCTCATTCCGAGAACCGAAATCTCTCGATAGCCTTCGCTTTTCAACCAACGTATGAGTTTTCGTCCATCCAACACTGCCTGCCTTACAGATTGGATCGTTCGACCGAGACTAGGGCTAAGCATATAGTCGGCGTGCGCGGAGCCGGGACGGCTGCGTTCGAAGTGATAAGGCATAGCAATCTCGACAACCGTGATGCCACGCTGTGAGAAAAAGTTGGCAATCGGACGATTCCAGGCGCTTGCATTCCAATGGTGAAAAATCACCATCGCCTGATTGAACGACCCGCTTTCTGTGATTTTCGCCAAGACGACATTGTTCTGCTCTACATCAGTAGAGATGTCCGATGGAAATTTTAGCCACCCATCTGTCCTTTCAAAGCCCCGGTTGCTCTCAGACGGCTCATCGAAAAAGGATGGATCAGCCACGGCCTGGTCGGCAAGGGCACAGAACTCTTCGATGCTTGCTATCTTCTTCGCGCCTGGAAAGGCGCGTTCCGCGTCGAGGACGAAATCGCTCGTTTTCTTGCCTGCTTCTCCGCGTTGGGCCCGGCGCTCGTCCCAACGATCGAGCCAATTATGAAACACTCTGATCGTTTCCTAACTCGCTCGCCCGCCAGCGGCCCAATCCTGGATCGATCAGGCCGTATAGTGCGAGCAGCACCGTAGCGGCCAAAAGGATCGAAAAGCCGGCAAACGCGTCGATCAACAAGTAACTGACAACAAGCAACGCCACGACCGCCGACATCTTCCACAAAGGCGCATGAAATCGACTTCCGACACCTAATCGGATGGAGCCATACAGAAATACAAAACAGGCCGATATGGCGACAAGGAGGCTGCTGTAATGCGTCGGCATACGATAGCGGAACCCGGTGCTCACATCATTGCGACCGTGGAAGATCGAAGACATATCGCCGACCAACCACGCCACAATATTCTCACCACTGGATGCCAGATAAGAGCTTTGGACCTTCATCCATATGGCGACCAGAATCCCCAAAACAGCACACCGAAAAACCCCACGCATCACTATGAGGCCGGCTTCACTCAGCTCGTGCTGATGATCAACATCCGGCCGCTTCTTCAATCCGTCTCCAATTTTCCAAAGATCATGAACAATCGTATAGAGTAAAATGAGACCTGCGAAGAAAAGATAAAACACCAGGCACATGTACAGGTAAGCGAGTCCGGTAAAAACGACCGTTGCCTGGACAGATATGACCTCAGGACGCACGAGAGCTATTTTCCCCCAATCCATGGCATAGTTGCCGCCGCCTTTCATCAACGGGATCAAGGACACGCCGACCCACTGGAAAAGACCCGCGAACAGCAAGCAAATCAAAAAAACCGACCAATATGTGTACGACGAGGAGTCAACGTTGCGCATCCAGGCGTCATCGCTATCCACCTGATCGCCAGGCGCTGCGAGGTTTTTGCGCCCATCACTTTTCCAGAAGACCAGCAACTCTATGACGAAGAAGAAAAACAGCGGTAAAAACACCATGAAGTCGAGTGTCCAATTTGCCGCCCAAAGGAACCCAACCTGCTTAACGAGCCCGTCTGCCCGCTCGTAGGTGACGTTGTGGATACCAATGATGTACGACAAAAAGCCAAGGGCGGTCATGCCAGCAAACACCGACGCCGGCAAATTCAGGGGGGATCCGTGGCTAAACAATGCCTCCGATTTCCTCGCGAGACTAAAGGGCCGCTTCCGCCCGTTGGCGTCAGTATCCCGTGACGGCTCCGCCGAATGCACTAAATCGTCAGCAATGAGCGCAGTCCGTGGTACATCTGGAACCGCCGCCGCAGCGTCGCTTCCGGCTCGCTTCCATTCTCGTCTCTTGGCCGATAACCGCGATTGCGCCGCACTAAGCTCCATCTGCCATTCGCTGGTTGCGACAGGATCGTCGCATCCAAAAATCCTCGCTAGCCAGCGAATATTGGCAGTGCTTACTCCCTTCTCATTTTCTTGAAACCAAAGCTGCACCGTTCGCAGATCGACTCCAACCGGATTGGAATCAATCTGTGAAATCGCCTCTGCAAGAAGCTCTGGCGTCCATGGACCTGCAGGAAACCCGTCCTCGCCCGGCGGCCGACCAGCACCTGCCGCCGCCAACCGTTTGAACAACTCTTTGAAATCGCTCCCGTCGTTCGGCGGAGGAACAAATAACTTTCCGTTCCTAAACAACGACTTATTGGCCCTCTCTTCGTTTCGTTTCGCTGGGCTTCGTATCCTATCGTGCGCTCGTCCTCGATCAACGTTTTTATGAACCCGCGAAGGATCACCAAAGGGCGAGCGGGCTAAGCGAATTTGTCGAGGATGTCAGGAAGGGATGCAGTGCCGTTTCAGACCCGTGCTGGAACCAGATCCGGTATCTTCCTGGAAGAATGAAGATGATGGGAAGTCTTTTTCGGCATCGCAGAACGATGTCATGGAGCATTGCGCGCCACAAGCGCGCGCGTCAGGGAAGGGTCACGGCCGAGGAAGAACAGTCTTCATCGGCATGGAAGCTTATGCGTGATCCAGCGCTGATCTTCCTTCGCTGGCGCGAGAAGCGCGCTCTTTCCAAACTGATCGTGCTTGCGCCGGCAAACGCCGATGAGGCCCGTCAGAAACTTGTCTATCTCATAGCCGCGATCGTGGCTGATCCGGCCACATCGGATGCAATCGGCATCGTAGACGCGATCAAGACACTGAAGCCCTTTGAAGGAACACTGGCTCACTGCCTGAATAGAAGGAGAAATCGTTTCAATGATTCGCCGTTGTGACGCACCGTGCCGAACCTGCAATTTCGAACGTGGTGTCAATTGAAAGCACAGACTTGTCTATTTGCGCAGATTGAACCAGTGGCGTGTCACCTTTCCATCGCCGGCCGTGATGTCGAAATAGTACGGATCTTCCCGCACAGGGCGCGGCATCGTTACGGTTTCCTGGCAACCATCGCGGCCACCATAGCCTGACGGACACCTGTTGCGAACCTGAATACAGAGGTCGCCCTGACCACCGCCATGATCTTGGTTGCTGGATCCGACGCTCCATCCGGAAGGGCATTCGTCATAGGCTTCGTAGCCGGGCTTGCCGGTCCCGGCTTCAGGGCAAGTCGGCCAGGAAAATCCCCAGTTGCCCATCGCCGAAATCAGCCGCTGCATCGGTGGGTGACACGCCGGCACGCCGCGCCAGGCCGGGTTCGAGGATGATGCGCACAGGAGCACCTCACATCCCCATTCGCTCGCCGCAGTGCGATCGGTCAACGAAGCAAACGCCGCCGCGGAGAGTACCGTCGCCATTGAGATCATCCTGACAGGGTTCATGGGAACGTCTCCTTCGATCAGCCTATCGATCTGTTCGCTTCGGGCGCGTGCGGGCATCCTCGAACGGTGGGGAGATTTCGTTTTCGCGTTCGGCAAGCAGGTTGAAATCCGCGATCGGTCGCCGGGACAACGTCCGGTCCACGGCCTTTGCGCGCCATTCCGGCATATCGAGCACATAGGTGGCCCACATGCCATGCCGGGCGGACATCGCGTAGCT
This sequence comes from Hyphomicrobiales bacterium, assembly GCA_017305835.1. GTDB lineage: Bacteria > Pseudomonadota > Alphaproteobacteria > Rhizobiales > Rhizobiaceae > RCIO01. Next base: position 62,629 of record JAFKJY010000049.1, read on the forward strand.
CTGCCAGGCGTCATACTCGGCTGGCGCCCGCGCGATCGTACGGGCCCAGCCGACCCGTAGCATCTCGAGGGCAAGATCACGGCCACGCATGGTGCAGCGGCCGAGAAGGACGCCATCGACATCCTTCGCCAGAACCGAGCAGGTCACCTGGGCGCTGCCTACTATCCGTTTCAACCACGCCTTCGCCAGAGGCCCGCACGGCACCGGCTTCGGGATCGCGCTTTCGCCGTGGCGGCGAGGATCGTAGGCCCATTGCGGCAGTTCACAGCTGTCGATCGAAGCCAGTCGTACCTTGTGCCGGCTCATCGGGAACCAGAGCGTTCTGCCATCGATGACAGATGTCCGGCCGTCGATTCGTATTGCCTCGCTCAGTTCGGGAACCGAGTTTGCTTCGACGGAAGATCGTCTTTGATCGTGCAGGAGGTCCGCCGCATGGGCTGGATAGGCCTGGGCGGCCAGCAGCAAAGCCGCGACGGTCGACTTGACGGCCGCTGACGTCATGGCGACGTTCCTTCACCGGCCGCGCCTTGTCCGAGCAGGAGCGCCGGGTGCTGGACACCGTCGAATTGCCAGAGACCGGCCTTTTTTTCCCGGGCGGCCTGCTCCACCACGGCGTAAGGCGTGTGATGGGGCAGGCCGCGTTCGTCCAGGGACGCGAAAGCAAACCCGGAGGAGATCATCAGATTGGCCAGATCCAGCCTGTCGGCGCCGATCGTTGCGTAGCAGGACACGAAGACCGTTCCAGCCGATTGCGCGACCTTCGCACAGACGGGATGTGTATCTGCGATGTAGGCGGCCAACACGGCCAAGGAGGCCTCGCCACAGTCGCGACGAGCGCCCGAATTATCGATATAGGCTGTACCGCGCAGACAGGCCTGCACGCCGAAGAGACGGAAATGTCGGCCGCTGTCCTGCCAGCTGTCTCCGCTTTCGAGCGTCACGCCTGGTTTCAGCTCGAAGTAACCCTCCGGCGGTGCGGCCGTTGCCGGCGTCAAACCGACGGTCAGCGACAGGAAGAGGGCAGGGGACTTCATTGGCCGGCAACCCTTGGATCCGCCCACATGCCGTAGCCGCGACGACCGATGTCCTCGGCCTCCTTCAGGTCGGCTCTTGTGGGTGTCCCGTCCGCCCGCTTTGCGATGCGGTGAGTGCCGAGCGAGACCAGCTGCTCCTCGAACATGTCGATCGAGTCGAGGCTGCCCGGGTAGTTGTAGTAGCCGTAGCAGGTTGCGTCCTGCGCCTGCGCGCCGGTCTCGCTGACAAAGGCGCGGCAGTAGATCACACGGGGCGACTGGAGCAGCGTTACCAGACCCTGGCGAGCGTAGTCGTCACAGGACCCGGCAAATCCTTCCTTGCGATTGACCATGTCGCCCGCGCAAGGCTCGATCCCGTAGAGGTGCACCGTCAGATTCGCGTCGACGCGGAAGTCAGTAGGCGACACTGCCTTGAACCCGGAAGCCGACGCATAGCCTTTGCGCTCCGACACGTTCCCCTGGCCGTCGTAATATTCCATGACCAGGACGGTCTTCCCGGGTGCCGCGAGCGAACGAACATAGGTTTCGTCCACCGGCCCGGCCGCATAGGCCGGCAGGCATGCGCCGATCACCGCCAGGCAACTGGCCGCTCGTTTCAATGTAATCGCCTCCAGGTTGTCACCTTGCTCGACATTGACCTGCGTCCTCTCTCTTTGCAAGAAAAATCACAATCAAATTGACATTGTTTTTTCTCTCGCCTAACCATTCCTGCATCTGTCGTGACAAGGCTTTGGATGCGGACCCATGGCGATGCAGGCAAAATCACCGTCGATAGCGCCGATCCTGGCCGTGACAATCCTCACGAGCATATGCGTTGCCGCGGCCAAAGTAACATTGGCTTCAGAACTGTCCTCGCGCCTGGCATTCCAGCCGGTCGAGACAGGCAAAAATGGACAACATGATGATGTTCCGTCGTCCGCTGACGCCGTGGCCGAAGCACGCTGGGCGCGGCTGCCTGACGACTACGTGCTGGGAGAGGGTGGTCAGATAGTTCCCCAAAACCAGGCGCCCGAGCTGATCGGAGTGCCAGCAGCCGAGGTCGTCGGGCTCGAATCCGACGTCAGTCATTTTGATAGTGGTATTCAGCCTGGCACGCCGGAGTGCGGGCCGTCTCCGGCAACGCCTGCTGAGATCACCCGCCTCGTGATCGAGGCGGCAGAACGGCACAATGTCGATGCGGGATTCGCCGTCGCGGTTGTGACCGCCGAAAGCCGGCTCGATCGGCTGCGCAATTCGCCCAAAGGCGCGCGTGGACCCATGCAGCTAATGCCGGCGACGGCCGAGCGATTCGGTGTGACCGATATCTGCGATCCCGAAGAAAACATTGATGGTGGGGTCCGCTACCTGCGCGAACTAGCCGACGAATTCCGCAACCCGCTTCTCGTTGCCGCCGCTTATAACGCAGGCGCGGGACGCGTGCGCGACTATGGCGGCATTCCGCCCTTCAAGGAAACGCTCGGATACGTCGCCGAGGTCCTCAACATCCAGATGGGTCCTAAGGGCAGCGGTGCGACTGCAAGCGAGCCGCGTGACGTTGTTGATGAGCAGAAATCTACCCCTGCCAGCGGAGTCATCACGTCGCGCGAACGCCGCCAGTGGATCGGCGGTGTCATGCATTTCTAGCCGGAGGTCATCATGAACGACGTTTCCTATTCGCCTGCTGCTCGGCCCATCCCAATGCCAATTGCATTCGTCACGATGCTGGCCATCTGTCTGCTGTTTGCAGAGCCGGCATTGGCGCAATCCTCTGGCGCCTTTGCGCCGCTGGAAACCGCGGTCCAGATGATCGTGGATTTCATCACCGGGCCGTTCGGACGGCTTCTCGCCATCATCGCGGTGATCGCGCTCGGCTTCCTTGCTTTCGCCGGCCGCCTCTCCTGGTTCACCGCCGGCGCGGTCGTGCTCGGCATCGGCCTCGTCTTCGGCGCGCCGGCGATCGTGGACGAGATGATCGCGGCTGTGGGGAACTGAGCCATGGTCGAGTTCACCGACGAACAACCCCATCTGACACCGTTGGTGATCGGTCTGACTCGACCTCCGATGATGTGGGGCATCCCGCTCAATGCCTTCTACATCATCGTCGGCTTCACGCTGATTGCGTTCCTGGTGAGCACGAGCTTCTGGTCGGCGCTGATCGCGCCGCTGATCTATCTCGCGCTCTTCGCCTTCTGCAGCCGCGACATCCGAATTCTCGATCTCGCGCAGGTCGTCGGTCGCCGCACACCTCGGACGCCCAACCGGCTGTTCTGGCGCACCAACTCCTACGGGCCGTGATCATGTTGAACGTCGTCATCGAAGAGCTTGGATTTGGACGTGAGAGCCGGCGCGAACGGCCCATGTCGATCCACATCCCGTATCTGCGCCATGTCGCCGACGCCGTGATCGGCCTCGAAAGCGGGGCGATCCTCTCGGTGATCAAGCTGGATGGTTTGTTCTTCCAGACCGAGGACCAGGCCGAGCTCAACATGCGTGCGGCCGTCCAGAACACGCTGATTCGAGCGCTCGGCTCGAGCCGCTATTCGCTCTGGTCGACGGTGATCCGCAAGGAGGTCAAGCCCTCGATCGGCGGGATCTACCCGGACCCGTTCTGCGATCTTCTGAACACGCGCTACATGGCATCGTTGCGCGACAAGCGCATGTTCACCAACGAACTCTACCTGACGATCGTCCGTTCCGGAATGCGCGGCGCGCTCGGCGCCGCCGAAGGCTTTTCAAGACTGCTCGACCGCTCCTCCGGCAAGGAGGTCCTTGAGCAGCGGCTGCACGAACGCATTAACGAACTCGAAGAGATCGTGGGCAACGTCACGCGTGAGCTGCAAAAGTACGGCGCGCGTCCGCTTGGCGTCGTCTACCGGGACGGCGAGCCCTATTCGGAACCCTGCGCCTTTATCAACACGCTGCTCACCTGCGGCATCGCGCGCGATATGCGCCTGCCCCGAATGGGCATCCGCAGCTATGTCGGCACGTCGCGGCTACACTTCTCGAAGCGGACGTTACAGGCGCAGGGTCCGACCGAGGCGGAGAATCGCTTTGGCGCGATGATGTCGATCAAGGAATATCCTCCGTTCTCCGGACCTGGGATGCTCGACGGGCTCCTGCAGATGAATCACGAGTTCATCTGCACCCAGTCGTTCACGCTTGCCGACAAGCCGATCGCGCAGGAGCGCATTTCCCGGCTACAGCGTCAGATCCATGCATCGGATGAATCGGGCAGCACCGTCGAGACCGATATCGATTTCGCGCTGAACAGCCTACTCAACCAGGAAGCCGTCTTCGGCTATCACCATTTCAGCCTGCTGTGCCTGTCGCGCGATCTCGCTGGGCTCGACAAGGCCGTCGCCGAGCTCGGCTCGTGTCTCACCGACATGAACATCAACTGGCTACGCGAAGACCTTAACATGGAGGCTTCGTTCTGGGCGCAACTGCCGGGCAACCACGCCTACATCGCGCGTTCCTGCATGCTGTCGAGCGCGAATTTTTCGGGTTTCTCGTCGCTGCACAACTTCGCGACCGGCTCGGCTAGCGGCAACCACTGGGGATTGCCGATTTCGATCCTCGAAACGACGTCGCAGACGCCCTACTGGTTCAATTTCCACCAACGCGATATCGGCCATTTTTTGGTGACCGGACCGACCGGGTCGGGCAAAACCGTGGCGCTGACCTTCCTGCTTGCGCAGGCCTTCCGGATCTCGCCTGAGCCGCGGGCCGTCTTCTTCGACAAGGACCGCGGCGCCGAGATCTTCATCCGCGCCGTCGGCGGTGATTATGAGGTGCTCCAGCCAGGCGTTGTCACCGGTTTCAATCCGCTGCAGCTCGAGAACAACGCCACAAATCGCGAGTTCCTGCATCGGCTTCTCAAGGCCATGCTCGACCCGGCCGACGGCCACGGTTTTTCCCAGGAAGAAGAGGACACGCTGGAGCGCGCGATCGGGCGCATCTGCCAGGAGCCGGTCGAACAGCGCACGCTCGCCAACCTGTCCGGCCTGTTGATGGGTCGTGCGCGCTCCGACGCCAACGATCTTCAGTCACGTCTGCGTCCATGGTTCGAGGGCGAGAAGGCCTGGCTCTTCAACGCGCCGCAGGACGTCTTGTCGTTCTCGGGCCGCCGAATTTTCGGCTTCGACATGACGCACATCCTCGACAATCAGGATGTGCGTACGCCGGCGCTCATGTACCTTTACCATCGGCTGGACGAGCTGCTCACCGGCGAGCCGGTTCTCATCTTCATGGATGAGGGCTGGAAGCTTCTCCAGGACCCGATCTTCTCCAACTACATCGTCGACAAGATGAAGACGATCCGAAAGCTCAACGGGATCGTCGGGTTCGGCACACAGTCGGCGGCCGATATTGCGCGCTCGCCGCAATCGCACACGCTGATCGAGCAGTCGGCAACCAATCTGCATTTCCCGAACCCACGCGCAGATGAGGAAAGTTACATCCGGCGCTTCGGACTGACCGCCAAGGAATACGCCTTCATTCGCAACACCCCGCCTGAGCGGCGGACGTTCTTGATCAAGCACGGAAACGACTCGGTCATCGCCCGATTGGATCTATCCTCAATGCCGGACCTCGTGCGCGTGATGTCCGGCCGCAAGGAGACGATCGAGCAATGCGCAGCACTTCGCGCGCAACTCGGTGACGATCCGGCGAAGTGGCTGCCTGTTTTCTGCGGCTGGGAGGTTCCAGCATGATCCGGCGTCTTTCGCTCCTTCTGGTCTTTGCGGCATCGCCTGCCTTTGCCGATATCCCGACCATCGACGGCACCGTGCTCGACCAGCGCGAGGATCGCGACCGGAAAACCGGCGAGATCGAGAAGGTCGATGAGGAGCGCTACGTCAACAATCAGAGCGTGACCTGCTCAATGTACCGGCCAGGCCGAAAGGATGATCCGGTCGCAGCGGCGAATGCCAATCCGGCGATCGCCGGCCTCGTTCGTCGGATCGCGCGGGAAGAAGGTGTCGACGAAAACGAGTTCCTGGCGCTCGTTTACCAGGAAAGCCGTTTCAATCCTTGTGCAAAGTCCGGTGCCGGGGCGATCGGCCTCGCCCAGCTTATGCCGGGAACCGCCGGCGACCTTGGCGTCGATCCCTACAATATCGATCAGAACCTGCGCGGCGGCGCGCGCTACTACAAGCAGCAGCTTCGAAAGTACAACGGCAATGTCTCGCTGGCGCTGGCCGCCTACAATGCCGGCGCGGGGAACGTGAACAAATATGGCGGCATACCGCCGTTCAAGGAGACGCAGGGCTATGTCGCCAACATAACCCGGAAGTGGCTGCCTGCCTTCGGCGGCTCCGACAAGTCCGGCATTCCGCTCAACTATGGCGGTGGCGGCGCCTATGCGGGCGCCCGGACCAGCACGATGATCGCAATGGGCCTGACCGCGGCGATCGGAGAGGGGTCCGGCGATGTCACGTCCTGGCTGACGCAACTTGGCGACATGAGTTCGGGCACGATCCAGGACAGCTGGGATCACAATTCGGGCGCGCGCAACGCGAACATCGAGCTCATCAATCGGCTGATCCTGCTCAGTACGGCCTTCGCCGATCTCACCAATTCCACCAACGCCATGACGCTAGGCGACCTGTCCGGCACAAACCGATCGACCCGGTACGAGACGGGCAACGATGACGACGATCGGCCGGTGGCTGGCTTCTGCGACAAGCGCGAAGGCTTCGTCTGGGATGCCGACGCGAGGGCCTGTGTCCAGCGCATCGACGCGCAGGCGGAACTGCTCCTCGAGACACAGTGATGGAGGTCGACATGAAACGTTCATTGGCAATCCTGGCTTTGGTCGGCGTAGGCATCGCGCCGGCAGCAGCCGATATCCCGGTCATCGACAAGACCAACTACGCGGTCGCACGTGATACCGCTGAAAAGACAGGCAAGATTCTCGATACGAACAAGGAAATTCTGGGCACGGTCGAGGAAACCCTGAAGGCGGTTACCGGAGACCGCGGTAGCGACGCTGGTCCTCTCAAGGATATCGCGATCGGCAACGGTTTTAGCATCTCCTCCATGCCGTCCTTCGACAGCATCCTGAAGGGTGGGATCGCCGATTTCGGCTCACTCGATCCCAAAGTGGTCGAAGCTGCCACGCTTTTCATCAACGGCTTGCAACTCGTGCGCTCTCTCTCGGGCAAGGACAACAGCTCGCTGGCCAGCGACAAATCCTATGAGGAGCTCATGAAGACGGTTATGGGCGTCTCGGCTCTGATCACCGGTTCTCAGGCTGCGGTCGAAACGCGCCGTTCCGCGCTCGAAACCGCCGGCGGCGACATCGGCAAGGCCGAGGACATCAAAGGATCGATCGACCAGAACACGCAGCTCCAGGTCCAGACGGGCCTGACGTTGAACGAAATGATCGGCGTGCTGAACGCCGGCGTGCAGTCACTGCACGCCGAGAACCAGCGCAAGCTGACCGATATGTCGAACACCAAAAAGGCGCTGCGATACGAATGAGAGGGCGGCAGTGCATCTCGAAAGCTCTGGTGTTCGCGCTGGCGGTTCTCGCCAGCGGATGCGGCACGCCGCGCGAGAAGACGGCGCCATGCAAACGGCCGGCCAATCTGTCGAGCTATGCCAGCACCGGCGACGAATGCGGGCCGATGTTTTCGGTCAACGCGGACAGGGCCGCGGCATTGGCGGCGATCCAGGGCTTGGCGAGTGGCGACGAAGAATAGGGCAGGGCGGTGGACGACTTCATTGGAGAACTGCTGGATCGGATTGACGCTTCGGGAGAGAATTTTTCCCAGAGCGCGTACGAGGCACTGAGCCAGGATCTCGAGCCTCTTCTGCGCCTGCTCTTTGTCCTTGCCGTGCTGTTCTACGGCGTGCAGCTTTTCCTCGGGACGTCACGCCTCAGCGTCGCCGAGATCATCGGCAGGCTGGTGCGCGTCTTCGTCATCCTGGTGCTTGTCGGCACATGGTCCAATTTCAACGATCTTGTCTATGACTGGCTGACAACGGTGCCGGAAGCGGCCGGCCGCGCCATCCTGGCGGCTTCCGGCACGGGTGTGAGCGAACCCACCAATGGGCTATCGCAAATCTGGAAGACGGCAAACACCGCCGCGGCGGCCTTCTCGGAGCAGGCCGGCTATCTGTCCGTCCTCCCGGCCTTGATCGGCATGATCATCATGGTGTTTGCCGGCCTGTTCGTTGCCATCGCGCTAGGCATTCTCGTCCTAGCCAAGGTCGTGCTGTGGGTGCTGCTGGGCACCGCGCCGATCTTCATTGCCTGCTTCTTTTTCGATGTGACCCGTAGCTATGCCATGGGATGGCTGAACCAGTCGTTGCTCTATGCGCTCATTCCGCTGTTCGTTTACGTGATCGCCGCCTTCCTGATTGCGGCGATGGAGCCGGAACTGACAACGATCGACAGCATATCCGGCAATCGCGAACTGAAGCTCAGTGACTTTGCTGCTTTCATCATGCTTTGCCTTGCTGGCAGCTTCGTTCTCCTACAGGTGCAATCACTCGCTCAAGGCATAGCGGGCGGGCTGGCCACGCCGATCGGTCCTCGTTCGCGGCAGATGACCACGCGAGGAATTTTCTGGAGCCGCGAAGCGATTGGTCAGTCGGCGCGCCAGACGCAGGCTGCGGTTCATCGCGTCCAGGCTCGACTTCACTCACCACGGCAGGATGGCGCGGGCGCCTCCATGCAGCGCGCGATAACGTCAAATGGAACGCCTCGGCAGACGTGACGGCAGGTTGATGTTGGATCCCGAACAACAAGAAAAGGGCAGGGATGGCAGACACATCGGAATCCGCACTGCGGTCCTATTTCCAGCAAGGCGACATCTGGGAGCAGGAGATCATCAAGCGGGCGAAGCGTTCAGCTCGCGTCGCCTGGTTCTTCTCGATCGTCTTTGCCGGGATCGCCCTGCTCAGCCTGCTTGCCGTGGTGCTGATGCTGCCGCTGAAGAGCTTCGAGCCCTATGTCGTCACCGTCGACAAGACCACAGGCTATATCGAGGTAAAGTCCGGCCTGACGCGGCCAGCCAACCTCACCGAGCAGCAAGCGATCACGCAGGCCAATGTCGTGCGCTACATCCGCGCCCGCGAAGGCTACGATCCCTATGCCATCACCGAGAATTTCGGCATCGCGGCGCTGCTCTCCGCGGACGAGGCGGCGCGCGAACTGCAGACCCTCTACAGCGCGGCCAATGCGCAAAACCCCACAAAGGTCTATGGCCGGCTGAAGCGGGTCCTCGTCGAGATCAAATCGGTGACGTTTCCCAACGCCAGCACGGCGATCGTCAGGTTCTCCACCAACGAACGCAGCGACACGGAATCGGTCGTCCGTCATTGGATCTCCGTCGTGCGCTTCCGCTACACCGACACGCCGACCCGCAACGAGTGGCGCTTCGAGAATCCACTCGGCTTCCAGGTCTATTCCTACCGCCGGGATCAGGAAACGGTCACGTCCGGAGATGGGCAATGAGGGGCCGCTCCTGGACGGCTGCGCTCATGCTGTGCGGCTCCCTCTGGCCGGCTTTTGCCGCACAGACGCCGAAGGGCGGTTCTCTCGATGCGCGGGTGACCAGCGTCACCTATCAGGAGAACAATGTCGTTCAGGTTTTCGCGACCTACGGCATCTCAACCATGATCATCTTCGACGAAGACGAGAAGTTCGAGACCATCTCGCTCGGCGACACGGAAAGCTGGCAGGTCGTCCCGGCCGAGAAGGGCAACATCCTGTTCGTCAAGCCGATCGCCAAGGACGTCGTTACGAACATGAACGTCGTCACCGACAAGCGCATCTACTATCTCGAACTGCATGATTTCGCGCCCGAGGCTGGCCGCAAGGTTTTTGGAATCCGCTTCCACTACCCGGAGAAGAATCTCAACGCTGCTTTGCGACAGGAGGCAGAACAACGAGCTGCCTGGCCGAACATCTCCGGCATCGACAAGGCTAACGTCAACATCGACTATTCGTTCTCGGGTGATGCGCGCCTGAAGCCGCTTATGGTCTTCGATGACGGCAACAAGACCTTCTTCAAATTCGACCGACGCGTGCCGGCGATCTTCGCGGTCAATTCGGATTTCTCCGAAACGCTGCGGAACTTCCGCAGGGAAGGCGAGTACATCGTCGTCGACGGGACGGCGACCCAGTTCACACTGCGTGATGGCGATCAGTGGATCTGTATCTTCAATCTCAGGAAGCCGGATTTCGCAGCGCCCGATCCGGCAATCCTCGGGCCGGTCGAAGATGACAAGGCCAAACGCCGGCGTCGGAGCGGAAACTGATGAAGCGCTCCCCCGAACTCGAGGCTCTCGGTCAGGGCGACGATTCCGTCATTGCCGACAATGCCGTTCGTCGTAAGCAACTCGTCGGTGGCGCTGTTCTGGTCCTGCTGGGCATTGCTGCCGGCTATCTGATTCTCGCCGGCAGGCAGCCGCCGGTCCGCGAGATGCTCGACGGCGACGAGGAGTTCACCACCACGACGTTTCGTCCTCCATCCTTCGTGCGCGAGGGAGAGCCCGAGCCGGAACCTCCGGCGCCGGAGATGGTCCAGATTCCGCCGCCACCGCCTCCGCCTCCTCCGGCCGAAGAGGCCGATACGACCGAGTTCGAGGTGCCACCGCCGCCTGTTCCCGGTACGCCACCGCCGCCGGAAGCTGTCGAAGCCCCGGCTGAAGAATTCCCCGAACGTTTCCGCTCGAAACTGGTCGTGGTCGACAATGCGACCGCCGGCGGGCAAGGCAGTTTGACCGGCAACGAGGGGGAGGGGCTGACCGTCGCCGGTGAGGATCGCAGCAGCAAGTTCCTCGCCGCAGCCTCCAGCATCGGCGACCGCGGCGCCAAGGCGCGAAAGATCAAACGTATCGACGCACTCGTTCCTGAAGGCACATTAATCCCCGGCATCCTGGAAACGGCCATCGTCAGCGATCTGCCGGGCCAGGTGAGGGCGATCGTCTCGCAGGACGTCTATTCCTTCGACGGCCGACGCATTCTGATCCCGACCGGCACTCGGCTGATCGGCGAGTATCAATCCGAGATCACGCGCGGCCAGACGAGAATTTTCGTGGTCTGGACCCGCATGCTGCGCGATGACGGCGTATCGGTCCGGCTGAACTCGATCGGCGCCGACAGCCTGGGCCGAGCCGGCTTGACCGGGCGCGTCGACAAAAAGTTCCGCGAGCGCTTTGGCGCAGCCATTCTTTTGTCGATCGTCGGCGCCGGCGCCAGCTACTTGACCGGTTACGGCAGCGAGGCCGCGGCCGGAAACAGCGACGATGCGCAGAACGCGGAGGAACTGGCCCGTGAGACCCTCGCGCAGACCTTCTCAGACATTGCCAACCAGGCATTGGGAGATTCCTTGCGAATTCCACCGACGATCAGCGTCAGCCAGGGCGAGCGCATCTTCGTCTTCGTTCGTCAGGACCTCGATTTTTCCGCCATGTACGAGGATCCAGTCACCGAGGCACTGAGGGAGATCCGTCGTGAACGTAATCTCGACTAGCTTCGCCGCCGAACAGAAACACCATTTTCTGAACCGGGCCCTTGAGCCGCTGCGGCCGTTTCTTGATGACAGCCAGGTCGTCGAAATCTCCATCAACTCCCCGGGCCAGGTTTATGTAGAGGTGCTGGGCTCGGCCCACATCGAACACTCTGAAATACCGCAGCTCACGGCCGACGAGATCGTCAACATCGGCGAG
>JAFKJY010000165.1 GCA_017305835.1 Hyphomicrobiales bacterium
CGTCCTCCGGCCCGATGCCGGTGGTGCCGATGACGTGGACGATGCGCGCCTGCGCGGCATAGCCGGCATAGGCCACGCTCGCCGCCGGCACCGAGAAGTCGAGCACGCCGTCGGCCGCGGCGAAGGCCGGCAGCGGATCGTCGGTGATCGCCACGCCGAGCGGCCCGACGCCGGCGAGCTCGCCCGCGTCGCGGCCGAGCTGGGCTGCGCCCTCGCGCTCGATCGCGCCGGCCAGCCGCGCGCCCGGCGTCTCGTGGATGAGCCGCACCAGCGTCTGGCCCATGCGCCCGGCCGCGCCCACCACAACGAGAGCCATGTCGGTCATGTCGTCCTCCGTCGGGGCAAGCGTATTGCCGTTTCCGCGCGGCGATGCAATGCCCGTCGGCGGTCAGAACCGCCAGCGGCGGCCTTCCGTCTCGACGCCGAACCGCTCCGGCGTGCGCGCGAAGGCGGCCAGCCCCGCGAGCGCGGCGCGCGGGTGGGTGATGACGTAGACCGGCATGGCGGCGAGCAGCGCGCTGTGCGGCGCCTTGTCCTCGAAGGCGGCGCGGAAATTGCCGCGCTCCAGCGCCGGCACGATCTTCTGCGGGATGCCGCCGGTCAGGAACACGCCGCCGCGGCTCATGAAGACCAGCGCGAGGTCGCCGGCGAGCCGGCCGAGGCAGGTGACGAACAGCTCCAGCGCCTCGGCCGCGTCGGCGTCGGAGCCGTCGAGCGCGGCGGCCGATATGTCGGGCGGCGCCGCCAGCCGCGGCGGCCGGCCGTTGGCCATCGCCACCGCGCGGTAGATGTTGACCAGCCCGCGCCCGCACAGCATCTGCTCGCCCGAGATGCGGCCCTCGATCGGCTCCAGATGCGGCCAGATCTCCAAGTCGCGCGGCGTGCGCGGGCCGAGGTCGACATGGCCGCCCTCGCCGGGCACGGGGATCCAGATGCCGCGCGCATGCACCATGCCGGCGACGCCCAGCCCGGTGCCGGGGCCGAGCACGACGCGGCTCGCGCCTTCCTCCGCCTCGCCGCCGCCTATCCGCACCATCTGCGCCGGGTCGAGCGCCACGGTGGCGAGCGCCTGCGCCTCGAAATCGTTGAGCACGACGATGTCGGAGATGCCGAAGCGGGCGTTGAGCACCCTCG
>JAFKJY010000149.1 GCA_017305835.1 Hyphomicrobiales bacterium
CTCCCAGGCCCGCAGCATGTGCTGCTTGACCATCGCCTCCATGGCGTCGCCGTCGCGGGCGCGCAGCACGTCGAGCAGCTTCGGGTGCTCGGCCGCCTGCTCGGTCCAGTTCTCCAGGTCCATGATCGCGAGGTAACGCGTGCGGTAGAGGCGCAGGTTCAAGATGCGGTGCGCGTCGGCCAGCGTGGCGTTGCGCGCCGCCGTCACGATGGCGAGGTGGAAGGCCTGGTTGGCGGTGAAGTAGGCGCGGCGGTCGCCGCGTGCGACCGCCCGGTCGATCTCCTCGACCAGCGCCGCCACCTTGTCGATGTCGGCGTCGGTGGCGTGCTCGCAGGCGAGCCGGCCGGCCAGCCCGTCCAGCTCCGAATAGACGAGCAGCATCTCCTTGATCTCGCCCGGCGAGAACTCGACCACCTGCGCGCCGTGGTTGGGCGTCAGCACGACCAGCCCCTCGCGGGCGAGGATCTTGGTGGCGTCGCGCAGCGGCGTGCGCGAGACGTCGAGCCGCGCCGCGAAGGTGCGCTCCTGCAGCCGCGTGCCGGGCGCGATCTCGTCGTGGATGATCATGCTGCGCAGCCGGTCGGCGATCTCGACCGGTAGCGGCCTCGGCTGCTCGGGCTGCTGCTCGTGAGCGGCGTACATGCTGTCATCCTCCATGGAGCACGAACCGGACTGCGCCGCCGCGCCCCGGCCCGCCGGCCCGCCCCCGAGGGGTCGGTTGCCGGTGCGGATGCCGCCCGCGACGTGCATCCCTCCACTCATCCGAGATATTCTCCCCCGTCAACGATCAGATTCTGTCCGGTGATGTAGGCCGCGCCCGTGCTGGCGACGAAGGCGCAGAGCGCGCCGAGCTCCTCGGGCCGGCCGAACCGCTTCATCGGGTTGGACTGCGCCAGCCGCTCGGCCACCGCCTCGGCGGCCACGCCCTCCCCGTGGGCGAGCGCGCCGACATAGCTCGACAGCCTGTCGGTCGACATCCGGCCGGGCAGGATGTTGTTGATCGTCACGCCGCTCGCCGCGACCTCGCGGGCAAGCCCGGCTACGAAGCCGGTCAAGCCGCTGCGCGCGCCGTTGGAGAGCCCGAGCAGCGGCAGCGGCGCCTTGACCGAGGTCGAGGTGATGTTGACGATCCGGCCCCAGCCGCGGCCGATCATGCCGTCGAGATACTGCCTTATCAGCAGGATCGGCGACACCATGTTGGCCGATAGCGCTGCATGCCACTCGGCCTCGCCGAAGTCGCGGAAATCGCCGGGGCGCGGGCCGTCGGAATTGTTGACCAGGATGTCGGGCGACGGGCAGGCCTCCAGCATCGCGGCGCGGCCCTCGGCGGTGGTCACGTCGGCGACGAGCCACCGCGTCTCGGCGCCGTGCTCGCGCGCCAGTTCGTCCGCCGTGCGCTTCACCCGCTCCTCGGTGCGCCCGTTGATCCAGACCACCGCGCCATGCGCGGCGAGCGCGGAGGCGCAGGCCCGGCCGAGGCCGGCGCTGGAGCCGCAGACGAAGGCGGTCCTGCCGCCTATGCCGAAATCCCTGAAATCCACCCGCTTCTCCCTCCTGTCGGCCACCCGCGTCATTTCAGCTTCGGATTGAGCGCGTCGCGCAGCCAGTCGCCGAGGATGTTGACGGCGAGGATAAGCGCGGCGAGCGTGATGCCGGGAAAGACCACGACCCACCATTCGCCCGAGAACAGGTAGTTGCCGCCGACGCGGATCAGCGTGCCGAGCGAGGGCTGGGTCGGCGGCAGCCCGACGCCGAGGAAGGACAGCGACGCCTCGGTCAGGATGGTCACGCCGAGGAAGATCGTCGCCAGCACGAGCACCGGGCCGAGCACGTTGGGCAGGATGTGCTGGAACATGATCGCCGTGCGCGAGCGGCCCATGACGCGGGCCGCCTGCACGTATTCGCGGCCTGCCTCGACGAGGGTGGAGGCGCGCACCGTGCGCGCGAACTGCATCCAGCCGGTGATGCCGATCGAGAAGATCAGCACGTAGGTCGCCCATGTCTCGAACGCCGCCCCGGTCGCGAACAGCTTGACGATGCCGCTGACCAGGATGGCGACGAGGATCGCCGGGAAGGAGAGCTGCACGTCGACGATGCGCATCAGGATCGAATCGACGACCCCGCCGAAATAGCCGGCGACGAGGCCGAGCGTCACGCCGATGGCGACGGCGAGCAGCACCGAGGCGCCGCCGATGACGAGCGAGATGCGCAGTCCGTAGATGATGAGCGACAGCAGGTCGCGGCCCTGCTGGTCGGTACCGAGCGGGAAGTTGCCCGTCCCGTCCGCCTCCCAGGCCGGCGGCAGCGAGGCGTCGAGCAGGTTGAAGGAGGTCAGGTCGAGGATGTCGTGCGGCGCCACCAGGCTCGCGCCCAGCCCGCATACGAGGCAGACGAGCAGGACGACGAACGACGTCACCACGGCCGGCGAGGTGCGGAACGAATGCAGCATGTCGGCTTCGAGGAAGCGCCGCAGCCAGCCGGCCTTCGCCGGCTGCGCCGTCGCGGCGGCCAGTGCCGGCGCAGCGGTCGGCGCCTCGGCCACCGGCTGCGCGGCCTCCTGCGGCGCGGCGAGCACGGGCGGCGAGACCCTGCCCTCCTCGAGCGCGTGGCAGGCGACCAGCGCGTCGGCGAAGGGTTTCAGCTCCGGCACCTCCGCCTCGCAACGGGCGTTCCTGTAGGGGCAGCGCGGGTGGAAGGTGCAGCCGGAGGGCGGCGAGATCGCGCTCGGCGTCTCGCCGGGGATCGGGTCGCGCACGGCGCCGATCGCGCGGATGTCCGGCACCGCGTCGAGCATCGCCCGCGTATAGGGATGGGCCGGCCGCGAGAACAGCGTGTCGGAGCGGCCGACCTCGACGATGCGGCCGAGATACATGACGCCGACGCTGTCGGCCACCTGCCGCACGACCGCGAGGTTGTGCGAGATGAACAGGTAGGTCAGCGACAGCCGCCGCTGCAGGTCGGTCATCAGGTTGAGGATCTGGGCCTGCACAGAGACGTCGAGTGCCGAGGTCGGCTCGTCGCAGACCATGAATTGCGGCGAGGCGGCGAGCGCGCGGGCGATCGAGATGCGCTGGCGCTGGCCGCCGGAGAATTCGTGCGGGAACCTGTCGCCATCCGAGGGCGCGAGGTTGACCATGCGCAGCAATTCGTCCACCCGCGCCGCGATCGCGGCCTTCGCCGCCCCTCCGGCCAGCCTGATCGGCTCGGCGATGATGTCGCGCACCGTCCAGCGCGGGTTGAGGCTGGAATAGGGGTCCTGGAAGATGATCTGCGCGTCGGCGTCGACCACGGCGCCGCCCACGGCCTCGCGGCGGCGGCCGTCGATCTCGACCGAGCCGCCGGTGAACGCGTTGAGGCCGACCAGCGTGCGCGCCACCGTCGACTTGCCGCAGCCGGATTCGCCGATCAGCGCGAAGGTGGTGCCGCGCTCGATGTCGAAGGAGATGCCGTCGACGGCGCGGACATGGCCGCGGGCGCCGCGGCCGAGCAGCCTGTCGGCGAGGCCCACCGGCACCTCGAACCAGCATTTCAGGTCGCGGATGCGGACATAGGGCGCGGCGGCGGAAGCGTCAGCCAAGTGCGACCTCCCTGCCCTGCGTCAGGTCGGCGAACCAGCACGCGACCTCCCTGTCGCCGCGCCGCTCCAGCGGCGGGCGCTCGGTGCGGCAGCGATCCTGCGCCAGCGTGCAGCGTGGGTTGAAGGCGCAGCCGGGCGGGATGGCGTTGAGCCGCGGCATGGCGCCGGCGATCTGCTTCAGCCGGCCGCGCCGGCTCGCCACCGACGGGATCGAATCCATCAGTGCGGCGGCGTAGGGGTGGCGCGGCCGGCCGATCACCTCGGCGACCGGGCCGGTCTCGACGATGCGGCCGGCATACATCACCGCCACCCTGTCGGCGAGCTGGGCGACGACGCCCATGTCGTGGGTGATCAGCAGCACGCTCATCTCGCGCTCGCGGCACATGCGCCGCAGCAGCGCGATGATCTGTGCCTGCACGGAGACGTCGAGCGCCGTCGTCGGCTCGTCGGCGATCAGCAGGCGCGGGCCGGCGCAGACGGCGAGCGCGATCACGATGCGCTGGCGCATGCCGCCGGAGAACTGGTGCGGGTAGAAGCCCATCCGCTCGGCCGGCGAGGGGATCCCGACCTCGCCCAGCAGCCCGACCGCGCGCTCGCGCGCCTGCGACTCGCTCATCGGCAGGTGCGTGCGGATGGTCTCGACGAGCTGGTCGCCGACCGTGAACAGCGGGTCGAGGCTGGTCAGCGGGTCCTGGAAGACCATGCCGACATGGCGGCCGCGGACCTTCTCCAGCGCGCGCGCCCCGAGATTGTCGATGCGGGCGCCGTCGAGCCAGACCTCGCCGCCCTTCAATTCCAGCGGCGGCACCAGCAGGTTGATGATGGCGCTGCCGGTCAGCGACTTGCCGGCGCCGGACTCGCCGACGATGGCCAGCACCTCGCCGGGCCGGATGTCGAAGGAGACGTCGCGGATCGCCGGCACGTTGCCGCGCCAGTTGCGCAGTTCCACCTGAAGGTCGCGCACGGACAGCAGCGCCGCCGCGTCCCTGCCCGGCCTGTCGATGGCGGCTGGCCTCATCGCGCCCTCGCCACGCTGAGGCGCGGGTCGATGGCGTAGTAGAGGATGTCGACCACGAGGTTGATGGTGAGGAACACCAGCGCGATCAGCAGCAGATAGGCCGACATGACCGGGATGTCGGAGAAGTTGATCGCCTCGACCAGCAGGAAGCCGATGCCGGGCCACTGGAAGACCGTCTCCGTCACGACCGAGAAGGCGATGATCGAGCCGAACTGCAGGCCCATCACCGTCACCACCGGGACGATGGCGTTCTTCAGCGCGTGGCGGAAGTTGATGCGCGGACGGCTCACGCCGCGGGCGCGGGCGAAGCGGATGTGGTCGGCGCGCAGCGCCTCCAGCATCTCGGCGCGCACCAGCCGCAGGATGATCGCGGTCTGGTAGAGCGACAGCGTCAGCGCCGGCAGCACCAGCGCCTTCCAGCCGCTCAGCGTCAGGAAGCCGGTCGTCCACCAGCCGAGGTCGACGACCTCGCCGCGGCCGAAGGAGGGCAGCCAGCCGAGATTGACCGAGAAGACGAGGATGAGGATGAAGCCGACGAAGAAGGTCGGCAGCGAGATGCCGAGCAGCGAGGTCGACAGGATCGCCTGCGCCGCGACGCGCCCGCGCCACAAAGCCGTGGCGCAGCCGCCGACGACGCCCAGCACCACCGCCAGCACCATCGCCACCAGGCTCAGCTCCAGCGTGGCCGGCAGCCGCTCCAGCAGGATCTCCAGCACCGGCCGGCCGTGCTGGTAGGAGATGCCCAGCTCGCCGTGCAGCAGGCGGAACAGGAAGCGGCCGTACTGCTCGACGATCGAGGCGTTGAGGCCGAGCATCTGCCGCATCTCGTCGCGCTGGGCCTGGGTAGCGAACTCGCCGGCCATGATGCCGACCGGGTCGCCGACGAAGTTGAACAGGACGAAGGAAAGCAGGCTCACGACGAGCAGGACCAGAACCCCCTGCCCCGCCCGGCTGACCAGCAGATTCAGCATCGTCGCCTCCGTGGGAACGCGGCCCGGCGGCGGCGGGCCGTGGCGACCCCACCGGGTCCCATGCCTGCCGCCGCCGGAGTCCGGGAGGTTATCCTACTTGATCGTCACCCACTTGGCTTCAAGCTGGTTGTCGGAGCGGTACTTGGCGTCGACGTTGCTGCGCATGGCCCAGGTCGAGACCGGGTGGAACAGCGGGATCTGGACGACGTCCTGCTTCCACAGCTCCACCGCCTTGTGGATCAGCTCGGTGCGCTTGGCGTCGTCGAGCTCGGAGCGGATCGCCAGGATCGCCTTGTCGATCTCGTCGTTCTTGTAGCCGCCGAGGTTCCACTGGCCGTCGCCGGAGCGGCCGGTCGGGCTCAACACCCAGGCCTGAAGGCTGTAGAAGGCGTCGAGCGTCGTCGTGGCGGCCGCCTGCATGAACATGTCGCTCTGGCCGCGCGTGGTGATCTTCTGCACGAACTGGGCGATCGGCACCGGGGCGGGCGTCACCTTGACGCCGACCTTGGCCCACATCGCCACCAGCGCCTGGCAGAGCTGCTCGTCGTTGACGTAGCGGTTGGCCGTGCAGTCCAGCGTGAAGGAGAAGCCGTCGGGATAGCCGGCCTCCTTCAGGAGCGACTTCGCGGCCTCGACGTCATACGGGTAACGCACGTCGAGATCGGCCGGGAAGCCGTGCACGGAGGGCGGGAAGAAGATCGCGGTCGGCACCGCGTAGCCGCGCATGATCTTCGACTGGATCGCGTCGATGTCGATCGCCTGATAGAGCGCCTTGCGGACGCGCTGGTCGCGCAGCGGGTTCTTGTCGGGCGGGTTGTCGCCGGTCAGGTGCTCCTTCTCGTTGTTCAACGTCAGGAACATGGTGCGCAGCTCCGGCCCGCCGGAGGTGGTGATGCCGTCGGTCGCCTTCAGCCGCTCGATGTCCTGCAGCGGCGCGTCGAGCACGAAGTTCACCTCGCCCGACAGCAGGGCGGCGACGCGGGTCGCGGCTGCGGCGATCGGCTTGGAGACGTATTTCGTCACGTTGCCGGTGATCTCGCCCCAGTAGTTCGGGTTGACGACCAGCACGGTCTCGACGTTGGGAACGCGCGATTCCAGCATGTAGGGGCCGGTGCCGTTCGAGTGGCGGGAGGTGAAGGCCTCCTCCTGCTTGGACATGTCCTGCGGCAGCGCGGCGTTGTTGGCCTCGGACCAGGCCTTGTTCATGATCGCGACGTTGGTGAGCTTGGACAGCAGCACCAGGTCCGGCTCGCTGGTCACGATGTCGAAGGTCAGGTCGTCGACCTTCTCGACCGCGGTGACGGTGTCGACGGCCGGGCGGAAGTGCGAGGTCGGCGCCGCGACGCGCTTCAGCGAGAAGATGACGTCGTCGGCCGTCAGCGCCGCGCCGTCGTGGAACTTGACGTTGGGCCGCAGCTTGAAGCGCCAGCGGGTCGGCTCGGTCTGCTCCCAGCTCTCGGCGAGCATCGGGATGACCTTGAGCTCCTGGTCGCGGCCGACCAGCGGCTCGTAGACCTGGCGCTGGAGCTGCGTCGAGGGCGTCGTCAGGTTGGAATGGGGGTCCATGGTGGACGCGTCGTTGCCGGCGGCGAAGACCAGCGTCTCGGCGAATGCCGGCGTCCATGCCAGGCCGCCGATGGCGACCGCCGCCAGCAGTCCGCCGACGAGCCTGCTTCTCAATGAGTAAGCCATTTCATCCTCCCGTTGCGATGTCGCCGGACGGTCGCCGCGGTGCGCCGAACGCTTTCCGCGTGCGCCCTCCTCACTCCAATATTGCATACCATAGACGAAATGAGGCTGGCAAGGGAGGTCCGCGACCGCCCTTTCACGGCCCGGTGGAAAGCATCTTCCATCGCTCCGACTCTTGTTGGAAAATCATGCTCCGGCATTGCGCAATCCGGCCGGCGCGGCCACGTTCGCACGCGTGCGACGGCGGCCGGACCCGGATCGCCGCGCAGCAAGCATCGCAGGCACAGTCGAATCATGGCGACCAGAGACAGAACCAGACTTGCGGCGCGCCCGGGCCGCGACGCGCCGATCGCGCCGCGCCCCCTGCCCGCCCAGATCGCCGACTACCTGCGGGAGCGGATCTTCCACGACGTGCTGAAGCCCGGCGAGCGGATCCGCGAGCAGACGGTCGCCGACAGCCTGGCCGTCTCGCGCACGCCGCTGCGCGACGCGCTGCGAATCCTGGAGACGGAGGGGCTGGTGAAGATCCATCCCAACAGGGGCGCCACGGTCGTGGCGCTCGACGAGCAGGCGGCGGGCGACGCGCGGCAGGTGCAGGCCACACTGGAGGCGCTGGCCGGCTCGATCCTGGCCGCGGATGCCCCCGATGAGGGCGCGAGCGCGCTCGGCCGCACCTTGGAGCGGCTGCGCAAGGCGGCCGCGAGAGGCGACCGCAACCAGTGGTTCCGCGCCGGCGAGGAGTTCTACGGCGAGATCGTGCGGCTTGCCGGCAACCAGACGATCATCGACCTCCACCACAAGATATCGACGATCGTGCACCGGAGCCGCTTCATCGCGTCGATGTCGGCCGCCGGCCGCGAATTCGACACCGCCACCTACGACAGGATCCTCCAGTCGATCCGCAACGCGCTCCCCCGCGACGCCAAGAAGACCATCGTCGAGGCGCGGAGCTGACCGGCGGCGGCCAGCGCCGGCAGGTGACAAAGCCGCGGCGTTCCCCGACAATGCAGGACTGCAACCAGGCGCGCGACAGACCGGCACACGGATGGGAGTCTACACCCGATACCTGATCCGCCAGCACGTATGGCGGATCGTCGTCGCGGCGGGTCTCGTGCTGGCGATCATCATGCCCATCCATGTCGGCGCCTATGTCGACGACACGTGGCGGGCCGCCGCCGGCCAGGGCCGCTCGGGCCTCGCCGAGACGGCGGTCTTCGTCGGGCTGCGGGCGGCCGACGTGCTGGCGCAGATATTCCCCATCGCCTTCGTGCTGGCCGTGCTGTGGTCGGAGATGAGCCTCAGCCTGTCCGGCCGCCGGCTGATGACGCGGGTGGCGGGCCGTTCGCTGGCGGCGGGGCTGCCGGCGCTGTTCATCGTGGCGGGCGGCTCGGTCGTCACGCAGTTCCTGCTCGACAATTATGCGCGGCCGCATTCGGTGCTGTCGCTGGTCGAGCGCCAGCTCGGCACCTACCGGCAATACGTCGCCAACGAGACCGGCGCGCACGGCGCCTGGCTCGCCGTCGGCGACGACATCCTGCAGGCGGGCTCCTTCGACCGCACCGCGCATGCGTTCGGCAAGGTGACGCTCTACCGCTTCGCCGCCGACAGGACGCTGCGCGAGGTGCTGGTGGCCGAGCGCGCCTTCCCGCAGGCGCGCGACGGCGGCTTCGCCTGGATCCTCGAGGACGGGTTCCGCGCCGACATCACCGAGCCGGGGCAGGCGGAGCCGGAGGCGGGCGCGCCGGAGCAGCCGAAACGGCACGTGACGCGCTTCGCCAGCCAGGCCGTCGACCTCGCCATCGACCCGCTCTGGGTGCAGTTCCGCGGCTTCAAGCCGATGTACCTGCCGCTGTCCGACCTCGCGCGGCTGGCGCGTCTGACGGCGATCCCCGCCGACCAGCCCGACTATCTCACCGCGCTCCACCTGCGCTTCTCCAAGGCGCTGGTGCCCGGGCTGGTCTGCGTGCTGGTGATCGCCACCTTCCTCGTCGGCAGCGCCCGGCAGTCGACGCCGGTGGCCGCCGGCATCGGGCTCGCGGCCGCCTATCTCGGCATCATCGCCTCCGGCGCCGTCGGCGTGCTCGGCCAGGGCCGCTACGTCTCCGGCCCGGTCGCTGCCTGGCTCTCGCCGCTGCTGCTCCTCGTCCTCTGCGCCTTCGTGGTGAGCAAGCTGCTGCGCATGTCGGCGATGCCCGACCCGGCGACGCTGCCGCGCGCCGGCCAGCAGCCCG
>JAFKJY010000150.1 GCA_017305835.1 Hyphomicrobiales bacterium
CCTCCCCACAAGGGGGAGGGGGTCGTCGGCGCTGCAGAATCCCCCTCCCCCTTGTGGGGAGGGGTGAGGGGTGGGGGTGACTTCGCGAGACCCTTGCGCGCTTCTCGCCCCGCCGCCTCGCCCGCGGCAAAGCCTTCCGCCACCGCCGCCGCGAGGCTTTCGGTGCCGTTGCAGGCGCCGACGCAGGCGCAGTCCTGCGCGTACTGTCCGGGCAGGCAGCGCTGCGTGGCCTCGTCGAAGGCGACCTTGCCGCGCGACTGCGAGAACAGGTGCAGCGACGGCGTCCAGCCGGCCGACATCAGCAGCGCGTCGACGGCGATCCGCCGCGCGCTCCCGCCGCCGGAGACGGGCCGCACCGTCATCGAGCCGATGCGCAGCCGCCCGTCCGTGCGCGTCACGGTGTGCCCCGTCAGCACCTCGATGCCGGCCGCGCGGGCGGCCTGCGTGACCTCCTCGCCGGCCGCCGGCCGCGTGTCGACGATCGCCGCGACCCGCACGCCGGCCTTCGCGAGGTCGAGCGCCGCGAGCCAGCCGCTATCGTTCGCCGCGAAGACGCCCACGGCCGAGCCGACCGCCGCGCCGTGATGGTTGAGCCAGGTGCGGCCGGCCGACGCCAGCATGACGCCGGGCCTGTCGTTGCCGGGGAAGACCATGTGCCGCTCGATCGCGCCGGTGGCGAGCACGACCCGCTTCGCCCGGATCTGCCACAGCCGCTCGCGCGGCGCGGCCGGATCGGGCGCGGCGAGATGGTCGGTCAGCCGCTCCGCCAGCCCGAGGATGTTCTGCGTATAGTAGCCGAAAGCCGTGGTGCGGGTGAGCAGCCGCACGTTCGGCATCGCCGCGAGGCGGGCCGCCGCGCCTTGCGCCCAGTCCCAGCCGAGCCGGCCGTCGATGACCGCGCCGCTCTCGAAGCGCAGGCTGCCGCCGAACTCGGCCTGCTCGTCGGCGAGCACGACCGAGGCACCGCTTTCGGCCGCCGCGAGCGCCGCCGACAGGCCGGCCGCGCCGCCGCCGACCACCAGCACGTCGCAATGGGCAAAGCGCGCCGCGTAGCGGTCCGGGTCGGCTTCCTTCGGCGCGACGCCGAGGCCGGCCGAGGCGCGGATCGCCGGCTCGTAGAGATATTTCCACGCCTTCCGCGGCCACATGAAGGTCTTGTAGTAGAAGCCGGCCGAGAAAAGCGGCGCGGCGAGGTCGTTGACAGCGCCGACGTCGAAGGAGAGCGCCGGCCAGCGGTTCTGAGAGATTGCGGCCAGCCCGTCATAGAGCTCCTGCACCGTGGCGCGCACGTTGGGCGTCTGCCGCGTGGCGTCGCGGCGGATGCCGACAAGCGCGCTCGGCTCCTCCGCGCCGGCCGAGAGAAAGCCGCGCGGCCGGTGGTACTTGAACGAGCGGCCGACGAGATGGACGCCGTTGGCGATCAGCGCCGAGGCGAGCGTGTCGCCCTCGAGGCCCGAGTAGGTTCGGCCGTCGAACGTGAAGCGCAGCGGCCGCGCCGGGCTAAGCCGGCCGGCGCCGGGGATGCGGAAGCGGCTCATGCGGCGGCTCCGGCAAACTGCGGACCCGGCGTTCCTTCGCGCCCCCCTCTGTCCTGCCGGACATCTCCCCCACAAGGGGGGAGATGGGCTGTCATATCGCTCGCCGCCAATCGCCGAAGGTTCGCGGAATCGCTGCTGCAGGCTGATCTCCCCCCTTGTGGGGGAGATGTCCGGCAGGACAGAGGGGGGCAACGTAGGGCGTTGCGCATCATGGCTTATTCGCCCCCTTCACCGCCCGCTTCCTCGCGGGCGCCTTCGCGTCGACCTTCGCCGGCTCGACATTGGCATGCACGGCTGGGCCGCTCGCGGGCGCGGCCGGCACGACGTATTTCGGCTCGCCGGCCTTGTAGGTGGTGACGAACCTGTCGGTGACGGTGTCGCGCACGGCGTTGAAGAAGCGGGCGCAGCCGTGGACGTGGCGCCAGCGCTCCCACACCAGCCCCTTCGGGTTCTCGCGGATGAAGAAGAAGGTCTCGAAGGCCTCGCCGGAGATCTCCGCCATGTTGGTCGGCCGCGCGATATGCGCCTCGCCGGCATGGCGGAATTCGAGCTCCGGCCGCTCTTCCTCGCAATAGGGGCAGTTGATCAGCAGCATCCCGCGCGCCCTCCCCTCAATGCGCCACCGCCGCGGCCGCCGCCTCGTCGATGAGGCGGCCGGTGCGGAAGCGCTCCAGCGTGAACGGCGCATTGATCGCGTGCGGTTCGTCGCGCGCAATCGTGTGGGCGAAGACGTGGCCCGAGCCGGGCGTCGCCTTGAAGCCGCCGGTGCCCCAGCCGCAATTGACGTAGAGCCCCTTGACCGGCGTCTTGGCCAGGATCGGCGAGCGGTCCGGCGTCACGTCGACGATGCCGCCCCACGAGCGCAGCATCTTCATGCGCGTGAACATCGGGAACATCTCGCAGATGGCGTCGAGCGTGTGGTTGATGATGTGCAGGCCCCCGGCCTGCGAATAGGACGTGTACTGGTCGGTGCCGGCGCCGATCACCAGCTCGCCCTTGTCGGACTGCGAGATGTAGGCGTGCACGGTGTTCGACATGACCACGCAGGGAAAGCACGGCTTGACCGGCTCCGACACCAGCGCCTGCAACGGGTAGCTTTCGAGCGGCATGCGCACGCCCGCCATCTCCATCAGCACCGAGGTGTGTCCGGCCGCCACCACGCCGACCTTCTTCGCCGCGATGAAGCCCTTCTCCGTCTCGACGCCCGTCACCTCGCCCGAGGGCGCGCGGCGGATGCCGGTGACGGCGCAGTTCTGGATGATGTCGACGCCGCGGGCGGCAGCACCTCGCGCATAGCCCCACGCGACCGCGTCATGGCGCGCCGTGCCGCCGCGCCGCTGGAGCGCGGCGCCCACGACCGGATAGCGAGCATGCCGCGAGATGTTGAGCGGCGGGCAGAACTCCTTCGCCTCCTCCGGCGTCAGCCATTCATTGTCGATGCCGTTCAGCCGGTTGGCGTGGATGTGGCGCTTGAAGACCTGCACGTCGTGGACGTTGTGGGCGAGCATCATGACGCCGCGCGGCGAGTACATGACGTTGTAGTTGAGGGCCTGGCTCAGCCCCTCCCACAGCTTCACCGCATGGTCGTAGATCGCCGCGCTCTCGTCGTAGAGGTAGTTGGAGCGGATGATCGTCGTGTTGCGGCCGGTGTTGCCGCCGCCCAGCCAGCCCTTCTCCACCACCGCGACGTTGGTGATGCCGTGCTCGGCCGCGAGGTAGTAGGCGGTGGCCAGCCCGTGGCCGCCGGCGCCGACGATGACGACGTCGTAGCTCGCCTTCGGCTCCGGCGAAGGCCATTGCGGCTGCCAGCCCCTGTGGCCGCGCAGCGCTTCGCGCGCGATGGCGAAGGCGGAGTATTTTCGCATGGTCTGGCCTCGGTTGGCGGTGCCGGCGATCGAGCACTACCACTAGCCAAAGGTGCGGGCCAGCCTTGCACTGTTTGCGACGGGACTTGCCGGTTTGCGTCGCGGCGCGGCGCCCTTTTCAGGGGTCGAAGAAGTCGACCGAGATGCGCAGCCGCGCCAGCACCGCGCCGTCGCCGTCCGACACCAGCAGCTCGAAGGGCCGGTCGGGCGCCAGGGAACCTTCAAAGTCGCGGAGCATTTCCCCACAGGTGCGCACCGCCTCGGCCCATGCCGCTTCGAAGTCGGGCAGGTCGATGCCGTCGCTGTCGCTGCTCTCGTTCAGGTGGCGAAGGTGAAAGAAATATCTCGGCACGCCGGCTCCTCCATCTGACTTAGAACCGCAATAGCGCCAATGGGTTCCACAGATTCCGCAGCGTAGGGCGAAGGCCGGCGGCGATGTCATTTTTTAAGGAGCGCAACCGGCGAGCAAGGTAACACCGTGCGAATCGATTCCAGGTTTGAAGTCATTGACGGAGGAGAGCGGTTGGAGGATTCCGGTATCTCCTCCCTTATTGCGTCGCTCGAGAACCGCGACCGTCTGTCTGCCGAGGAGAAGGCCGCGCTGGAGGCGCTGAACTGGCGCTTCCGCGACTTTCCCCGCGGCACGGAGATCATCCGCGACCGTTCCCGCCCGGCCGAGAGCTGCCTGATCGTGCAGGGCTTCGCCGTGCGCGCCGGCTACCTGCGCAGCGGCCAGCGGCAGTTGACCGCGCTGCTCGTGCCGGGCGACTTCGCCGACCTGCACGGCCTGCTGCTCAAGGTCATGGACCATTCGGTCATCGCGCTGACCGACTGCCGGATCGGCTTCGTCGACCATGCGGCGCTGCGGCGGCTCTCGGCCGATCATCCGCATCTGTGGCGCCTGTTCACGCTGCTGCTGACCATCGACGCCTCGATCCAGCGCACCTGGCTGGTCTCGATCGGACGCCGCAACCCGGCCAGCCATCTCGCCCACCTGATCTGCGAGACACATCTGCGGCTGTTCTCGGTCGGCCGCGCCCGGCCCGACGAGTTCGAGCTGCCGATCGGCCAGGCCGACCTCGCCGACCTGCTCGGCCTGTCGGTGGTCCACACCAACCGCACGCTGCAGGAGCTGCGCGCCCAGAACCTCGTCCGCTGGCGCGGCGGCACGGTGCACCTTCCCGACCGCAAGGCGCTTGCCGCGCTCGCCGAGTTCGACCCGATCTACCTGCATCTCGACCCCGAGCGGCGCTGAGCCGGCGCGAACGCGCGGCAATGCGCGGTTTTGCCCTCGACAAGGCATGTCGATTCTGCTAATTGCCGCCTCGTTTCGCGGTGGGGTCCGCCGCGGAGGCATTGGCTCATGGCCATATGCCACGAACGATTCAACGCCTCTGACAGGAACACCACGTGCAGGTACTCGTCCGCGACAACAATGTTGACCAGGCGCTCCGTGCGCTGAAGAAGAAGATGCAGCGGGAAGGCATTTTCCGCGAGATGAAGATGCGCGGACACTACGAGAAGCCCTCCGAGAAGCGCGCGCGCGAAAAGGCCGAGGCCGTCCGCCGCGCCCGCAAGCTCGCCCGCAAGCGGGCCCAGCGCGAAGGCTTGGTCGGCAACGGACGCGCGGCAGCGGCTCGCTAGAGCCCGCCTATATTTCGTCCCTTTCGATCAATACGGGAGGAAGGCGGGGCGAGGATTCGCCGCCGCCTTTTTTCGTTGACCGGCGCAATGGCTTGGCCTCGCCGGTTCTGGGGGGTAAGACCATCGAGCCACCGGATGAGGGGATCGGCCACAATGGATAGCAATCTCGACGCCTCCGCGTCCGCCGGCCGCGACGTCCCGCGCGCATTCGGCTTCGCCCTCGTCGCGCTGGCCGGCCTCGCGCTCGCCGGCTGCCAGAGCGGCCCGACGCTCGACATGAGCCATGTCGAGGTCGCCCAGGGATCGCAGGAGAACATCGCCTCGCTGTCGGCCGTCATCGCGCGCAGCCCCAACGACCCCGAGGGCTACAACATGCGCGGCTCGGCCTATGGCCGCGCCGGCCGCTACGAGGACGCGCTGGCCGACTTCAACGGGGTGATCCAGCTCAACCCCTCCTCCTACCAAGCCTACGCCAACCGGGCGCTAATCTACCGCTACATGAACGACAATCCCCGCGCGCTCGCCGACTACACGCGCGCGCTGCAGATCAATCCCAACTACGATGTGGCGCTGATCGGCCGCGGCGAGCTCTACCGGCTCGCCGGCCGCACGACGGAGGCCTTCAACGACTTCCAGGCGGCGATCCAGCTCGACACGACCGACCCGCGCGCCTACTACCGCCGCGGCCTGCTCTACCAGCAGCGCAGCCAGCACGACTACGCCATCGAGGACTTCGCCAAGTCGATCTCGCTGGCCCCGCGCGAGCCCTATGCCTACAACGCCCGCGGCATCTCCTACCTCGCCCAGGGCGACGACGAGAACGCGGCGTCGGACTTCAACACCGCCATCAAGCTCGACAAGACCAATGCCGAGGGCTGGGCCAACCAGGCGCTGCTGCTGGAGAAGCAGGGCGACCTGAAGCGCGCCTACCGCTCCTATGCCGAGGCCGTCCGGCTCGACCCGAACTACAAGGTCGCGCAGGAAGGCATGAACCGCACGCGCGGCGCGGCCGTCAAGAGCTGAGCCGTTCTGGAACCTTGTTCCTGCCACGGGGATTTCCCCGTCGGCAGACAAGGAGACAGACCATGCGCAAAACCGCCATCATCGCGGCTTCGGCCGCGCTCGCCATCCTGACAACGCCGTTCGTCGCGAACGCCGCCGAAACCCAGCGGACGGAGTTCGGCACGCTCACCTGCAACATCGAGGGCGGCATCGGCCTGATCGTCGGCTCGTCGAAGGGGATGACCTGCTCCTTCGCTCCGGCCGACGGGCGCCAGCCCCAAGAGTTCGTCGGGCGCGTCAATAAGATCGGCATCGACGTCGGGGTGACCGGCGCCACCGTCGTGAAATGGCTGGTGCTCGCGCCGACCGGCTCGACGATGCCGGCCTCCGCGCTCGCCGGGACCTATGCCGGCGTGAGCGCCGAGGCGAGCGCGGCGATCGGCGTCGGCGCCAACGTCCTCGTCGGCGGCTCGTCCGATTCGTTCGCGCTGCAGCCGCTCAGCGTGCAGGGCCAGACCGGCGTCAACGTCGCCGCCGGCATCACGCAGTTCAAGCTTGAAGCGATCTGAGCGCTTCGGCCTTGACCGGGCCGGCCGCAGGCAAATAACTCACTGGATGTTCGTCTCAGGCCGGCCCATGGTTGCCATCGCCGACGCAGTTCCGGCCGCCGCGCGCGGCGGGAACCGCGCGAAGGGCATCATGCCGGCAGCCGCGTCGCCGCGATGAGCGCCACCGACTGGCGCGCGCTGTGGGCGGGCGGCGACCTCGGCCGCTTCTGCTTCGTCTCGCTCGGCATCCTTCTGCACGCCACCAACGAGACGATGATCGCCACCATCATGCCCGGCATGGTGGCCGACATCCACGGCGTCGAGCTGGTCGGCTGGTCGCTCGCCGCCTACGAGATCGGCTCGATCGTCGCCGGTGCCGCCTCCGGCCGGCTGGTCAGCTACCTGCCGCTGCGCGGCAACATGGCGGGTGCGGCATTGATCTACGCTGTCGGTGCTGCGATCTGCGCGCTGGCCCCCGACATGAACTGGTTCGTCGCCGGCCGTCTCGTCGAGGGCTTCGGCGGCGGCGGGCTGACCGCGCTCGCCTTCGTCTCGGTCGAGCGGCTGTTCGAGAAGCGCATCTGGCCGCAGCTCTTCGCCATCATGTCGGTTGTCTGGGGCGTCGCCGCCTTCAGCGGCCCGCTGATCGGCGCCTTCATGGCCGAGTACCTGTCGTGGCGCTGGGCCTTCGGCCTGTTCTGCGCCGGCGGCCTCGCCATGGCGGCCGCGACGCTCGTCGTGCTCAGCGGGCCGGGCGCCACGGCGCTGGCGAGGGGGACGGCCGCCCCGCCGCCCTTCCCCTTCGGGCCGCTCGCGGTGCTGGCCGCCGCGATCACCTTCGTCGCCAGCGCCGGCGTCGCCGGCACGCCGGTGCTCGGCGTGCCGCTCGTCGCGCTCGGGCTTGCCGGCATCGCCGCCTTCTTCGCGCTCGACGCGCGCCGGCCGCAGGCGCGGCTGTTCCCGCAGCGCCCGCTCGACCCGCGCACGCTGCTCGGCAACGGCCTGCTGATGCTGGGCGCTCTGTCGATCGGCGTCACGCCGTTCGGCATCTACGGGCCGCTGCTGCTCGTCACGCTGCACGGCATCTCGACCATCACCGCCGGCTATCTCGTCGCCGCCGAGGCCGTCTCCTGGTCGGTTCTGTCGATCCTGGTCGCGGGCGCCAGACCGCACCACGAGCGGGCGATCGTCGCCGCCGGGGCGCTGATGATCGCCGCCGCCATGGCGGGGCTGACATGGGCCGTGCCGGCCGGCTCGGTGCCGGGCGTGCTCGCCTGCGCCATCGTGCAGGGCGGCGGCTTCGGCATCTGCTGGCCCTTCGTCACCCGCATGATCGTCGCCTCGGCGCGGCCCGACGAGAGCGCCATCGCCTCCTCGGCGGTGCCGACGATCCAGCGCATCGGCTATGCGTTGGGCGCGGCGATCGCCGGCATCGCGGCCAACGTCGCCGGCTTCTCGCACGGCCTGTCGGCCGAGACGGCGGCCGGCGTCGCCCGCTTCCTGTTCGCCGCCTTCCTGCCCTTCGGCCTGATCGGCCTGTGGACGGCGCTGCGGCTGCTGAAGCGGGTCGCCGCCGCCCCGCCGGCCGGGAGCTGAGGCCCGGCCGGGGCGCTTCCCGGCCCTATCGCTGCGCCGCCTCGAAGCAGCTCAGCTCGAGCGCCGGCGCCTTGTGCGGCTCGTCGAACGGCAGGTAGTAGCCGTTGAGCCGGGCGACCGGCGCGAGCGCGGCGAACAGCGCCTTCTGCAGCCAGATCGGCTGGCCGACGCCGTAGACGAGGTCGGGGAAGGCATTGAGCGCCAGCGCGCCGAGCAGCGGCGAGGAGCCGCCATTGGCGTCGAACCAGTCCGGCCGCGCCGTCGGCGCGATCGCGAAGTTCAGGAAGAAGCGCAGGAACTTCAGCCCCGGCTCGAAGCGCAGCGTCATCAGCGTCTCGCCGTCATGGCCGTTGCGGAACATGTGCGGCCGGCCGCGCGGCACCGTCACCGTCTCGCCGGGGCGGACCAGCCGCTCCTCGCCGTCGATGACGACGGTGAGCAGGCCCGACTGCACGGTGAAATGCTCGTCCGACTTCGGGTGGATGTGCTGCTCGCCCTTCACGTCGCTGATGCCGCCGGGCGACAGCAGCACGTCGAACTCGGCGACGTCCTCGCTTTCATGGGGCCTGGTGAAGATGAAGGTCTGGCGATTGAGCGGATTGACGATACGGGTGCCAGCGGCGACAAGGGGCTTGTTCATGGAGGTTCCTCGGAATGTTCCGTGTTGATCGATGCGGCTGTGAGTATTTCCGCGCCCGCCCGCTTTCAAACACCATGACTGCCGCCCGGTTCACCGTTTCCGCATAATGGCCGCGCCGCTCGACTGGAACGACATCCGCGTCTTCCTCGCCGTCGCCGAGCACGGCACGACGCTCGGCGCCTCGCGCGAGCTCGCCGTCAGCCAGAGCACGGTGTCGCGCCGCATCGCGGCGATGGAGGAGGCGACCGGCCTGCACCTGTTCGACAAGCGCCGCACCGGCTATGCGCTGACCGAGACCGGCCGCGGCCTGCTGGAGACGGCGCGCACGACCGCTGCCGCCATGCAGGAGTTCCGCGACGCGGCAGGCTCGGCCAGACGCGGCCTCACCGGCACGGTCAGGCTCGCCACCAACGAGACCTTCGCGAGCCGCGTGCTCGACCGCGCGGTGGCCGCCTTCCACGCCGAATATCCTTCCGTCCGCGTCGACATCATCGCCTCGCCCCGGCGCGTCGACCTCG
>JAFKJY010000050.1 GCA_017305835.1 Hyphomicrobiales bacterium
GGCGACTTCGTCGCGGTCAACAACCTGTCGCTCAGCGTCTACGAGCGCGAGTTCTTCGCGCTGCTGGGCGCCTCCGGCTGTGGCAAGACGACGTTGCTGCGCATGCTCGCCGGCTTCGAGGCGCCGACCTCGGGCCGCATCCTGCTCGACGGGCAGGACCTCGCCGGCATCCCGCCCTACCGGCGGCCGGTCAACATGATGTTCCAGTCCTACGCGCTGTTCCCGCACATGAACGTGTGGAACAACATCGCCTTCGGCCTGAAGCAGGACGGCATGCCGAAGGGCGAGATCAGCAAGCGCGTCAACGAGATGCTGAAGCTGGTCAGGCTCGAGCAGTTCGCGCTGCGCAAGCCGCACCAGCTCTCCGGCGGCCAGCGCCAGCGCGTCGCGCTCGCCCGCTCGGTCGCCAAGCGGCCCAAGGTGCTGCTGCTCGACGAGCCGCTCGGCGCGCTCGACAAGAAGCTGCGCGAGCAGACGCAGTTCGAGCTGATGGACCTGCAGCAGGATCTCGGCCTCACCTTCATGGTCGTCACCCACGACCAGGAGGAGGCGATGACCATGGCCGACCGCATCGCCATCATGGACAAGGGCGAGGTGATGCAGGTAGCCACGCCGGCCGAGATCTACGAGGCGCCGACCTCGCGCTTCGTCGCCGACTTCGTCGGCAACGTGAACCTGTTCGAGGGCAGGGTAGCGGGCCGCGAGGACGGCCGCACCCGCATCTCCGACGGCAACGGCGTCTCGCTGCTCGTGTCCGAGGCGGGCGGCGCGGCCGACGGCGCCGACGTCGCCTTCGCCATCCGGCCGGAGAAGATCCGCGTCTCCTCGGCCCGGCCGCAGGGCGCCGTCAACGCCATGGAGGGCGAGATCTACGACATCGCCTATCTGGGCGACATGACCGTCTACCACGTCAAGCTGCCCGACGGGCGCATCGTCAAGGCGAGCGCGCTGAACGCCGCGCGCGCCAGCGACGACCCGCTGACCTGGAACGACAGGGCCTGGATCTCCTTCCCGGCGGATGCCGGCGTGGTCCTGGTGCGCTAGCGATGCCGGCGGAGGCCCAGCCTTGAGCGACGTCGCGATCAGGCCGGAACCGGCGGGCGCGGGGAGCCGAATCGTCTCCGCGGTCGCCGGGCGGCTGGTCATCATCGTACCTTACGTCTGGCTGCTGCTGTTCTTCCTCGTCCCGTTCCTGATCGTCCTGAAGATCTCGCTGTCGCAGGCGGCGATCGCGATGCCGCCCTATGCGCCGGCCTTCCGCCTCGGCGACGGCCTGGCCGGCTTCCTCGACGCCGTCGGCCAGTTCAGCTTCGACAACTATGTCTGGCTGACCGGAGACCCGCTCTACATCAACGCCTACCTGTCGAGCCTGATGATCGCGGCGGTGTCGACGGTGCTGACGCTGCTCGTCGGCTATCCGGTCGCCTACGGCATGGCGCGCGCGCCGGCGACGATCCGGCCGACCCTGCTGATGCTGGTCATCCTGCCGTTCTGGACGAGCTTCCTGATCCGCGTCTACGCCTGGATCGGCATCCTCAAGCCCGAGGGGCTGCTCAACCAGTTCCTGCTGGCGACCGGCATCATCGACCAGCCGCTGGTCATCCTCAACACGCATACGGCGATCTTCATCGGCATCGTCTACTCCTACCTGCCCTTCATGGTGCTGCCGCTCTACGCGACGCTGGAGAAGATGGACCACTCGCTGGTGGAGGCCGCGCTCGACCTCGGCTGCACCCGCATCGGCGCCTTCTGGAAGGTGACCTTCCCGCTGTCGCTGCCCGGCGTGATCGCCGGCTGCCTGCTGGTCTTCATCCCCGCCGTCGGCGAGTTCGTCATCCCCGACCTGCTCGGCGGCTCGCAGACGCTGATGATCGGCAAGACGCTGTGGAACGAGTTCTTCTCGAACCGCGACTGGCCGGTGGCGTCCGCCGTCGCCGTCATCCTGCTGCTGGTGCTGGTCGTGCCGATCATGATCTTCCAGAAGGTGCAGGCGGACGTGCAGGAGAGGGACCGCTGAGATGAACACCGGCTGGAGCCGCTTCAACGTCGCGTCGGTGGCGGTCGGCTTCGCCTTCCTCTACCTGCCGATCGTGCTGCTGGTCGTCTATTCGTTCAACGCCTCGAAGCTGGTGACCGTGTGGGCCGGCTTCTCGACGAGGTGGTACGTCTCGCTGATCCACAACGAGGGCATCCTCAACGCCGCCTGGGTGACGCTGCGGGTGGGCCTGCTGTCGGCCACGGTGGCGACCGTGCTCGGCACGCTGGCGGCGCTGGCGCTGACCCGCTACACGCGCTTCCGCGGCCGCGTGCTGTTCTCCGGCATGGTGTTCGCGCCGCTGGTGATGCCCGACGTCATCATCGGCCTGTCGCTGCTGCTGCTGTTCGTGGCGCTCGGCTTCGACCGCGGCTTCCTGACGATCACGCTCGCCCACGTCACCTTCACCATGTGCTTCGTGGCCGTGGTCGTGCAGTCGCGGCTGCTCACCTTCGACCGCTCGCTGGAGGAGGCCGCGATGGACCTCGGCGCCACGCCGGTGCGCACCTTCTTCCAGGTGACGCTGCCGGTGATCGCGCCGGCGATCGTGTCGGGCTGGATGCTCGCCTTCACGCTGTCGCTCGACGACCTGGTGATCGCCAGCTTCGCCGCCGGCCCCGGCGCCACCACGCTGCCGATGAAGATCTACAGCCAGGTGCGGCTCGGCGTGACGCCGGAGATCAACGCGGTCTGCACCATCCTGATCGGCATCGTCGCGACGGGCGTCTTCGCCGCCGCGCTCATCAACCGCCGCCGCGAACTGCAGCGCCAGCGCGACGAGCACGCGGCGATGCGGGCGGACGGATGAGCGGCAACCTTCAGAGCGGTTCTGGTTTTATCGGAATCGGCAGAACCGCTCTATCTCCTTAGCCGCATTTCCGGACGCAAAACCGCTTCGCACTTTTGCTGGAAATGCTTCAGGGCTGGTCGGTGCCGGGCATGACCGGCGAGATGTAGGGCGCGTCCCACGAGCCGCCGACGAAGAACGAGATCGGCACGGCCTTGTCGCCGCCCTTGCCGGCGAGCGTGCCGGCGAGCGCCAGCCCCCGGCCGGGCAGCGGCACGATGCCGCGCAGCCTGATCTGGCCGGAGCCGAGCCGGACGGTGGCGTCGTCGACGCGCGCGATGCCGTCCATGATGCTGGCCTTCACGTCGATCCCGTCGAAGGCCAGCGAGCCGGTGCCGACCTCCGAGAGCGAAAAGAACTCGCCCGAGCGCGCGCGCTCGGTGAAGCGCGAAAGGTCGACGCCGGCCATCGCGCCCTGCCCGAACGAGGCGCTGAAGGTGCCGCCGGCGGTTCGCAGCACGTCGGCCATCTCCTCGCCGCTGCCCTTGAGGCTGACGGCGAAGTCGGCGCGCGTGATCGGCACGAGCTGGTGGACCTGCATGGTCCTTGCCAGCGCGCCCATGTCGATGTGGCTGCCGCGCAGCCGCATCTCGACCATGGTGCGCTCGCTGTGGCGGTCGACGCGCATGGCGGCCTGCACGCTGCCGTCGAAGGCGGTGGCGTCGGAGATGTCGAAGGCGGCGAGGCCGGACTTCACCTGCGCCGTCGCGGCGAGGTTGGTGAAGGTCACCGGGCCGGCCGCGGCGCGCGCCGCCGACAGCCTGAGGTCGAGCGCGAGCTGGTCGCCGGCATTCCTGTCGACGGTGCGGTAGCGGCCGCCGCTGTCGGGCGTCAGCGCCGAGAACGCGCCGAGGAAGGAGCGCAGGTCGATCGTGTCGAAGGCGAGCGTGCCGGCGATCGACGGCACCGGCGCCCACAGCGCCATCTCGATCGTGCCGGTCGCCTGGTTGTTGTCGAGCCCGAGCGTGGCGTTGGCGAGCTTCAGGCGGCTGACGGCGCCGCTGAGCTCGCCCTGGAGCGAGAAGGCGCCGACCGCCGCGCCGGCCGCGATGTCGGTGTGCGACCATTCGAGCATGCGCCGCATCGACGGCGAGTTGATCTTCAGGCTGCCGCGCAGATAGGCGTCGCCCGACATGTTGGCCGTGCCCTGGAAGGAGCCGGAGACGGGCGCCGACTGCATCGTGCCCGTGACCTGCGAGCTGCCGCCGGCGGCGAGGAACAGCGGCTGGTTGCCGGTCACCTCGAGCGACACCATCTCGCCGCGCCAGATGCCGGTCGCCCGCACGTTCGCCGCCCGGTTGAGCGCCGGCCAGTCGACCGTGCCGCTGACGCTGGACAGGATCTCGGTCTCCTGGCCGTTGCCGTGCAGCGCGACGCGCCCGTCGACGAACTCGATCGTGCCGACGGCGTCGGAAGGAAGCTTCGAGGCGTCGGGATTGGCGGGGTCGGCCTCGACCAGCGTCCGCGCCCTGGCGACGGCCTGGCGGAAGCGGCCGCCGCTCCAGTCGGCGGACGGGCGCGTGCGCAGCGCCTCGCGCCAGATGTTGAGGGTGGGCCGCGTCAGCTTGACAGAGGTGAACACCACGTCGCCGCGCAGCGCCGCGAAGGCCGACAGGCCGGTCTCGATCTCGTCGGCATGCACCACCGGCTGCGGGCTGCCCTCCCATTCGGAGAAGGTGACGTCGGCGAGCTCGGCCCGGAACACGGGCCAGATGTCGATCTGCGGGGCGGAGCCGAGCGTGACCTTGTAGCCGCTCCACATGCTGAGCTCGAAGGCGATGCGGTCGCGCACGAGCTGGGTGGCGGCGATGTAGGGGATGATCGCGACGACCGCGATGACGGCGAAGGCGAGGACGATTCCCGCCAGAACCACCCTTCTGATCGTCGGTGACGGCATCCTGCCTCGCTGCCCCGGACGGCCCCGCGCGAACGCCGGCCGCACCAACCCCTTTCGGGTTTAGCCATCATATGAGGCATTTCAAGCATTTGTGGCGTCGCGATGGCGTTTTCCCACGCACAGTTGCGCCGCACGGCCAGCCGCTTGCCCTGCAGCGGGCCGATATGCAAAAGCGTGGCAGCCCTGGAGGAACCGAGCATGACCCACGACCAGCCCCTGTGGACCCCTTCCGCGCAGGCCATCGCCGCCGCGCCGATCACCGCCTTCATGAAGCGCGCGGCCGCGGTTTCGGGCCGCAGGATCGGCGACTTCGACGACCTCCACCGCTGGTCGATCGAGGAGCGAGAGGCGTTCTGGTCGCTGCTATGGGACGAGGCCGGCGTGATCGGCGACAAGGGCGCGCGCGTGCTGGTCGACGGCGACAGGATGCCGGGCGCGCGGTTCTTCCCCGACGCGAAGCTGAACTTCGCCGAGAACCTGCTCGGCAAGCCGGGCAAGGGCGACGCGCTGGTGTTCCGCGGCGAGGACAAGGTCGAGTACCGCTGGTCCTGGGCCGAGCTGAGCGACAGGGTCTCGCAGCTCCAGCAATATTTCCGCGCGCAGGGGATCAAGCCGGGCGACCGCATCGCCGCGATGATGCCCAACATGCCCGAGACGATCGCCGCCATGCTGGCGGCGACCTCGCTCGGCGCGGTGTGGTCGTCCTGCTCGCCCGATTTCGGCGTGCAGGGCGTGCTCGACCGCTTCGGCCAGATCGAGCCGGCGATCTTCGTCGCCGTCGACGGCTACTGGTACAACGGCAAGGAGATCGACACCGGCGACAAGGTGGCGGCCGTGCTGCCGGGCCTGCCGACGGTGCGCAAGGCGCTCATCGTCGACTATCTCGGCCGCGCCGACGCGCTCGCCGCCCGCATCGACCGCGCCGAGACGCTGGCCGCGGCAATGGCCGGCTTCGCGCCGTCCGAGCCGGCCTTCGAGCGGCTGCCCTTCGGCCACCCGCTCTACATCCTGTTCTCGTCGGGCACGACCGGCATCCCGAAATGCATCGTGCACTCGGCCGGCGGCACGCTGCTGCAGCACCTGAAGGAGCAGAAGCTGCATGCCGGCATCCTGCCGGGCGACCGCTTCTTCTACTTCACCACCTGCGGCTGGATGATGTGGAACTGGCTGGTCTCGGGGCTCGCCTGCGGCGCCACTTTGCTGCTCTACGACGGCTCGCCCTTCCACCCGGACGGCAACGCCATCTTCGACTATGCGCAGGCCGAGAGGATGACCTATTTCGGCACCTCGGCGAAGTTCATCGACAGCGTGCGCAAGGCCGGGCTGAGGCCGATCGACACGCACGATCTGTCGGCCGTGCGGGTGATCTCGTCGACCGGCTCGCCGCTGTCGCCGGAGTGCTTCGCCTTCGTCTACGACGGCATCAAGGCCGACGTGCACCTCGCCTCGATCTCGGGCGGCACCGACATCGTCTCCTGCTTCGTGCTCGGCGTGCCGACGAAGCCGGTGTGGATCGGCGAGATCCAGGGGGCGGGGCTGGGCATGGCGGTCGACGTCTGGGACGACGACGGCAAGCCCATCCGCGGCGAGAAGGGCGAGCTGGTCTGCACGAAGGCGTTCCCGTCGATGCCGATCATGTTCTGGAACGATCCCGACGGCGCGAAATACCGCTCGGCCTATTTCGAGCGCTTCGACAATGTCTGGTGTCACGGCGACTTCGCCGAGTGGACCGCGCATGGCGGCATGGTCATCCACGGCCGCTCCGACGCCACGCTCAACCCCGGCGGCGTGCGCATCGGCACGGCCGAGATCTACAACCAGGTCGAGAAGATGCCGGAGATCCTCGAGGCGATCTGCATCGGCCAGGACTTCGAGGGCGACGTGCGCGTCGTGCTGTTCGTGCGGCTGGCGCAGGGCGTGACGCTGGACGCGGCGCTGGAGAAGAAGATCCGCGACAGGGTGCGCACCGGCGCCTCGCCGCGCCACGTTCCGGCCCGCATCGTGGCGGTCGCCGACATCCCGCGCACCAAGTCGGGCAAGATCACCGAGCTCGCGGTGCGCGACGTGGTGCACGGGCGGAGCGTGAAGAACAAGGAGGCGCTGGCCAATCCGGAAGCGCTCGACCTCTTCCGCGACCTGCCGCAGCTCCGCGCCCGACAGGGTTAACGGAAGGTTCCCGCGAAATTTACCTAAGTTTCACAGGTGCTGGCGAATCTTAAAGATTGCGTGCGCCCGGTAAGGTTTTGTTAAGCGCCGGGCTGGAAGGTCGTGCGTGAGTTTGGGACAGCCCGGCAACTGGTTGCGAATGCGATTGACGCGTTTTCTCAAGCCCCACGTGTGACAGCGAATCTGACCTTTGGCAGCGCCCCTTCCGGGGCGCTTTTTTTATGCGCGGTCCTGTGGCGGGGCCGAACCGTCGCGCGACAGCGCCTGCGAGAGCAGGATGACGGGCACCATCGCCGTCAGGATGATGAAGATGGCGGCGAGCGATCCTTCCTGCACCACGGCGCGCGAGGCGTTCTCGTAGACCAGCGTGGCGAGCGTGTTGAAGCCGAACGGCCTGAGCAGGATGGTGGCCGACAGCTCCTTCGCGGTGTCGACGAAGACAAGCACCGCGGCGGTGAGGATCGCCGGCCTGAGCAGCGGCAGCAGCACCGTGGCGGCGCTGGCGGCGGGTGAGCGCCCGAGGCTGCGCGCGACCTCGTCGAGACTCGGCGGCAGCTTCTCCAGCCCCGAGCGGATGCCGCTTTCGGCGAGCGCGAGGAAGCGGATCGTGCAGGCGATCACGACGGCCGCCGCCGAGCCCGTCAGCAGCAGGCCGGTGGAGACGTCGAGCCACGCGCGGGCCGCCGCATCGACCGTGTTGTCGATGCGCGCGAGCGCGAACAGCAGGCCGAGCCCGACGATTGTGCCGGGCAGCGCGTAGCCGAGCATGGCGAGCCGCGTCAGCGCGGCCGTCGCGCCGGAGCGGGACAGCCGCGTCGCATGGATGAGCACCAGCGCGAGCGCCACCGTGAGCAGGGCAGCAAGGCCCGATGTCAGCACCGTGTTGAACAGCGCGGAGGCGAGCGCGGCGTTGAGCAGGTGGTCGAGCCGGCCCGAGGCGTAGTCGGCGAAGACGTAGAGCGGCACGCCGAAGCCGAGCAGGACCGGCAGCAGCAGGCCGGCCGGCACGGCGATCGCGGCGGGGCCGGTGAGCTGCACGCGTGCCGCGCGGGCCCGCATGCGCGTCGAGCGCCGGTCGTGGAAGCGCAGCCGGCGCCGCGCCCACTGTTCCGCCATCAGCAGCGCGAAGACGAGCACGAACATCACCATCGCGAGCTGGGCCGCGCCCTCCAGGCTGGAGCGGTTGATCCAGGTGGTGAAGACGGCCGTGGTGATGGTCGGCACGCCGAGATATTCCGAGGCGCCGATGTCGTTGACCGTCTCCATCAGCACCAGCGACACGCCCGCCACGATCGCCGGGCGCGACACCGGGAGAAGGACGCCGAAGAAGACCCGCGCCGGCCGCGCGCCCAGCGTGCGCGCGACGTCGGCGATGTCGCGGCCCTGCATCAGGAAGGCGATGCGGCTGGTGAGGTAGACGTAGGGGTAGAGCACCAGGATCATCACGAGCGCGACGCCGCCGGTGGTGCGGATGTCGGGGAACCAGTAGTCGCGCGCGCTGGCGAAGCCGAACAGGGCGCGCAGCAGCGTCTGCGGCGGCCCGCTGAACAGGAAGAACTCGGCGAAGGCATAGGCCGCCAGATAGGGCGGCACGGCGAGCGGCAGCGCCAGCGCCCACGAAAGGACCCGCCGCAGCGGGAACTCGTAAGCCACCGTCGCCCAGGCCGTGGCGACGCCGAGCAAAGCGGTGCCGGCCGAGACGAGCAGGATCACCGTCGCCGTGTTGCGTGCCGCCCCCGGCAGCACGTTGCGGGCCAGATGCGGCCAGTCCTCGCCGCTGCCGGACAGGGCGATGAGGAACAGGGTCACGACCGGCAGGAACACCACCGCGCAGATCGCGGCGGCGGCGAGCAGCACGCCCGGATGGCGCGTGCGCCGGCCGGCGATGCGTCGCAGCGGCCGGGGCAGGGCGTCGGCGTTCACGATGCGGCCCGGACGGAAGCTGGGCGCGCCGCCCCCGGACGGCCGAAAGGCCGGGGCGCCTTCACGCCCCGGCCTCCGGTCTCATGCGCGACGGATCAGTTCGTCGGGCCTTCATCGACGCCGACGCGGTCGACCATCTCGGACGCGGCCTTGCGGTGCGCGGCGATCTCGGCGAGCGCGAGCGTGTCGGCATTCAGCGTGCCGAAGTTCCTGACCGTCTCCGACGGCTCGATGCCCGGCGTGGCCGGATACTCGAAGGACTGCTCGGCCTGAATCTGCTGGGCCTTCGGGCTCGACAGGAACTGGATGAGCTTGACCGCATTGTCGCGGTTCGGCGCGTGCTTGGCCAGCGCGGCGCCGGAGATGTTCACATGCGTGCCGCCGTTCTCGAAGGTCGGGAACTTGACCTTGACGGCCTGCGCCCAGGACTTCTCCTTCTCGTCGCTGCCGTTCAGCATGACGCCGATATAGTAGGTGTTGCCGAGCGCGATGTCGCACTCCCCGGCCAGGATCGCGCCGGCCTGCGGACGGTCGCCGCCGGAGGGCTTCATGGCGAGGTTGGCCCTGAGGCGCTTCACCCACTCCTCGGTCTTGGCCTCGCCCCAATGGGCGATCGCGGCCGAGATCAGCGCGAGGTTGTAGTCGTGCTGGCCCGAGCGCATGCAGATCTTGCCCTTCCACTTGGGATCGGCGAGCTCGGCATAGGTGATCGGCTCGTCGCCGACGCGCTCCTTCGAGGCGTAGACGACGCGGGCGCGCTTGGTGACGCCGAACCAGTGGCCTTCCGGATCGCGGTACTCGGCCGGCAGGTTGGCGTTGATCGTGGCGTCGTCGAGCGCCTGGGTGACGCCCTTGGCCTTGGCGTTGGCCAGACGGGCGATGTCGACGGTGAAGATGACGTCGGCCGGCGAGTTGGCGCCTTCGGCCAGGATGCGGTCCTCCAGCCCCTTGTCCAGGAACAGGAGCTCGGTCTTGATGCCGGTCTCTGCGGTGAAGGCGTCCAGCGCCGGCTTGATCAACTCGGGCTGGCGGTAGGAGTAGATGTTGACGACGCCCTCGGC
This sequence comes from Hyphomicrobiales bacterium, assembly GCA_017305835.1. Lineage (GTDB taxonomy): Bacteria > Pseudomonadota > Alphaproteobacteria > Rhizobiales > Rhizobiaceae > RCIO01. The sequence goes on from JAFKJY010000050.1 coordinate 9,930, forward strand.
GAGGGCGGTTGCCGGGGCGAGCCCGATGCCGGTGGCCAGGAAGGCTGCCGCAGCAAGCAATGTCCGGGAACGAAAGGTAGTGGATTGCATGGGGTATCTCCTCGATGCATTTCGCTCAGGGGCGCCTCCCTTGTTCCCGACAAAAACTTGAGGGTCAATGGCAGGTTTTCGCGGGAAGATGCGGCGCGAGCGCGCAACGAGGCCAAAACGGCCGGAATCAGTGGGCCAGGACGCGAGTTGACGGAAAAGTGATCTCGACGAGAGTGCCCTCGCCGGGCGCGGAGCTGATGGCGAAGCGGGCGCGGTTGGCCTCCACCATCGCCTTGGTGAGCGGCAGGCCGAGCCCGGTGCCGTCGCCGCGCGGCCGCTTCAGCGCGTTGATCTGCTTGAACGGCTTCATCGCCTGCTCGATCTCGGCCGCCGCCATGCCGATGCCGGTGTCGCGCACCCGCATGACGATGTCGCCCGACGCCTCGTAGGCCGTCGACACGATCACCTGGCCGCCGGCCGGGGTGTAGCGGATGGCGTTGGACAGAAGGTTGAGCGCGATCTGGCGCACGCTGCGCAGGTCGGCCACCACCTCCGGCAGGCGCGAGGCGAAGGAGGAACGGATGATGACACGCTCGCGGTTGGCCTGCGGCTGCATCATCGCCACCGCCTCGCCCAGCACCTCGGCCAGCGACACCGCCTCGTAGCTCATCTCCTGCTGGCCGGCCTCGATCTTGGAGATGTCGAGCAGGTCGTTGACGAGGTCGAGCACGTGGTTACCCGACTTGTTGATGTCGCGCAGGTAGTCCTTGTAGCGGTCGTTGCCGATCGGCCCGAACTTCTCGTCCAGCATCAGCTCGGAGAAGCCGATGATGGCGTTGAGCGGCGTGCGGATCTCGTGGCTGACGCGGGCGAGGAACTCGGTCTTGTGGCTGGAGGCGCGCTCGGCCTGGGCGCGCGCCTCGGTCAGGTTCTCCTCGGCGCGCTTCCAGTTGGTGATGTCGCGCAGCACCGCGCAGAAGCCGCTCGCCTGCGGCAGCCGGCCGATCGTCATGAACAGCGGGATGAAGCGGCCCTGCGCCTCGCGGCCGATCACCTCGCGGCCGTCGTTGAGCACGCTGGCGACGCCGTTCTCGGCGAGCCCCGCGAGATAGTCGCCGGCCGCCTTCTGGCTCTCCATCGCGAACAGCGACGTGAAGGGCTGGCCGACGAGGTTGAAGCCGTCGACGCCGAACAGCGCCTCGGCCGGCCGGCTGATCGAGCGGATCTTGCCGTCGTTGCCGATGATGACGACGCCGTCCGTGGCGGTGTCGATGATGGTGCGCAGCTCCTCCAGCCGCGCGTCGACGTCGCCGGCTTCGGGGAGAGGTGCTGCGGCCGGTGCGACCGCGGCCGGCTCCTCGGCGCGGCGCAGGGCGAGCAGCAGCGCCTTGCCGCCGTCCCAGCCGACCGACTGCAGGAAGGCGTCGACCGGGAACTCGGCGCCGTCGCGCCTGCGCAGCCTGAGCTTGCGCTGCGCGGCATCGTCGGAGGCGTAGGGCTCGCCGAAGATCGCGCCGAGGCCGCCGGCCTCGTCGAGCGCGGCGAGCGAATTGTAGCCGGTGATCTGGAGGAACTCGCGGTTGGCGTAGAACAGCCTGTCGCCGGCATGCACCAGCAGCGGCAGCGGCAGCCGCGACAGCAGCGCCGTGTCGACCCCGCCCGCGGGCGCCTGGGCGGCGAGCCCGGCGAAGGCCGACGGCAGGAAGGCCGCGGCGACATGCGGGGCAGGGGCCTCGGCGGGGCGTGGAGCTTCGGGGGTGACCGTGTCGGCGGCGGGCTGGGCTTCGGCCGCTTCCGGAGCGGGGGCGCTGGTGTCCTCGCGATCCGGTTCGCCCTCGGCTTCGACCGGGGTCTCCACGACGGCTTCGCCGGTAGCGTCCTCGCTCGGTTCGGCGGCTTCGGCCTCGAACGCGGCAGCATTGGGCGCGTCGGTTTCGGATGCTTCCGGCTCGGCGGCAGTTTCGACGGACTCAGGCTCGGCCCGCGCTTCGGTCGCCTCGACGTCCGGGGCGACCTCGCCGGCCTGCGGCTCGTCGTGCGGCCGCGCGGCGGCGGGTTGCTCGGCCATGGGCGGCGTGGCTTCGGCGGGCGCGGCTTCGGCCTCGGGCGCCGTGTCGGCGGGGGCCTGCGGCTCACCGGCCGAGACGAGGCCGGCATTGCGCAGCTTCTCGCCGATCTCGCGGAAATTCAGCCGTTCGGCTGCCGACAGGCCGCGCGCGGCGTTGCCGGGGCGGCGCTCCTCCAGCCGGATGATCTTGTCGGACCCGGCGGGGCGGGCGGTGTCGGACTTCAGTGCCGGCGGCTCGCCGCGGAAAGGGTCCTCGGCGGGCGGCGCGGGCTGCTCGCCCAAGGTCGCGGCAGGCGCTTCGGCGGCGGGTGCTTCCTCGGTCCCCGCCTCGGGCGCCTCGTCGGCCGCCGGCTCCTGGATGCCGGCGAGCGCCAGGCCGATCGCCTCGGGGTCGACCATCGCGTCGCCCATGCGCGCGACGCCGAAGCCGCGAAAACCCTCGAAGCCGCGGTCGCGCCCGTAGACGGGCAGCGCGGCGAGGTCGACCGGCACCTTGAGGTCGGTGCCGGCGACGGGCCACAGCACCGAGCGGCCCGACCATGTGTCGCGCCGCGCCAGAAGGCCGGCGATCTCGCCGTCGGGGTCGAGGCCGAAGGCGCGCGCGACCTCGCCGAAGGGCCGGCCGACGATGTCGGACGCAGCCTCGCCGAAGGCGGTGCGGAACTCGTCCGAGATGGCGCTGAAGCGGCCCTCGGCGTCGGTGCGCCAGACGAAGCGCAGCGGCATCGACGACAGCTCGGCGGCGGGGGCCGGGTGCGGCGCCTCGCCGCCCGGATGCCCGGCCTTCGGAGCCGGATGCGGCTCGCGGCCGGCGCCGTTGAAATACCAGCCGTCCTCGTCGGACCTGCCGGGCGCGGCGGGGCGGGTTGCGGTGGGCGCGGCTTCCGGCTCGGCGGGCTTGGTGACTTGCGGCTCGGGCTGTGCCGGTTCGGTCGCTGTGACCTCGGCCGGCTCGGGCTGCTCCGCAGGGCTTGCGGGCGCGCTCGCTTCGGCCTCCGCCGGCGCGGCCGGGTCGGCGACTGTCTCCTCGGCCGCTTCGAGAACCTGCTCGTCGACCACCATCAGCAGGTTGAGCGCGTCGGTGAGACGGGCCATGCCGGCGGGCAGCGAGGCGCGCGCGGCCGGCACCAGCCGCTTGACCAGCCTGTCGGTCTCGCCGGCCACTTCGAGGGCGAGCCGCCGCAGCGTCTCCGCCGCGAGGCCGAGCTCGCCGAAGCCGGGGGAGGCGGCGACCAGCGCGCCGGCGCGGTCGACCAGCGCGACGAACTGGCCTTCGCCGGAAAGCCCGGCGATCGCCCGGCGGGCGACGTCCTCGCGCGGCCGGCTCGCGGCGACCGGGTCGGAGGCAGCGAGCAGGATCGCGGCCTCGCCGTCGGGCATGGTCACGCCGACGGCGGCGAAGGAGAGCATCCGCCCACCGAGCCGCAGCGCCAGCGAGCGGCCTTCGGCCACGGCGGGGAAGCCCGGCGTCGCCTCGATCTGGCGGCGCGCGGCGACCGGCAGTTCGGGGTCCGTCCCGATCAGCGAGAAGATGTCGTCGTGGCCCAGCAGCGCCGCGCCCGGCCCGTTGGCCCACAGCACCTCGTCGAGCGGCACCGACAGCACGAGCAGCGCGTCGCCGGCGGACAGCCGCCCGCGCACCGCTTCCAGAACGGCGACATCGAGGAAGGAATAGGACCGCGAACCCATGGACTCCGTCGGAAGGCGTTATCGTTGTCGGTTAACGGATTGGTAATAAATGCAAGGCCCGCCTGCGTCCAGATTTGCCCATCGCGGCGCCGGGCGAACTGCGCCATTGGTTAACTTCCACAGGCTTTTATGACGCGCTGCAAAATTTATTGTTGCAATGCACAAAAGACGGGCCTATATGGAGGTCAAGAACGAGACATCGCCGCATGTGGGCGACCGAAAGGACCGAACCATGAGCAAGACCGCAACCAAGACGGCCGAGATCGCCGAGTTTCCGGCGTTCGACGCGAGCCAGGCCACCGATCAGTTCCGTGCCTTCGCCGAGAAGGGCGTCGAGCAGTCCAAGGAAGCCTATGCGCGCATCAAGACCGGCGCCGAGGAGGCCCAGAAGGTCCTCGAGGCGACCTTCGAGCAGGCCAAGAGCGCCGGCAACGAGCTGTCGCTGAAGTCGCTCGCCGCGCTGCGCGCCAACACCGAAGCCGGCTTCGCCCATGTCGAGGCGCTCCTCGGCGTGAAGTCGGTCGCCGAGTTCTTCGAGCTCCAGGGCGCCTTCCTGCGCCAGCGCTTCGAGACCATGGTCGAGCAGGCCAAGGACTTCCAGGCCGCCTCCTCCAAGGCCGCCGAAGAGGTCGTCAAGCCGGCCAAGACCGCCTTCGAGAAGTCGCTGAAGGAACTGAAGGTCGCCTGAGGCGTTATCATAGCGAACACCCGCGGGACGGTATCCTCCTCCCACCAGAACGCGGGCTGAAGGCCGGCACCTCCTCCCGCCGGCCGGACATAAGGAAAAGACCGGGATCCTCCTCCCCCCGGTCTTTTTCTTTTTTTGGCTGCCTGCAAAGCGTCCTGCGCCTCATGCGCGGCCTTGAAACTTTCCCGGATTGTCCTTATTGGGACGCTGCGCCGCCACGTGGTGCGTGCGCGCGACCTGTGCGGTTGTAGCTCAGCTGGTTAGAGCGCCGGATTGTGGATCCGGAGGTCCTCGGTTCGATCCCGAGCAACCGTACCATTTCCTTTTCCTCCTCAGACGTGATCGTCCTGCGATGTGATCGCCCGCGGCTTCCGCCGCCGGAACCATCGCGCCTGCCCGCTGTTCGTCTATCGACGGGGGAGGCAGCGATGGAGACGGACATGGCACACGAGAAACCCCGCGAAGGCGGCGCGCCCGGCACCACCGACCAGTGGCCGCGCTGGGAAGGCCCGCCCGAAAACCGCCCGCCCGGCTATCTGCCCGCGAAGGACGACCCGTCGCGCGACCGCGATGCGGTCGGCGAGAATTTGCGCGACCCCGAAAAGAGCGACCTTTCGGACGCCTTCAAGACGCGGAAGGAGAAGTAGCATGGCCGATCCCGACAGGAAGCCGGGCCGGCTGGACGACCCCGTCGGCGAGACGGACGTGCCGGCCCGGGCCAAGCCCGACTGGGACGACATCGGCGCCCGCGGCGTCGCCGGCGTCCCGGCCGGCGACGCGCCGCTGCCGCAGGACGAGCCCTCCGGCGACCTGCCGGAGGAGGACGACGACAACGCCTACCAGAACAGCGACGAGGCGCTGCCCGACGACGCGGAAGAACGCGCCATCACCCGCGATCCCGACCGCGAGGGAGGCCGGTTCGATGAGATCTGAGACGGCCAACCCGCCGCGGCCCGGTCCGCTGCCGGACCCGTTCCCCGGTCCGACGCCGTCGCCCGAGCCGATGCCGGGACCGAAGCCCGGCCCGCTGCCGCATCCGATCCCGCCGCAGCCGATCTGAGGGGCAGCAGGGCGGCTAGAACAGGCTGCCCTGCTTGCCCGGATCGGCCGGCTTGGGCGCGGAACGCGCCCTCGGCCGGGCAGCCTCGCCGGTTGCAATGGCCTCGGCCGGGCCGTCGGCGAACTCGATCGACAGACGGTCGCCCGAGGCGATCATCGCCGCGCGGCCGACAAGCCGGCCGTCCGCGCCGCGCACCACCGCATAGCCGCGCTCCAGCACCGAATGATAGGACAGGCTGGCGACCAGCCGCCCCGCCTGCGACAGGCGCGCGGCCGTGCGTTGCGTCCGGTTGGCGAAGGCCGTCTCGATGCGGCGGGCGAGCGCGTCGACGCGCCGCGATTCGGTTCGCGCCTGCAGGGCGATCGGCTCGACCCGCAGCCGCGCCGCGGCCTGCCGCAGCTCGCCGCGCTGCCCGCGCAGATAGGCCCTGGCGCATTTCGGAAGCTGGTCGCCCTCCTTGCGCAACGCCGCGCGCTTCGCCTGCACCGTCGACGAGAGCGCGACCTGCGCCCGCGCCGCGTCGCGCCCGAGCAGCGTGCGCGCCTGGCTGATCTTACGCGACAGCGTCGCCGGCGACAGCCGCGCCTGCGCCAGCCGGGCGGCCTTGCGCTCCACCGCCACCTCCAGCCCGCGCCCGAGCCGCGCCGCCGCCTCGTCGAAGCGCCGCCGCGGCAGGGCGAGGAGCTGGTCGGCCGAAGGGAGCGCGCGCGCGGCGGCCCTGAGCGCCTGCCGCTTGCGCTCGCCGTTGCGGCTCATGCAGCCCTTGAGCCGCGCCGCGAGGCTGGCGACGGTGGCCTCCAGCTCCGCCTTGACCGGGACGGCGAGCTCGGCAGCACCCGTCGGCGTCGGCGCGCGCACGTCGGCCGCGTGGTCGACAAGCGTCCAGTCGGTCTCGTGGCCGACCGCCGAGATCACGGGGATGGCCGAGGCCGCGACGGCGCGCACCACCGCCTCGTCGTTGAAGCCCCAGAGGTCTTCGAGGCTGCCGCCGCCGCGCGCCACGATGATGATGTCGGGGCGCGGGATCGGGCCTAGCGGGTCGAGCGCGTTGAAGCCGGCGACCGCGTTCGACACCTCCGTGCCGGTCGTCTCGCCCTGCACCCGCACCGGCCAGACCAGCACGTGCAGCGGGAAGCGGTCGGAGATGCGGTGGATGATGTCGCGGATCACCGCGCCGGTGGGCGAGGTGACGACGCCGATGACGCAGGGCATGTAGGGCAGGAGCTGCTTGCGCGCCTCGTCGAACAGGCCTTCCGCCGCGAGCCGGCGGCGGCGCTCCTCCAGCAGCGCCATCAGCGCTCCGGCGCCGGCCGGCTCCAGATTGTCGATGACGATCTGATACTTGGACGAGCCCGGATAGGTGGTGAGCCGCCCCGAGGCGATCACCTCCATGCCTTCCTCGGGCTTGAACTTCAGCCGGGAGAACGTGCCCTTCCAGATCACCGCCTCGATGCGCGAGCGGTCGTCCTTGAGCGAGAAATAGGCGTGGCCGGAAGAATGCGGGCCGCGATAGCCCGACACCTCGCCGCGCACCCGAACGTTGCCGAACGCGTCCTCGACCGTGCGCTTGAGCGCGGCCGAGATCTCGCTGACCGTGAACTCGGCCGCGTTGGTCGGGGAATCGGTGACGAGAAGGTCGCTCATGGGAGAACTGACGCCTGCCGGCGGGACCGCGTCAAGCGAGTCGGGCGACGCTTTGTCTCATGCATGCTCGGCCTTCGCCGAAAGCTTCAGCCCGAGCGACTTGAGCACACCGATCAGCGTCGTCAGTTTCGGGTCGCCACCCGGCGCAAGTGCTTTGTACAATGCCGCGCGCGTGACGCCGCTACCCCGTGCCACGCCCGTCATTCCGCGCGCCCGCGCGACGATTCCGATGGCATTGGTGATGTAGTCCGCATCGCCGCTCTCAAGCGCGTCGGCGATCAGTTCCACCTGGCTCTCGTCGCTTTTCAGGTAGTCGGCAGGATCGAAGGGTGTCGTCTCGATCTTCATTCGGCAATTTCCTTTGCCATCGCCCTGGCGGCCTCGATGTCCCTCGCCTGACTGCTCTTGTCTCCTCCGCAGAGAAGAAGGATCACCGTCGCCCCCCGTCTCGTGAAATAAACCCGGTAGCCAGGTCCGTAGTCGATACGCAGTTCGCCGACACCTCCGCCGACCGGCTTCACGTCACCGAACAGGCCGGATTGCACCCGCGCCAATCGCTGAGCGATACGCTCGACGGCCCGACGGTCACGCAGATTCCGGAACCATTCGGCGAACTTCCCCGTCTGGCGAAGTTCCAGTGTCAAAGCTGACACCTCAGGTCAGGAATGTCAACTGCAGGATACAGTTACCACCCCGCCAGCGCCTTGCCCTGCTTCTGTTTCTTCAGCCGGGCGAAGGCCAGCGCCTCGAAGTCGAAGCCGGGGGCGCTTTCGAGCGGCGGGACGGAGATGTTGTCGAGGCTCTCGGCGATGTGGCGGGCGAGCGCGTCGACGATCTCGGGGCGGCTGGTGTGGCCGCGCAGGATGCCGATCTGCACGTCGGGAAGGGGAGAAAAGCCCTCCGCCTCGCCGAGCACCCGCATGCCGGGGCGCAGCGCGCATTCCGGCAGGATCGAGACCGCCAGCCCGCCGAGCACGGCGGCGATCACCACCTGCGCCGACCAGCTCGTGAACAGGATGCGGTATTCGCGGTTGTGCGCGGTGAGCTGTTCGGTGGCGGCGCGCCGCCAGGCGCAGTTGGGCCGCCCGACCGCGAGCGGCAGCACCGCCTCCTCGTGCACGGCGTGGCTGGCCGACGTCACCCAAAGCAGCGGTTCGCGCCGCACGATCTCGTCGGGCCGCACGCCCTCGCACTGCGTCACCAGCGCGATGTCGAGCTGGCCGCGGCGGATCAGCTCGGCGAGATTGGCCGTCGGCTCGCACATCACCGACAGCTCGACGCGCGGGTTGGAGCGCGCGAAGCGGCCCATGATCTCGGGCAGAAAGCGGTCGGCATAGTCGTCCGGCGTGCCGATGCGGACCTGGCCCTCCAGGCTGGTGTCGTCAAAGGCGGCAAGCGTCTCGCGGTTGAGCCGCATCATCCGGCGCGCGAAGGACAAAAGCCGCTCGCCTTCCTCGGAGAGCCTGTTGGTGCGCCCGTCCTTCTCGAACAGCGGCTTGCCGATCCGCTCCTCCAGCCGCCGCATCTGCATCGACACGGCCGACTGGGTGCGGTGCACCTCCTCGGCGGCGCGGGTGAACGAGCCTGTGTCGGCGATCGCCACGAAGGTCTGGAGCTGGTCGAGGTCGAGCGGCGCGGCCATGGGGAAGCGCTTTCCATCAATGGTGTTGATGCTCAAGATTAAAAACATTCGTTGGACTAATCAATAGCATCGGCCGATATGTGCAACCGTTCAGCACAGCGCGAGACGCGAACCGGACAGGGTGCATCCTCCCAGCACCGTCCGGGCGGCGGCATGCGCGCGACCGATTCCGAAGGAGAGACATCATGGCCGTTCTCGATCACAGCGCAGCCCGGGGTGCAGGCGTAGCGCCGCTGGCGCGCCTCGTGCGCGCGGCCGGCATGCTGCTCCAGTTTTGGCGCAACCGCGGCGACTTCGGCCGCCTCCGCGACATGTCCGACTGGGAGCTGGCCGACATCGGCCTCGACCGCGACGACCTGAGGACCGCCTGGGCGCGCCGCGCCGAGGTCGACCCGACGCATTATCTCGGCATGACCGCGCGTGCGCGCGGCGCGCTCGAAGACGCCGCGCGGCGCGTATCCTGAATCGCGCCTGCGGGCTCTGCCCGCGGGCCTGCCCTATGCAGGCATTCCCCCTCTAGTGGCCGGTTTCCCCCCGGCAGCCTGCATGTCCTGCCCGGCCTTCCAGGCCGGGCTTTTTTATTGGCTGCCGGTTGGCCCGCCGCGCGTCAGCGGTGCTTGTCGAGGCCCTTGCGGAACTGGTCGAAGATCTGCTCGACGCCCTTCTGGTAGTCGTCGCGGGACTTGGCGCCTGCATCGAACATGTTGCCGAACAGGTCGTCATAGGGGGTTTTCGCGCGCCCCGATGGGTTCGCCTGCGGCTTCTTCGCCGCCGGCCTGGCCTGAGGCTTCGCTGCGGGCTTGGCCGCGCCGCCGCCGCCCATCATCTCCTCGAAGATGCGGCCGAACGGATTGTCCCCAGCCGACGGGGAGGCACCGCCGCCGGCCGCGCCGCCGAACATGCCCTCCAGGATCTTGCCGAACGGGTTGTCGAAGGGGTTCATGCCCGGCTGCGGCGCTTCCGGATGCGGCGCGCGCGGGCGGCTGCCGGCGGCCTGGCCCATCATCTGTTTGAGGATCTCCGCCAGCGGGTTGTCTCCGGCGGCGCCCTTCATCTGCCCGGTCGACTGCTTGAACAGGCCGCCCATGATCATCGAGGCGAGCACCGGCAGCATCTGCTTCAGAAGATCCTGCCCGAGCCCGGTCGCCTGCGCGGCCTGGGCGGCGACGGCGCGCGACACCTCCTTGGAGCCGAACAGATGGCCGAGGATGCCGTTGCCCTCGGCGACGCCGGCCGGCTGGAAGGCCTTGCTCGCATCCTCGAAATATTTGGCATGGTCGCCGCTCGCCAGCGCCTGCAGGAACGAGCCGACGCCGTAGGGATCGGCAGCATTCTGCTTCAGGCCCTGGCTGAAGGCCGGCGTCAGCGCCTCGACAGCGAGCTCGGCCTGCTTGCGCGAGATGTCGAACTGCCTGGCCAGCAGGTCCATTGCGCGGCCGTCGTCGGCCTTGGCGAGCATGTCGTAGAGCGGAATCATCGGGGCGTCTCCTCGCAAATTGCGCAGGCAGAGTAGCGGAGCAGGGGGAACCGGCGCAATTGCTCCGGTGCGATCGTTCCCTCCCCCGAGCCTCGCCGCCTAGTAAGCGTACTCCAGAAATACCGGGTCGATCGAGCCGCCCCAGCGGGTGTGGTAGGCCTTGACCATTTCCTGCGCGGTGGTGGTGCCGCGGGCGACGATCTCCTCCAGCGGGGCGAGATAGTCGGTCTCGTCGTAGCCGTCGCGGTTGAGCCGCTTGCGGTTGGCGAGTCCGAGCCGGGAGATGGCGAGCACGTCGCGCGCGACCTCGCGCAGGTCCTGCCCGGCGACCTCGGCGGCGAGGCCCTTGACCGGCACGGCGTCGCGCATGGCACGCACGTCCTCGTAGGTCCAGTCGCGCGTCAGCGCCTCGGCCGCGTCGAGCGCGGCGGCATCGTAGAGCAGTCCCACCCAGAAGGCCGGCAGCGCGCAGATGCGCCGCCACGGCCCGCCATCGGCGCCGCGCATCTCCAGGAAGCGCTTCAGCCGCACGTCGGGGAACAGCGTCGACAGGTGGTTGGTCCAGTCGCCCAGCGTCGGCAGGCCGTCAGGCACCGAGTTGCGCAGCGCGCCGTCCATGAACTGGCGGAAGGTGACGTGGGTGACGTCGTGGTAGCGCCCGTCGCGGATGAGGAAGTACATCGGCACGTCGAGCGCCCAGTCGACATAGTCGGCGAAGCCGAAATCGGGCGAAAAGCAGAAGGGCAGCAGCCCGGCGCGCTGGTTGTCGGTGTCGCGCCAGATCTCGCCGCGCCAGCTCTGCAGGCCGTTCGGCCGCCCCTCGGTGAAGGGCGAGCTGGCGAACAGCGCGGTCGACAGCGGCTGCAGCTTGAGCGAGACCTGCATCTTGCGGCGCATGTCGGCTTCGCTCTCGAAGTCGAGGTTCACCTGGATCGTGCAGGTCCGGTACATCATATCGAGCCCGTGGCGGCCGACCTTCGGCATGTAGGCCGTCATGATCTCGTAGCGCGACTTGGGCATGCGCGGCGTCTCGGAAAGCCGCCATTTCGGGCTGCCGCCCATGCCGAGGAAGCGGATGCCGAGCGGCCCGGCGATCTCGCGAAGCTGCGCCAGATGCGCGTTGCCCTCGCGGCAGGTCTGGTGGATCGTCTCCAGCGGCGCGCCGCTGAGCTCGAACTGGCCGCCGGGCTCCAGGCTGATGGCCCCCTGGCCGGTCGGCTCGACCAGCCCGATGATGTTGCCGGCATCCATGATCGGGTCCCAGCCGAGCATGCCCTGCATGCCTTCGAGAAGGGCGCGGATGCCGCGTTTGCCGCCATAGGGCACGGGGCTGTTGTCGGCCTCGTAGAAGGGGAATTTCTCGTGCTCGGTGCCGATGCGCCACTTGTCGCGCGGCTTGCAGCCCTCGGCGAGGTATTCGACGAGCTGGTCGCGCGTCTCGATCGGACGGGAGTCGGTTGTGTCGCGCGCCATATGTGGAAAATCCTTCCGGCCGGAGCGGTGCGCGCCAGATGTACGATTTCGCAAACGCCGTTCAAGTCAAAAATGCTGACAGGATCTTCGCCCGGGCGAATGGGTCGCACGGGACGCGATGGGGCGGCTAGACCGCCCAGCGGCCGGCCTCGCCGCTCTCGCCGATCAGCGCCAGCCCGTGCGCGATCGACAGCAGCTCGCCGCCGCCCTCGATGCGTTCGCCGCCGAAGCGGCGCTCGAACAGGCCGCGCACGGCCGGCACGAAGGAGGTGCCGCCGGTGAGGAACACCTTGTCGATCGCCTGCGCCGGGGTATGTGTCCGCGCCAGCACCTCGTCGAGCGCCTGCTCCATGCGGGCGAGGTCGTCGGCGATCCAGCGCTCGAAATCGGCCCGCCGCACGGACTTGCGTCCCGCGCGGCCGAGCGGCGGGAACACGAACTCGGCCTCGTCGGCCCCCGACAGCGCCATCTTGGTGGCCGAGATCGCCTGATAGAGCGGGTAGCCCTCGTCGTAGTCGACGAGGTCGACGAAAAGCTGCAGCCGGTCCGGCTCGGTCGACACCCGCACCAGCGACTTCAGCTCCTCGAACTCGCGCGTCGTCTTGAAGATGGAGAGCTGGTTCCAGCGGCCGAAATTGGCGAAATAGCTGGCCGGCAGGTCGAGCAGCTTGCCGAAGGAGCGGATGCGGCTGCCCTTGCCGATCTCCGGCGCCACCAGATTGTCGATCATGCGGTAGTCGAACTGGTCGCCGGCGATGCCGACGCCGCCATGGCCGATCGGCGTGGCGGAAAGCCGCCCCGCCTGCCGCTCGAAGCGGATGAGCGAATAGTCGGTCGTGCCGCCGCCGAAATCGGCGACCAGGATGGTGGCGTCGCCGGCCAGGCCCCGCGCGAACCAGTAGGCGGCAGCGACCGGCTCGTAGACGTAGGCGATCTCGGGGAAGCCGAAGCGGGCGAGGGCCGCGCTGTAGCGCTCGACGGCGAGCGCGTCGTCGGCATTGGCGCCGGCGAAGCGCACCGGGCGGCCGACCACGAGGCGCTCGACATCGGCCGGCCAGCCCTCGCCGGCATAGTCGACCAGCCGCCGCAGGAAGGCCTCCATCAGGTCCTCGAAGCTGTGGCGGCGGGCATGCACGGTCGTCGCCTGGAAGGCCGCGCTCGCCGCGAAGGTCTTGATCGACTGGAGGAAGCGGCAGCCGCCCGGATTGTCGATGAACAGGCGGATCGCCGCCTGCCCGGCCTCGACCCGCAGCCGGGCGAGGCCGTCGCCGCCGAGCTCCTTGGTGAAGCCGAGCGCCGTGCGCATCGTGTCGGTCGTGCCGGCGCCGGAGGTGAACGCGAGCGAGCGCGTCGAGCCGTCGCCGTCGGCGGTCGCGAGCACGGTGTTGGTCGTGCCGAAATCGAGCCCGAGCGCGCGAGACATGGCGAGCGTCCTTCGGAACGGATGGGTGCGGGGCGGCGGGCGGCGCGTCCGGCCCGCCCGGGCGAGGGCGCGCTTCTGGCACGCCGGGCCGGCCGTGGCAACCCTCGCGAGAGGCGTCAGCGCCAGTCGCCGATGGTCGCCTGGATGACCGCGAGCGCGGCCACGGCCGCCGTGTCGGCGCGCAGGATGCGCGGCCCGAGCGGGATCGCGGTGACGAAGGGCAGGGCGCGCAACTGCCGCCGCTCTTCCTCGGAAAAACCGCCTTCCGGGCCGACCAGCAGCCCTAGCCTGCGCTCGCGGATCGCCTGCAGCGCCGGCACGGGATTGTCGGTCTCGGCGCCCTCGTCGCAGAAGATCAGCCGGCGTTCCGGGTCCCAGCCGGCGAGGAAGGCCTCGAAGCGCACCGGCTCCACGACATGCGGGATCGCCAGGATGCCGCACTGCTCGGCCGCCTCGACCGCGTTGGCCCGCAGCCGCTCGGCGCCGATCTTGGCCATCTGCGTGTGCTGGGTGATGACCGGCGCGATGACGCCGGCGCCCATCTCGACGGCCTTCTGGACGAGATAGTCGAGCCGGCCGGCCTTGATCGGCGCGAAGGCGTAGACGAGGTCGGACGCGGGCGGCTGCGGCCGGGTCCGTTCGGCGATCGAGAGCCGGACCGCCTTCTTGCCCACCGAGGCGAGGCGCGCCAGCCACTCGCCGTCGCGGCCGTTGAAGACCAGCAGCTCCGCGTCTTCGCGCATGCGCAGCACATGGGCGAGATAGTGGCTCTGCTCGCGGCCGGCCTCGACCGTGCCGCCGGCCGAGAGGTCGTCATCCACGAACAGGCGTTGCATACGATAGTTGGCGCGCATGGCGCGACTTGGTATCGCCTGCGGTCGTATCGTCAAGTGGCGGAGGGGAAGCATGCACCGCACGGCCGAACAGTTCGACGCGATCCGGCACGTCGAGATGCTGCTGGAGAGGCCTCTTCTGCCGAGCGAGGTCGCTGATATCCCCAGCCGCGATGCGTCGGAGACGATGGTCCGGATTTCGTTCCGCGGCTACGAGCTGTGGCTCTATTGCGACGGGGCGGAGATTCAGGGGCGGGGGCGCGACGAACGCCTTGAAATCTACGATTATCCGGATCTTGCGGCCCTTTATGCCGATTTCAAGCGCAGGATCGCGATGCTATCCGACTGACGGGGCACTGTCGTGCCAGACGGGCCGATAGCCGGCGCGCAGCACGGCGACCGTCGTCGGCGGGGTGACGAGCGCGATGCCGTCGGGCAGGCTGCGGCAGGCGGGCGGCGGCGCGCCGTAGCCGCCGAAGCTCCATGGCAGCAGCGCGCCGCGCCTGACCGCGAAGGGTCTTTCGCCCAGCGCGACCATCGCGCCGTCGGGGAGCGCGCGCACCTCGGTTTCCGTCAGCGGCCGGGGCGCGGTACCCGCCGCGAGCCGCTCGGCATGCAGCCGGCCGTCGATCTCGGCGACCTTCGGCATCGCGGTGCCGAACGCGTCGGCGAAGGCGGATGCGAAGCGCTTCGCGGCCTCGCGCCGGCAATAGAAGCAGGGGCGGTGGCCGGCGGCCAGCGCCGTCACCTCGTCGAGGAAGAACAGCTCGGTCCAGCCGGTCCGCAGCGGGCCGCCCGGCCGGCGCGCATTGCGGCCCATCACGTCGCGCGGCGGCCGGTCGTTGAAGTCCAGTGCGCAGACGAGCCAGTGCGGCGTCGACCAGCGCCGGCGCATGAGCGTTTTCGTGTCGGGATCGTGGATGACGCCGCGGTTGCCCGTGAACAGCCCGCGCGCGGGGCTGGCGACGATCTGGCCGAACGGGTCGACGCGGTTCTGCAGCGGCATGGGAACACCTTGAATGGCAACGGCGTCATGCTATCGCTACCGCATGCGCGCTGCCATTCCGAAAACCCGCTTGCCGTCCAGGACGTCCGTCTGGCCCTCGCGCAGGCGGGCTTTCTGATGCGCGTGCTCGTCGTCGAGAACTTCGAGAACACCGGGCTCGGCCAGATCGCGGCGGTGCTCGACGAGCGCGGCGTGGGCGTCGACACGGTGCGGGCCCATCTCGGCGAGGCGCTGCCGGCCGCGACCGACGGCTATGACGGGCTCGTCGTACTGGGCGGCGGCCAGAACGCGCTGGACGACGCGGGCTCGCCCTGGTTTCCGCACTTGCTCGCCACGATGCGCGGCTTCGTCGATTCCGGCCGCGCCACGCTCGGCGTCTGCCTCGGCAGCCAGTTGCTGGCGCGCGCCTATGGCGCCGACAACCTCGTGGGCGGGGCGAGCGAGTTCGGCTGGCAGTCTGTGACGCTGACGGAGGAGGGCGCGGCGGACCCGCTTCTGTCGGCCCTGCCGGAGAGCTTTCCGATTTTCCAGTGGCACGACGACACCTTCACCCTGCCGCGCGGAGCGGTGCGGCTGGCCGGCAATCTCGCCGCTCACAACCAGGCGTTTCGCGTCGGCCGCGCCGGCTACGGCACGCAGTTCCACTTCGAGGCCGACCGCCGGCTCGTGCGCGAATGGAACGGCGCCTTCGCCGAATGGCTGGCGCAGCGCCAGCCGGACTGGGCGGGACGGCACGAGGCGGAAGCCGCCCGCCACGGCCCCGCCGCCGACGCCGCCGGCCGCGCCATCGCGAGCGCCTGGGCCGCGCTGCTGTAGGGAGTTCGCCGTTCGAGGGGAGCGCTGCCCCTCACCCTTACCCTCTCCCCGTGAAGGACGGGGAGAGGGGTCGTCGGCGTTGCGGCCGGCTTCCTTCCCAATGCGTATGAGAGAAGGTCCCCGGCAGGGGGATGAGGGGCAAGCTCTCTCCTGTTGGGAAAGCGTCAGGCCCACGGCGTGGCAATCCGGCCACAACCGGAAATTCCTGTGCGGTTTGCCCGCAACGTCTCTGGCGCGCTCGCGTTGTTGGGCGTAGAAGCCCGCGCCGTCGGCCTGCCGAGAGCGGAACCGATTGGTAACCACGAAGCGTTAGAGTCGGGAAAGAGTACCGGGGATGAATCCGATGAAAGCCGCCATTCTGTCTTTCCTGATGCTGTCCGCCGTCGCCATGGGCGGCATCGGCTTCTATTCCACGCAGGCCGTGGCCGACCACGCCGTCGCCGACGGCTACGGCATCAGCGCGATCGCGCACTGATCCCTATCCCGACACCTCCAGCAGCCTCTTCGTCCTGCCGTCGACCGCCAGCGCGGTGAGCCGCCCGCTCGCATAGGCGAGCGTGTCGAGGTCGACGCGGTTGGGCATGAGCTCGGCCTCGTCGTGCGGCGTATGGCCGTGCACGATCACCTTCGGGTGCAGGCCGGGATGGCCGAGGAACGGCTCGCGGATCCAGATCAGGTCCTCCGGGTCCTGCCGCTCGAGCGGCACGCCCGGCCGGATGCCGGCATGGCAGAAGAAGAAGTCGCCGAAGGCGACCGCGCGCGGCAGGCCCGACAGGAAGTCGAGATGCGCCTGCGGCATGGCGCGGGCCAGCGCCTGCCTGCCGGCCTCGGCGGTCGCCGCCGTGGCGAAGTCGACATGGGTGCCGTAGGAGCGCGCCGTGTCGTTGCCGCCGAAGCGGCGGAACATCTGCGTGCGGTCGCCATGCGCGAGAAAGTCGACGAGGGCGACGTCGTGGTTGCCGGCGAGCGCCACGATGCGCGGCTCGCCGGCGATACGGCTCGTCAGGAAGTCGAGCACGCCGGCCGTGTCGGGGCCGCGGTCGACATAGTCGCCGAGATGGACGATGCGCCAGTCGGCGACGCCGTCGCGCGCGATCTCCTCGCCGATCCGGTCGTGCATGGCCTCGATCAGGTCGCGGCGGCCGTGCACGTCGCCGACCGCGTAGACCCGGATGCCGTCCGGCCCCTTCGCGTCGAGGAAGTGGATGCCGGCCATGTCGGGTGTCAGCCGTCGACCACGATGATGTGCAGCGCGCGCGGGCCATGGGCGCCGAGCAGCAGCTTCTGCTCGATGTCGCCGGAGCGCGACGGGCCGGTGATGAAGTTGAGCGTGCGCGGCATCTCGCCCTTGCCGTAGCGCGCACGCGCCAGCCGCATGACCGATTCCAGGTCGCCGCCTATGTCGGCCGCGTCGACCACGACGATGTGGTGGTCGGGCAGGAAGTTGAGCGTGGTCGGGTTGTCCTTGCCGGAAAACAGCGCCAGCGTGCCGGTCTCGG
Source organism: Hyphomicrobiales bacterium (assembly GCA_017305835.1). Classification (GTDB taxonomy): domain Bacteria; phylum Pseudomonadota; class Alphaproteobacteria; order Rhizobiales; family Rhizobiaceae; genus RCIO01. The sequence continues at coordinate 27,278 of JAFKJY010000050.1, forward strand.
CGATTGCCGCCGCCGCGTGGCTGACGCTCGCCTCGTCGTCGCCGTCGGACGGGCCGTGGCGCACCTGCAGCGTCCGCTCGTTCACCCACGGCATCGCCTTCAGCCGCCGGTCGCCGCCCATGCGCACCTTGGCCGGCAGGTTGCGCGCGCGCAGATAGGCGGTGACGGCGGCCGGCACGACCTCCTCGCCCGCCACGCGCGCGACCGTCGCCGCCGCCTGCGTCGCCATCCTGCAGAACAGCTCGACGCGGGCCTCCGGATCGAGTTGTGCCCGCGTGGGGATGATGCCGGCCGGCGCCTCCATCAGCCGGTCCCACACATTGTCCAGCCGGCCGGCATTGCCCGAGGCGTCGAGCGCCTTGCGCACCTTGCCGAGGATTGCCTCGCGCGCGCTCACAGCGGGCTTCCCTGCTTGAGCGCGTCGCGGTCGCGCCATTGCTGCATGAAGGTGCGGCCCTGCGGCGCCGGCATGTCGCGATGGCGCACCCAGCCGCCCGCCAGCGGCAGGAAGCCGAAGCGCCGCTTGCGGCCGCCGGCGACCGCCAGCAGCGGGAAGGCGAGCCAGGTGGCGAGGTGGTAGAGCGCCGGCCGCCGCGCAAACCACGCCCAGAATTTCAGGCCGGTGCGCGCAGCCGTCGGGTTCAGCCCGCGCTCCCATTCGCGCTCGCGCCAGTGGCGCATCATCTTCGGCAGCGGGATCTTCATCGGGCACACGCTCTCGCAGCGGCCGCAGAAGGTCGAGGCGTTGGGCAGGTGGCCGGCCTTGTCGACGCCGATCAGCGACGGCGTCAGCACCGCGCCCATCGGGCCGGGATAGACCCAGCCATAGGCGTGGCCGCCGACCGCGTGGTAGACGGGACAGTGGTTCATGCAGGCGCCGCAGCGGATGCAGCGCAGCATCTCCTGGAACTCGGTGCCGAGCATCGACGAGCGGCCGTTGTCGAGCAGGATGACGTGGTATTCGTCCGGCCCGTCGGGATCGTTCGGCCGGCGCGGGCCGGTCGACACGGTGGTGTAGACGCTCATCTCCTGGCCGGTCGCCGAACGCGCCAGCACGCGCAGGATCTGCGCGGCGTCCTCCAAGGTCGGCACCACCTTCTCGATCGAGGCGATGACGACGTGGACGCGCGGCAGGATCTGGCTGAGGTCGCCATTGCCCTCGTTGGTGACGATGATCGAGGAGCCGGTCTCGGCGACGAGGAAGTTGGCGCCGGTGATGCCGATGTCGGCCTCGAAATATTTCTGCCTGAGCACGCGGCGCGCCTCGCCGAGCAGCGAGGCGGGGTCGGACAGGTCGCGCTCCGGCGGCAGGTCGGTGTGGACGCGGCGGAAGTCGGCCTCGACCTGCTCCTTGTTCAGGTGCACGGCCGGGGCGATGATGTGGCTCGGATGCTCGCCGCGGAGCTGGATGATGTATTCGCCGAGGTCGGTCTCGACCGGGCGAATGCCCGAGGCCTCGAGAAAATCGTTGAGCTCGATCTCCTCGGTGATCATCGACTTGCCCTTGGCCACCGTCTTGGCGTCGTGCATGCGGCAGATGTCGAGCACGATGCCGCGCGCCTCGGCCGCGGTCTCGGCCCAGTGGACCTTGCCGCCGGCGGCCAGCACCTTCTCCTCGTAGGCGGTCAGGTAGAGGTCGAGATTGGCGAGCGTGTGGTCCTTGATGGCGCGCGCGCTGTCGCGCAGCGCGTCGAACTCGGGCAGGGCCTCGACCGCATGGCTGCGCTTGTCGATGAAGCCGGAGCGCACATGCCCCATCGCCTTCTGGAGCTGCGCGTCGGCCAGCGCCTCGTGGGCGTTCTGCTTGAAGGCGGGGGAGGTGATCAGCATGGGCGAACTGCCTGAGCAGCAATCTTTGATGCTGGCGTTCCTTCGCGCCCCCCTCTGTCCTGCCGGACATCTCCCCCACAAGGGGGGAGATTGGCTTTCGTCGACTGTTTCGCCAGCCTTCGACGATTGGCGAAATCAATGCGGAAGTCTGATCTCCCCCCTTGTGGGGGAGATGTCCGGCAGGACAGAGGGGGGCAACGTAGAACGCCTGGCCGCGAACGGGTTTCCATCTCCTTCACCTCCCTCCGATCGGCGGGGTGTCGGTCATGCCGGCGAGCACCTCGGCGACGTGGCGGACCTCCGTCGCCGAGCCCTGGCGCCTGAGCTTGCCGGCCACGTTCATCAGGCAGCCGAGGTCGCCGGCCAGCAGCATGTCGGCGCCGGCCGCCTCGATGTTGGCCGTCTTCTTCTCGACGATCGCGTTGGAGATCTCGGAATACTTCACGCAGAACGTGCCGCCGAAGCCGCAGCACACGTCGGCCTCCGCCATCTCGGTGAGCTTCAGCCCGTCGACCGAGGCGAGCAGCGCGCGCGGCTGGCGCTGCACGCCGAGCTCGCGCAGGCCCGAGCAGGAATCGTGGTAGGTCGCGGTGCCGGGAACGGCGGCGGCAACGTTGCGCACGCCGAGCACGTCGACCAGGAAGCTGGTCAGCTCGTGCACCTTGTCGGAGAAGGCGCGGGCACGCTCCTCCCACGCGGCGTCGCCGCGGAACAGCGCCGGATAGTGCTTCTTCAGCATGCCGGCGCAGGAGCCAGACGGCGCCACCACGTAGTCGAAGCCCTCGAAGGCCGCGATCGTGGCCTCGGCGATGGCACGCGTGTCGGCCCGGTCGCCCGAATTGTAGGCGGGCTGGCCACAGCAGGTCTGCGTCATCGGCGCGTCGACCGCGCAGCCGGCATCCTCCATCAGTTTGACGGCGGCGAAGCCGACGCTCGGCCGGAACAGGTCGACCAGGCAGGTCACGAACAGCCCGACATTCGGGCGCCCGGTCCGGCTGCTAGGGGTGGGTTCCATGCCTGGCCATCCTGCTTGGCGTTTGCTCTCGGGTCTGCGGGGCAGGCTATCTGGCCAGCCAGTCCTTGCCAGCATGCGTGATGTCGCGCTTGCCGCACAAGGCCATCGTGATGTCCATTTCCTTCCGGATGATTTCGAGGGCCTGCGTCACGCCTTTCTCGCCGCGCGCGCCGAGCCCGTAGAGGAACGGCCGGCCGATGAAGGTCCCCTTCGCGCCGAGGCACAACGCCTTGAGCACGTCCTGGCCGGACCGGATGCCGCCGTCGAAATGGATCTCGACCCGGTCTCCGACCGCATCCGCGATCTCCTCCAGCCTGGAGATGGAGGAACTGGCGCCGTCGAGCTGGCGGCCGCCATGGTTGGACACGATGATGGCGTCGGCGCCGGTCGCCGCGGCCATCTCCGCGTCTTCCCGGTCCAGTATGCCCTTGAGGATGAGCTTGCCGCCCCACTGGCGCTTGATCCACTCGACGTCGGACCACGACAGTTGCGGGTCGAACTGCTCGGCGGTCCAGGAGGAGAGCGACGACAGGTCGGTCACGCTCTTGGCATGGCCGACGATGTTGCCGAACGTCCGCCGCCGGGTCCGGAGCATTCCCATGCACCATGCCGGCCGGGTGGCCATCTGCCAGATATGCTTCGGCGTGAAGCGCGGCGGCGCCGAGAGGCCGTTGCGCAGGTCCTTGTGCCGCTGGCCGAGGATCTGCAGGTCGAGCGTCAGCACGAGCGCCGAGCAGCCGGCCGCCTTGGCGCGGTTGATGAGGTTGAGCACGAAGTCCTTGTCGCGCATCACGTAGAGCTGGAACCAGAACGGCTTGCCGGTGGCGGCCGCCACGTCCTCGATCGAGCATATGCTCATGGTCGACAGCGTGAACGGGACGCCGAATTTTTCCGCGGCGCGTGCCGCCAGGATCTCGCCGTCCGCGTGCTGCATGCCGGTCAGCCCGGTCGGGGCCAGCGCGACCGGCATCGCGACCTTCTCGCCGATCATCGTCGATTCGAGCGTGCGGTTCGTCATGTCGACCAGCACGCGCTGGCGCAGCCTGATCTTGCGGAAATCCTCCTCGTTGGCCCGGTAGGTGCTCTCGGTCCACGAGCCGGAATCGGCGTAGTCGAAGAACATCTTCGGGACCCGCCGTCTGGCGAGGTTCTTCAGGTCGGCGATTTCCAGCGGCTGGGTCATCTGCGGTATCCACGTGGGGAGAAGTCGGGAACGGGAAAATCGTGCGGCTCAGCCGCCGCCCCGCTGCTGCAGCCGCAGCCGCGAGACGCGCTGCCATTCGCTCGCCCGCTCGGCCTCGGCGGCCGCCTGCTCGACGAAGTCGATGTGCGCGCGGGCGGCCTTGCGCGCGGCTTCCGGGTCCGCCGCGCAGATCGCGTCGCGGATCGCGCAATGCTGCTCCAGCAGCCGGTCGCGCGCGCCGGGCAGCACGTAGATCAGCGACCGGTTGTAGAACACGTCGTCGGCCAGCAGGCGGTAGCAGGAGCGCAGCGTGTGCAGCAGCACGATGTTGTGCGCGCACTCGCCGACCGCGTTGTGGAGATCGACATCGGCCTCGGCCTCGGCCTCGAAATCGGCCGCCGCGTGCGCCGCCTTCATACGCTCGACGATGCCGGTGAGCAGAGCGCGGTCGGCCTCGGTGGCGCGCCGCGCCGCGAGCTCGGCCGCCACAGACTCGATCTCGCGGCGGTATTCGAGATAGTCGGACGCCGCCTTTCGGTGGCTGCGGATGAGCTGCGCCATCGGCGGCGCGAACACCTCGCCGACGATGTCGGCCACGAAGGTGCCGCCGCCATGGCGCGATTCGATCAGGCCGCGCGCCTCCAGCGCCTTCAGCGCGTCGCGCAGGATCGGCCGCGACACGTCGAAGCGCGCCGACAGGTCCCTCTCGCCCGGCAGCCGGTCGCCGGCGCCGAGCACGCCTTCGAGGATGAGCCGCTCGATCTGCTGCAACACCTCGTCGGCGGTGCGCGAATGCTCGATGCGGGTGAAGATCTCGGTCAAGGAGCACGTCCCAAGCGTCGCCCTATTCCATAAGGCCGGCGTCCTGTCTGGTCAATTCAGTTGTCCAGTGGGGGCTTGTGCGCCGCGATACCGCTGGGGCGGAGCCGCCCGGCGTGCGGCCACTACCGAATCTTAGGGGTTTCGGCCTAGACCGGCCGCGAGATGCAGACGCCTGCTTCCATAGGCCCCGCGGGCGAGGCGCGCACGGCCGCGCAGCCCCGGCGCTTCCCGGAGCTCGATGCGCTGCGCGGCCTCGCCGCCCTCGCCGTGGTGTTCAACCATTTCGTCGTCCTGTGGCGCGGCACGGCGAGTCCCGCCGTCCAGATCGCTCTCGACGCGGTGCCGCTGCGCTTCATGTGGTCGGGGCACCACGCGGTCCTGCTGTTCTTCCTCATCAGCGGCTTCGTGCTGACGCTGCCTTACATGTCCGCGCCGCCGGCCTATCCGGCCTTCCTCGCCCGCCGCATCTGCCGCATCTGGCTTCCCTATCTCGCGGCGCTCGCCCTCGCGGTGGCCGGCGCGGCGGCGTTCCACAGCCCGATCCCGGCGCTCGGGCCGTGGTTCAACCAGACCTGGAGCGCCATGCCGACGGCCGACGCTGTCGTCGACCACGTCGCCTTCGTCGGCCGCTATCCGAACGTCGTCTTCAACACCGCCTTCTGGTCGCTCGTCTACGAGATGCGGATCTCGATCGTCTTTCCGCCGATCGCGTGGGCGGTGCTCAGGTTCCCGCCGGCGGTCGTCCTCCCGGCGGCCTTCCTCGCCTCCATGCTCGCCGCCTGGCCGGCGTCGAGCCCGTCGCAGGGCGACTGGCTGCCCACGATCCATTTCGCCGCGCTGTTCGTCGTCGGCGCGCTGCTGGCGCGCAACCTCGACGCGGTGCGCGCCTTCCACGACCGGCTCGGCCCGCGACCGCGCCGGATCGCGACATGCGCGGCGCTGCTGCTGGTCGCCTATGACCTCGCGCCGCCGGAGCGCTCGATCGGCGCGCCGCATGACTGGCTGGTGGTGCCCGGCCTCGCCTGGCTGCTCATGTCCGCCATCTGCCACGACGGCTGGCGCCGCGCCCTGCTGTCGCCGCTGCCGGCCTTCCTCGGGCGCATCTCCTACAGCCTCTATCTCGTCCACGGCACCGTGTTGTTCGCGCTCGTCCACGTCGCCTGGGGCCACGTCGCCCTGCCGTGGCTGCTGCCGGCCTACGTGGGATTGAGCATCGGCCTGGCCGTGCTCGCCCACCGCCTCGTCGAGGAACCGGCCAAGGCGCTCGGCCACGCGATCGCGGGGCGCCTGGCGCGGAATGACGCAGGCGCTGGCCGGCCGGCCAACCGATTTGCCATTCGCGAAGCCGGGCGATAAAAGGTAAAAAGAAATTACCATTGGATGCGAGGCGTCGCGATGTCCTCACTTGCCATGCCCGCGCCGGACGCTGGCACGCTGGCCCGCCGGGCCGAGATCGTCTCCGACATGAAGATCATCGTGCCGGGCGAGGGCGTGGTCGACCACGTCACCGGCATGCGCGCCTTCGAGACCGACGGGTTGACCGCCTATCGCCAGCTCCCGCTCGTCGTCGTCCTGCCCGAGACGGTGGCGCAGGTTTCCCGCATCCTGAAATACTGCAACGACCGCAACATCCGCGTCGTGCCGCGCGGCTCAGGCACCTCGCTGTCGGGCGGCGCGCTGCCGCTTCAGGACGCCGTGCTGCTCGTCATGAGCCGCTTCAACCGCATCCTCGAGATCGACCTGCCGAACCGCGCCGTCGTCGCCCAGCCGGGCGTCACCAATCTCGGCATCACCCGGGCTGTCGAGGAGGACGGATACTATTATGCGCCGGACCCGTCCTCGCAGATCGCCTGCTCGATCGGCGGCAACGTGGCGGAGAATTCCGGCGGCGTGCACTGCCTGAAATACGGGCTGACGACCAATAACATCCTCGGCATCGAGATGGTGCTGATGAGCGGCGAGGTGGTGCGGCTGGGCGGCCGGCACCTCGACGCCGAGGGCTACGACCTGCTGGCGCTGATGACCGGCTCGGAGGGCCTGCTCGGGGTCGTCACCGAGGTGACGGTGCGCATCCTGAGGAAGCCGGAGACGGCGCGCGCGCTGCTGATCGGCTTCCCGAGCAGCGAGCAGGGCGGCCAGTGCGTCGCCGACATCATCGGCGCCGGCATCATCCCCGGCGGCATGGAGATGATGGACGCCCCGGCGATCCGCGCGGCCGAGGATTTCGTCCAGGTCGGCTACCCGCTCGACGTCGAGGCGCTGCTGATCGTCGAGCTCGACGGTCCCTCGGTGGAAGTCGACCATCTGATCGGGCAGGTCGAGGCGATCGCCTTGAAGAACGGCTCGACCACCTGCCGCATCTCGGCGAGCGAGGAGGAACGGCTGGCCTTCTGGGCGGGGCGCAAGGCGGCGTTCCCGGCGGTGGGCCGCATCTCGCCCGACTATTACTGCATGGACGGCACGATCCCGCGCAAGGAGCTGCCGCGGGTGCTGGCCGGCATGCGCGAGCTGTCGGAGAGCTACGGCCTGCGGGTCGCCAACGTCTTCCACGCCGGCGACGGCAACCTGCACCCGCTGATCCTCTACGACGCCAACAAGCCGGGCGAGCTGGAGAACGCCGAGGCCTTCGGCGCCGACATATTGCGGCTGTGCGTCAGGGTGGGCGGCGTGCTGACCGGCGAGCACGGGGTGGGGGTGGAGAAGCGCGACCTGATGCCGGAGATGTTCGGCCAGGCCGACCTCGATCAGCAGATGCGCGTCAAATGCGCCTTCGACCCGAACCACCTGCTCAACCCCGGAAAGGTCTTCCCGCAACTCCGCCGCTGCGCCGAGCTCGGCCGCATGCACGTCCACCGCAGCGAACTGGCGTTCCCGGACATTCCGAGGTTCTAAGGGATGGGTGTGCGCTCGCAGGATCAAGGTTCCTCGCCCCCGCGTAGCGGGGGAGAGGTGGCTCGGGCGGAGCCCGAGACGGTGAGGGGGGCGGATGCGCCGGGTCGCCGTTCGCCGCAAAGCATAGCGCGTGCGCGCTCGCTTCGCCGCGGCGACAATATGGCGGAAGCCGTCCTGTGGAATGAGTTGAAGGGCCGCAAGCTGGGTGGGCATAAATTCGCCCGCCAGGTTCCGATCGGTCCCTACTTTGCCGATTTCTGCTGTCGCGAACGGCGCCTCGTCGTGGAACTTGATGGCAGCCAGCACGCGGAGAGCGACTATGATCGCCGACGCGACGATTTCATGTGTGAGCGGGGCTTCTCGGTGCTGCGTATGTGGAGCGCGGACGTGTCGCGGGACCTGAGGGGTGTCGGCGAGACAATCCTGGCGGCGGTCGAGGGGCGGCTGGAAACGGTGACCACGAGCGAACTAAGGTTTGTGAAGGCACGACGCGAAACGGGGAAAGTCCGGTGAACCGGCCACGGCGCTCCCTCTCACCGGCTCGCTGCGCTCGCCACCTCTCCCCCGCTGCGCGGGGGCGAGGAACCCAGTTCCTGGGCGATCTCGCATGACCACCTTCACCCCCTCAACCGCCGGCGAAGTCCGCGAGGTCGTCGCCTGGGCCGCGGGCGAGGAAAGCCCGCTGGAAGTGCTGGGCCACGGCTCGAAGCGCGGCATCGGCCGGCCGGTGCAGGCGGCCCACACGCTCGACCTGTCGCGGCTGGCGGGCGTCACGCTCTACGAGCCGGAGGAGCTTGTGCTCGCCGCGAAGGCCGGCACGCCGCTCGCGCAGATCGAGGCGCTGCTGGCGGCCCGCAACCAGCAGCTCGCCTTCGAGCCGATGGACTACGGCCCGCTGCTCGGCGGCCCGGCCGGGCGCGGCACGCTGGGCGGGGCGATTGCCGCCAACCTGTCCGGCCCGCGGCGGCTGAAGGCGGGGGCCGCGCGCGACCATGTGCTCGGCATCGACGCGGTCTCCGGGCGCGGCGAGGCGTTCAAGGCGGGCGGCCGCGTGGTCAAGAACGTCACCGGCTACGACCTGTCGAAGGGACTTGCCGGCTCGTGGGGCACGCTCGCCGTGCTGACCGACATCGTCGTCAAGGTGCTGCCGGCGGCGGAGACCGAGGTGACGGTGGCGCTGCGCGGCCTGCTCGACGAGCAGGCGGCGGTGGCGATGGCCGCAGCCCTCGGCTCCAGCGGCGAGGTGTCGGGCGCGGCACATCTGCCGGAAGGCGTTTCGGGCGGCATGCTCGGCGGCGGGCTGGGCGGCGCGCCGGCCACGTTGCTGCGGGTCGAGGGCTTCGGCCCGTCGGTCGCCTATCGCGTCAAGCTGTTGCGCGAACTGTTCCCGGGTGTGGCGGCCGACGAAATCGGCGCGGAGCAGTCGCGTGGACTATGGCGCGAGATCCGCGATTGCATGCCCTTCGCCGATGGCACCGACAGGCCGGTCTGGCGCGTCTCGGTGGCGCCGACGCAAGCGCACGGGCTGGCGCTGGCGCTGCGCATGCAGGTGCCGGCGACCGTCTTCTACGACTGGCAGGGCGGGCTCGTCTGGATCCGCATGGAGGACGGCGAGCCGCAGGCCGAGCTGCTGCGGGCGCTGGTCGCGCGCTGCGGGGGAGGCCACGCCACGCTGGTGCGCGCAGCCCCCGCGGTCCGCGCCGCAGTCGCCGTGTTCGAGCCGCAGGCGGCACCGCTCGCGGCCCTTTCGGCGCGGCTCAAGGAGCAGTTCGATCCGCTCGCCATCCTCAATCCGGGCAGGATGATCGCGGCTGCATGATCGGCTAGTGTGAGGCAGAGCAACGAGGAGAAGCGCCATGACCGACCAGCAGCCCACGCCGCCCGCACCGCGCCAGACCGATCGCTGGCTGGAGCCGGGACCGGCGAACATGCAGGTGATCTACGTCCTCTATCTCGCCGGCTTCGTCATCGGCATCACGGTGCTGATCGGGCTGGTGATGGCCTACGTCAACCGCGGCAAGGCCGGCGGCTGGATCGAGACGCATTACACATGGGCGATCCGCACCTTCTGGATCGCGCTGCTCGGCGGCTTCGTCTCGCTGCTGCTGATGCTGGTGGCGATCGGCTTCCTCTTGGCGCTGGCGGTCGCCGTCTGGGTCATCGTCCGCTGCGTCATCGGCCTGCAGGCGGTCAGCCGCGGCGAGCCAATCAAGAACCCCGAGAGCTGGTGGATTTGAGGTAGGTCGACAGCCGGAGTGACCACCATGGATATTGCAGACATTCTGAGCTCCGATCCCGAAATCGTCTCGGGGGCGGTGGTGTTCAAGGGAACGAGGGTCCCGGTCGATGCGCTTTTCGAGTATCTGGCCAAAGGTTCCTCCCTCGAGGAGTTCCTGGACGATTTTCCGACCGTGGAGCGGCGGCTGGCCAAGGCCGCGCTGAGGCTGGCGTCGGAAGATTTGAAGGGCTTCTTCGGGAAGCAGGCGGCTTGAGAGCGGTCGTCGATGAAGGGGTACCGAGGCGCCTTGCCGGCACGTTGCGTTCCCTTGGGCTCAAGGTTTCGCCCTTTCCACCCGAATGGAAGGGTTTGAGCAATGGCAAGCTGCTTTCCGCCGTCGAGGAGGCCGGCTTCGACTGCATGCTCACCTGCGACCGGAACATCAGGAACCAGCAACGGATGTCCGGTCGGTCGGTTGGATTGCTCGTGCTTCCGGCGCAGCGTTTCGACGACCTGCTGCCCTTCGTCCCGGTCATCGCAAGCGAGCTGACGAAGTTGCGTAGGGGAGAAGTGATCGTGATGGAAAGATCGCTTCCTGGCGAGGGCACGTAATGCAGACTTCCTTCACGCTCGCACAGCTTGCCGACCCCAACGTCGCGGAGGCGGACAGGATCCTGCGCGCCTGCGTGCATTGCGGGTTCTGCACGGCGACCTGCCCGACCTATGTGACGCTCGGCAACGAGCTCGACAGCCCGCGCGGCCGCATCTACCTGATCAAGGACATGCTGGAGGGCGGGCGGCCGGCGGACGAGGAGATCGTCACCCATATCGACCGCTGCCTGTCCTGTCTGTCCTGCATGACGACCTGCCCGTCGGGCGTGCACTACATGCACCTGGTCGACCATGCGCGCGCGCATATCGAGGAGACGTACAGGCGGCCGCTCATGGACCGTCTGACGCGCGGCCTGCTCGCGGCGGTGCTGCCCTATCCGGCCCGCTTCCGTGCCGCGCTGCGGCTGGCGGGGCTCGGGCGGCCCTTCGCCGGCCTGTTCCGGGCCGTACCGGCGCTGAAGCCGCTCGCAGCGATGCTCGACCTCGCGCCGGCCCGCGTGCCGCCGGCCTCGCCCGTCTCCGCGCCGGCCACGCACGCAGCGTCTGGCGCGCGGCGCGGCCGCGTTGCGCTGCTGACGGGCTGCGCCCAGTCGGTGCTCGACCCAGGCATCAACGAGGCCACCGTCAGGCTGCTGACCCGGCTGGGCTTCGAGGTCGTCGTGCCGGAAGACGAGGGCTGCTGCGGCTCGCTGGTCCACCACATGGGGCGCGAGCGCGAGGCGCTGGCGGCCGCCCGCCGCAACGTCGACGCCTGGATGCGCGAGATCGCGCGGGGCGGCCTCGACGCCATCATCGTCACCGCGTCGGGCTGCGGCACCACGATCAAGGACTACGGCCACATGCTGCGGCTCGATCCGGCCTATGCCGGCAAGGCCGCGCAGGTCTCGGCGCTGGCGAAGGACGTGACCGAGTTTCTCGCGGGGATCGACCTGCCGGCGCCGGACGCCGCGGGCGGCCGCACGGTCGCCTACCACTCCGCCTGCTCGATGCAGCACGGCCAGAAGATCGTGCGCCAGCCGAAGGATCTGCTGAGGAAGGCGGGTTTTCGCGTCGTCGAGCCGCGCGAGGGGCATCTGTGCTGCGGCTCGGCCGGCACCTACAACATCATGCAGCCGGAGATCGCCGGGCGGCTGCGCGACCGCAAGGTGAGGAACCTCGCCGCCACCGGCGCCGACATCGTGGCAACCGGCAATATCGGCTGCATGACGCAGATCGCCGACCGTGCCGGCATGCCGATCGTCCACACAGTCGAACTGCTCGACTGGGCCTGGGGCGGCCCGGAGCCTGCCGCGCTGTCAGGCGGCGGCCGCGGCTGACCGCCAGCTCCGCATCCACAGCACGATCGGGATGCTGACCAGATACATGGTGATGCCGTAGACGCCGGACGGCAGGCTGACCGCCGGCAGGGCCGACGCGCCGCCGGCGATCAGCGTGCCGACCGTCATGCCGAGCGCGGCGTTCTGGATGCCGCATTCGATCGAGATCGCCTTGCCTTCGGGCAGCGACAGCGAGAACAGCCGCGCCAGCCCGAGGCCGAGCGCCATCAGCAGCACGTTGAGCAGCACCAGCGCCGGCCCGAGCGTGGGCAGGTTGTCGGTGAAGATCGACCAGTTGGAGGCGAGCGCCCAGATCACCACGCCGGCGAAGAACAGCACGGCGATGCGCGAGACGATCTTCTCGAGCCGCAGCGCGAAGGCGGGGCGCGCATAGCGCAGGCCGAGGCCGGCCGCGACCGGCGCGAGCGTCAGCAGCGCCAGCGACAGGCCGAGCGAGGTGACGTCGACGGACGAGGCCTCGATCCCCATGAAGTGGTCGGCCGCAAGCCCGGTGAGCACCGGCACGGTGAAGATGGCGACGAGCGTGGTGACGCCGGTCAGCGAGATGGCCAGCGCCACGTCGCCGCCGGCGAGCTTGCTCATCAGGTTGGAGCTCGGGCCGCCGGGCGCGAAGCTCAGGATCATCATGCCGACCGCCAGCTCCGGCGGCAGCCGGAAGAGGATGGCGAGCACATAGGCGACGACCGGCAGCAGGACGATCTGCGAGAACGCGCCGAGCAGGAAGGCCCGCGGCCTCAGCACCACGCGCTGGAAGTCGGCGAGCGTGAGGCCGAGCCCGAGCGAGAACATGATGATCACCAGCGCGATCGGCAGCAGCAGCGAGATGACGAGTTCCAAGCATTCCCTCCTGATCACCCGATTCGCACGACGATAGCCTGCGACCGCGGGTTGGGAAGAAGCAATCTGCGCCGAAGGCGCGCCGGCGGCGGGGCGAGGGGGGCGGCGCGGCTTGCCGCACCGCCCCCGCCCGGGTCCCCGGTCTCCCCTCGGCCGGGCCCTTCAGGCGGATGCCGGGTCAGATGACGTGGACGGTCGTGCCGACCTTGACCCGCTCGTAGAGGTCGACGACGTCCTCGTTGCGCATGCGGATGCAGCCCGACGAGACGTTGTGGCCGATCGTCCATGGCGCGTTGGTGCCGTGGATGCGGTAGAGCGTGTCGCCGAGATAGAGCGCGCGGGCGCCGAGCGGGTTGGCCGGGCCGCCGTCCATGACGGCCGGCAGGACGCGGCCCTTCTTCTTCTCGCGCGCGATCATCTCCGCCGGCGGCCGCCATTCCGGCCACTGGCGCTTGTTGACGACCTTCTCGGTGCCCTTCCACATGAAGCCCTCCTTGCCGACGCCGACGCCGTAGCGCCGCGCCTTGCCGCCGGACTCGACGAGGTAGAGGAACTTCTGCGCCGTATCGACGACGATCGAGCCGGGCTTCTGTGGCCCGTCATAGTCGACGGTCTGAGGCAGGAACCTGGGGTCCATCTGCATGACCTCGCGCGCCGCTGCCGGCGCCGAGACCTGCTGCGCACGCGACGGCGGCGCGATCTGCTGGCGCACGGCAGGAGCGACGACCCGCTGGCGCGCGGACGCAGGCGCGACCTGCTCCGCCGCCGGGCGGCTGCCGTAGACCACGACGCGCTGGCGCGGCGCGACCCGCACCACCGGATCGGGCGCCACCGTCATCGCCATGCCGGGCGCGGCGCGGCGCACGGTGCGCGTCTCGACCGCGACAGGGCCGCGGCGGAGCTGCATCACCCACGGCGCGGAGAGGTCGGGGCTGACCACCAGCGGCGGCGGCTCCGCATAGCGGTCGTTGGCGGCGGCGGGCAGGCAGAGGAGCGGCAGCGACGCGGCCGCGGCGAGCAGAAAGACAATTCGTTTCATCGACGGACTCTTCAACAACACGCATCGAGGGCGCGGGCCGTCGAGGCCTCGCGCATGCGTCCAGTCTCGGGCCGCAGCCACACCGAAAGATGAATCGAATTGAATCGAATGCCGTTTTGTCAGGAAAGATTCCGGCGTGGTTACCGGCCGGTTCAGGAATCTGGTAAAGCGCCGGTAAAATCGCGGAAAAGGAGCGGGGCATGGCGGAGGAGCTGCGGGAGGGGCTGATCGCCGGGCCGGACGGGCGGCCGCGCTGCTTCTGGCACGGCAACCTGCCCGACTACCTGCACTATCACGACCACGAATGGGGCCGGCCCGTGGCCGACGACCGGCGGCTGTTCGAGAAGCTGTGCCTGGAGGGCTTCCAGTCGGGCCTGTCCTGGCTGACGATCCTGCGCAAGCGCGACAATTTCCGCGAGGCCTTCGACGGCTTCGACTTCGAGCGCGTCGCCCGCTACGGCGAGGCCGACGTCGAGCGGCTGCTCGGCAATGCCGGCATCATCCGCCACGGCGGCAAGATCCGCTCGACCATCAACAATGCGCGCCGGGCGATCGAGCTCGCCGGGGAGCACGGCTCGCTGGCGCGCTATTTCTGGGCGCACGAGCCGCAGCCGCGGGAGCGCCCGGCCGTGCTCGACCTCGCCACGCTCAGGGCCAACCCCAAGACCGAGGTCTCGGCGCGGATCTCCAGGGACCTGAAGAAGCGCGGCTGGACCTTCGTCGGCCCGACGACCGTCTACGCCTTCATGCAGGCGATGGGCCTCGTCAACGACCACATCGAGGGCTGCTCCTGCCGGGCGGAGGTGGAAGCCGACCGCCACCGTTTCGCGCGGCCCTAGCCATTCACCGTCGACAGGCGATCACGCCGCCCTTGACACGGATTTTGCCAGGTCATATCTGACCGGCACGTTGGCACTCGCCCAAGGGGAGTGCTAACAGCGGTCCGGCCCCGGGCTGGACGACAGGATTGCTCAAACATCCGATCAGGGATTGAACAACATGGCAAAGACGAAGTTTCGCCCGCTCCACGACCGGGTCGTGGTGCGCCGGCTCGAGTCCGAGGAGAAGACCAAGGGCGGCATCATCATCCCCGATACCGCCAAGGAGAAGCCGCAGGAAGGCGAAGTCGTCGCCGTCGGCTCGGGCGCTCGCGACGAGGCGGGCAAGCTGGTTCCGCTGGACGTCAAGACCGGCGACAAGGTGCTGTTCGGCAAGTGGTCGGGCACCGAGGTCAAGCTCAATGGCGAAGAACTCCTCATCATGAAGGAGTCGGACATCATGGGCATCATCGGCTGAGCATCGGCCGCACCCTTCTTACCAATCGAGGACGTGGAGCTGCCCGGAGCAGCGGTCCGTCCAACAGGAGCTGAATAATGGCTGCCAAAGACGTGAAATTCTCCCGTGACGCCCGCGAGCGCATGCTGCGCGGCGTCAACATCCTCGCCGACGCGGTGAAGGTGACGCTCGGCCCGAAGGGCCGCAACGTGGTCATCGACAAGTCGTTCGGCGCCCCGCGCATCACCAAGGACGGCGTCACCGTCGCCAAGGAGATCGAGCTGGAGGACAAGTTCGAGAACATGGGCGCCCAGATGGTGCGCGAAGTGGCCTCGAAGACCAACGACATCGCCGGCGACGGCACCACGACCGCGACGGTGCTCGCCCAGTCGATCGTGCAGGAAGGCCACAAGGCCGTGGCCGCCGGCATGAACCCGATGGACCTGAAGCGCGGCATCGACCTGGCCGTCGGCGAGGTCGTCACCTACCTCAACAAGACCACCAAGAAGATCAAGACCTCGGAAGAGGTCGCGCAGGTCGGCACCATTTCGGCCAACGGCGAGTCCGAGATCGGCCAGATGATCGCCCAGGCGATGCAGAAGGTCGGCAACGAGGGCGTCATCACCGTCGAGGAAGCCAAGACCGCCGACACCGAGCTGGAAGTGGTCGAGGGCATGCAGTTCGACCGCGGCTACCTGTCGCCCTACTTCGTGACCAACCCGGACAAGATGGTCGCCGAGCTCGAGGACGCCTACATCCTCCTGCACGAGAAGAAGCTCTCCAACCTGCAGGCCATGCTGCCGGTGCTGGAAGCCGTCGTGCAGACCTCCAAGCCGCTGCTCATCATCTCCGAGGACGTCGAGGGCGAGGCGCTCGCCACGCTCGTCGTCAACAAGCTGCGCGGCGGCCTGAAGATCGCCGCCGTCAAGGCTCCGGGCTTCGGTGACCGCCGCAAGGCCATGCTCGAGGACATCGCCATCCTCACGGGCGGCCAGGTGATCTCCGAGGATCTCGGCATCAAGCTCGAGAACGTCGGCCTGAACATGCTCGGCCGCGCCAAGAAGGTGTCGATCTCCAAGGAGAACACCACCATCGTCGACGGCGCCGGCAAGAAGGCCGAGATCCAGGGCCGCGTCGCCCAGATCAAGCAGCAGATCGACGAGACCACCTCCGACTACGACCGCGAGAAGCTCCAGGAGCGTCTGGCGAAGCTGGCCGGCGGCGTCGCCGTCATCCGCGTCGGCGGTGCGACCGAGGTCGAGGTGAAGGAGAAGAAGGACCGCGTCGACGACGCCCTCAACGCGACCCGCGCGGCCGTCGAGGAAGGCATCGTTCCGGGTGGCGGCGTGGCCCTGCTGCGCGCTTCGCTGGCGGTCAAGGCCTCCGGCGCGAACTCCGACCAGCAGGCGGGCATCAACATCGTCCGTCGCGCCCTGCAGGCTCCGGCCCGTCAGATCGCCACGAACGCCGGCGCCGAGGCGTCGATCGTCGCCGGCAAGATCCTCGACAACAAGTCGGCGACCTACGGCTACAACGCCCAGACCGGCGAGTATGGCGACATGATCGCCATGGGCATCGTCGACCCGATGAAGGTCGTGCGCACGGCCCTGCAGGACGCCGCTTCGGTCGCGGGCCTGCTCGTCACCACCGAGGCCATGATCGCCGAGGCTCCGAAGAAGGACGCCCCGATGCCGGCAATGCCCGGCGGCGGCATGGGCGGCATGGGTGGCATGGACTTCTAAGTCCGGCAGCCCGGACCCACGGTTCGGAAATGCGAGGGGCGGCAGCGATGCCGCCCCTTTTTCGTGCGCGCGCGATTTTTTTATCGTCGGCCGGAACCTTTCGCCGCGCCGCTCGTTATTCGCTTGTCCAAGGCAGTTCAAAAGGCAGCCAAGGACAAAGACGCCTCCAACACCCTCAAAAGTGCTGGAGGCGTTTTTGCATTTGCCGTTGACGGGCGCGCGCACGCCCTGCACATCGCGGCGTGTCCGTTTCCAGCCTCGCAGCCCTCGCCGTCTCGGCCTTCACCTCCGCCACGATCCTGCCCGGGACGTCCGAGGCGCTGCTGCTCGCGCTGGCGGCGGCGGATGCGGCGCCCGGCTGGCTGCTGCTCGTCGTGGCGAGCAGCGCCAACGTCGCCGGCTCCAGCGTCAACTGGCTGATCGGCCGCTTCCTCGCGGCGCGGCTGCGCGGCACGCGCTGGATGCCGGACGAGGCGGGGCTGGAGCGGGCCGCGCGCTGGTTCCGCCGCTGGGGCAAGTGGTCGCTGCTCGCCTCGTGGCTGCCGGTCGTCGGCGACCCGCTGACGCTCGCGGCGGGGCCGCTGCGCGTGCGCTATCCGGTCTTCCTCGTGCTCGTCGCCATCGGCAAGACCGCGCGCTACGCGGCGGTCCTGGCGCTGGCGCGGCAGCTCTGAGCTACGCCCCCGGCTCCCCGGCGGGCTTCGGCACCGCCGCGCCGCGCGGCGGCGCTGTGCGCTCGGGGATCAGCCCCTGTGGCGCGAAGCGCAGCACGAGCAGCAGGATCAGGCCCATCAGGAACAGCCGCATGTGCGGCGCGGCGTCGAGCAGGCGCGCGCGCAGCACGCTCGACGGGTCGAGCCCGGCCGTCAGCGTGTTCATCACCAGGATGCCGGCGGGCTCGGCCTCGACCCAGACGAACCAGATCAGGAAGCCGCCCAGCACGGCGCCCCAGTTGTTGCCCGAGCCGCCGACGATCACCATCACCCAGATCAGGAAGGTATAGCGCAGCGGGTTGTAGGTGCCGGGCGTGAGCTGGCCGTCGAGCGTCGTCAGCATGGCGCCGGCGAGGCCGACGACGGCCGAACCGAGGATGAACACCTGCATGTGGCGGCGGGTGACGTTCTTGCCCATCGCCTCGGCCGCGTCGCGGTTGTCGCGGATCGCCCGCATCATGCGGCCCCAGGGCGAGTTGAGCGCCTTCTCGGCGAACCACATCAGGACGACCAGCACGGCAGCGAACAGCAGCGCGTAGCAGATCTTGACGAAGATCGACGAGAAGATGACCGGGTTGGCGCCGACGAGCTGGGCGATGTCGAGGAACCACGGCTCCTGCTGCAGCCCGATCTCGTAGGGCACCGGGCGCGGCATGCCGGTGACGTTCTTGACGCCGCGGGTGAGCCAGTCCTCGTTCTTGATCATCGCGATGATGATCTCGGCGATCCCGAGCGTGGCGATCGCCAGATAGTCGGCCCTGAGCCCGAGCGTGATCTTGCCGACCATCCAGGCGGCGGCCGCCGCGAGCAGGCCGCCGACGATCCACGACAGCAGGATGGGCAGGCCGAGCCCTCCGAGATAGCCGGTCTGCGCCGGGTTGTAGCGCTCGATGGCGTCGACCGCCGGGTCGAACACGGCGCGGATGACGAAATAGCCAACGAGGCCGACGAGGATCATCGCCGGCCTGCGCCATGGCCGCGGCACGACGCGGCCGGCCGCCCACACGGCGGCGATCGTGCCGATCAGCGCCAGCAGCGACAGGCCGATGCCGGCCCCGCCGGCCGCCCACGCGCCCGCGACGGGCGGCATCGAGACCAGCACGGCGGCGAGCCCGCCGAGGGCCGCGAAGCCGACGATGCCGACGTTGAACAGGCCGGCATAACCCCACTGGACGTTGACGCCGATCGACATGATCGCCGACAGCAGGCACAGATTGAGGAGCTGCAAGGCGACGTTCCAGCTCTGGAACATGCCGACGAGCACGATCAGCAGCGCCATCACCGCATAGAGGACGAGACCGCGCGAACCCATCACAGCACCCTCCCGCGGAAGATTCCGGTCGGCCGGATCAGCAGCACGATGACCATGATGACGAAGGACACCGCGAACTTGTATTCGGTCGACAGCAGCTGCACGAGGCTCTCGGGCGAGAAGCCGAGATATTCGAGGAAGCGCTTGAACGGATAGGTGAGGATGATCTCGGAGAAGGCGATGACGAAGCCGCCGGCGATCGCCCCGAAGGGCTGGCCGATGCCGCCGACGATCGCCGCCGCGAAGATCGGCAGCAGGAGCTGGAAATAGGTGAACGGCTTGAAGCTCTTGTCGAGGCCGTAGAGCGTGCCGGCGATCGTGGCGAGGCTGGCCGCGATGATCCACGTCACCATCACCACCCGCTCGGGATTGATGCCCGACAGCAGCGCCAGGTCCTCGTTGTCGGAATAGGCCCGCATCGCCTTGCCCATCCGCGTCTTCTGCAGGAACCAGAACAGCCAGACGACGACCGCGGCGGCCACGACGACGGTGATGACGACCGGCAGGCGGATCGTCAGCGCCTCCGCGAGACCCGTCATCTCGCGCCAGCCGCGCGCGTCGATGACGAAGCGGGCGCCGTCGGCGAAGCGCTGGTCGTCCGGGCCGATGGCGAAGCGCACGATGCCGTTGAGCATGAACATGACGCCGACCGAGGCCATGACGACCACGATCGCGGGCGCCTTGCGCACGCGGTAGAACCGGAACACCGCCCGGTCGGCGAGCAGCGAGAAGGCGACCGCGCCGGCCATGCCGACGGGCAGGGCGAGAAGCGCCGTCGGCAGCGGGCCGAGCGTGACGCCGAGCGACTGCAGCCACCAGGTGACCAGGATGGTGATCATCGTGCCGAACGCCATCAGGTCGCCATGCGCGAAATTGGCGAAGCGCAGGATGCCGAAGACGAGCGTGACGCCGAGCGCGCCGAGCGCGAGCTGCGCGCCGTAGGCGAGCCCCGGCACCAGCACGAAATTGGCGAGCAGCACGAGCGCGTTGAGGAAGTCGGTCATGCTCAGCCCCCCAGGAACGAGGCGCGGACGTCGGCGTTGGCGAGCAGCGCCTGGCCGGTGTCGGTGTAGCGGTTGCGGCCCTGCACGAGCACGTAGCCGCGGTCGGCGATGTTGAGCGCCTGGCGCGCGTTCTGCTCGACCATCAGGATGGCGATGCCGGTGGCGGCCACCTCGATGATGCGGTCGAACAGCTCGTCCATGACGATCGGCGAGACGCCCGCCGTCGGCTCGTCGAGCATCAGCACCGACGGCTTCGTCATCAGCGCGCGGCCGACGGCGACCTGCTGGCGCTGGCCGCCCGACAGCTCGCCGGCCGGCTGGCGGCGCTTCTCCTTCAGCACGGGGAACAGGTCGAACACCTGCGCCATCGTGTCGGAGAAGTCGTCCTCGCGGATATAGGCGCCCATCTCCAGGTTTTCCTGGACGGTCATGGTGGTGAAGACGTTGTTGGTCTGCGGCACGAAGCCCATGCCGGCCTTGACGCGGTCCTGCGGCGACAGCGCGGTGATGTCGCGCCCCTCCAGCGTGACGCGCCCCTCGCGCAGCCTGAGCATGCCGAACATCGCCTTCATGGCGGTCGACTTGCCGGCGCCGTTCGGCCCGACGATGACGGCGATCTCGCCTTTCTCGACCGAGATGTCGCAGCCGTGCAGGATGTCCGCCCCGCCATAGCCGCCCGTCATCTTGTCCCCGGCGAGGAAGCTCATGGCCGCGCCCCCGCCTGGCGGGCGGGCCGGTTCTTCAGCCCGCGCCCGAGATAGGCCTCGATCACCTGCTCGTTGGTGCGCACCGCCTCGGGCGAGCCCTGGAACAGCAGCCGCCCTTCCGCCATCACGATCACCGGGTCGCAGAGCTGGGCGATGAAATCCATGTCGTGCTCGATGACGCAGAAGGTGTAGCCGCGCTCGCGGTTGAGCCGCAGGATGGCGTCGGCGATGGTCTTGAGCAGCGTCCGGTTGACGCCCGCGCCGACCTCGTCGAGGAAGACGATCTTGGCGTCGACCATCATCGTGCGGCCGAGCTCGAGCAGCTTCTTCTGGCCGCCCGACAGATTGCCCGCCAGCTCCTCGGCGACGTGGCTGAGCTGGAGGAACTCGATCACCTCGTCGGCGCGGCGGCGCACCTCGGCCTCGCGCTCGCGCACCCTGGCCGGCCGCGTCCACACCGAGACCAGCGATTCGCCCGGCTGCCCGCCCGGCACCATCATCAGGTTCTCGCGCACCGTCAGCGTCGAGAATTCGTGGGCGATCTGGAAGGTGCGCAGCAGCCCCTTGGCGAACAGCGCGTGCGGCGGCAGGCTGGTGATGTCGTCGCCGTCCAGCCACACCTTACCGGACGTCGGCCTGTAGTGGCCGGCGATGACGTTGAACAGGGTGCTTTTCCCGGCGCCGTTGGGTCCGATCAGCCCGGTGATGGACCCCTTCGCGATCTCGATGCTGACGCCGTCGACTGCCCTTATCCCCCCGAAATGCATGTGCAGATCGTCTACACGTATCATTCGGTTCCCCATGTGCGCGGACGGCCCGGCCTTCTGCGGGCCGGGCCGTCCTGTTCAGTCCACGGTCAGTGGAACTTGACGGTCTCGTACTTGCCGTCCTTGACGACGTACTCGCGGTAGGTGCCGGCGGCCTCGCCGGGTCCGATCAGCTCGACGTTCGTGGCGCCGACATAGTCGATGTCCTTGCCGTCCTTGAGAAGCTGCAGGCCCTTGGCGAGCTCGCCGGCCAGGATCTTCTCGCCGGGCGCATTGGCGACGTCGAGCACCGCGTCGCGGATCGCGGTGCGGTCGTGCGACTTCGCCTTCTGCATGGCGAGCGCGATCAGCGCGGCCGCGTCGTAGCTCTGGCCGGTGTAGGACGAGGTCGGGTCGATGTTGGCGGCCTTGGCGGCGGCGGCGAACTTGTCCGCACCTTCGCCCTCGGCGGCCGGGATCAGGCCGACCGTGCCTTCGAGATCCTTGCCGATCGCGTCGATCAGGCTCTGGCCATACATGCCGTCGCCCAGCGCGAACTTCTCGAACGCGCCCGACTCGGTGGCCGCGCGGATGATGCCCACGCCGCCCTGGTCGACATAGCCGAGCACGACGAGAAGGTCGCCGCCGGCGGCCTGCAGCGCGGCCACCTCGGCCGAGTAGTCGCCCTTGCCGTCCTCGTGCGGCGCACTGATCGTGACCGTGCCGCCGGCCTTCTTGAAGGCCGCGCCGAAAGCATCTGCGAAGCCCTTGCCGTAGTCGTTGTTGGTGTAGGTCACGGCCACGGACTTGACGCCCTGGGCGACGAGCATGTCCGTCATCACTTCGCCCTGGCGGGCGTCGGACGGCGAGGTGCGGAAGAAGAAGCCGTTGTCCTTGGCCTCGGTCAGCGCCGGCGAGGTCGCCGACGGCGAGATCATCACCACGCCGTTCGGCACGGCGACGTTGTTGAGTACGGCGGTCGTCACGCCCGAGCAGTCGGCGCCCATGATCGCGGCCACCTTCTCGGCCGTCACCAGGCGCTCGGCGGCGGCGGTCGCCGCGGCGCTGTCGATGCAGGTCGAATCGACGCGCACCGGCACCAGCTTGTCGGCCAGCAGGCCGCTGTCGTTGACTTCCTTCCAGGCGAGCTCGGCGCTGGCGGCCATGCCCGGCGTGATGGATTCGAGCGGGCCGGTGAAGCCCAGGATGATCCCCACCTTGACGTCCTCGGCCGAAGCGGCGCCGGCCGCCAGGACGAAGGTTCCGGCCACGGAGGCGGCCAGGATGTTGCGGATCGCAGAACGCATGATTTAACTCTCCCTGTTGCCCGTTTTTCTCGACAAACCCCGTCATTCGCGCGGGGTTTCGGAGGAAAACGCGATACTCGTCTTGCCCAACCCGTTTGTAAAGCGCAAGCGCATCATCCGAAAGTTTGGATGGCCTGCGGCGCGTTGCCACCGACGCCGCGATGGGCGATATGAGCGCCGGGAGACATGACGCGATGACCACACGTACCGAGACAGATACATTCGGCCCGATCGAGGTGGCGGCCGACCGCTACTGGGGCGCGCAGGCGCAGCGCTCGCTCGGCAACTTCCGGATCGGCTGGGAGAAGCAGCCGCTGCCGATCGTCAAGGCGCTGGGCGTGGTCAAGCGCGCCGCGGCCGAGACCAACATGGAGCTCGGCCGGCTCGACCCCAAGCTCGGCAAGGCGATCGTCGCGGCCGCGCAGGAGGTGATCGACGGCAAGCTCGACGGGCACTTCCCGCTGGTCGTCTGGCAGACCGGCTCGGGCACGCAGTCCAACATGAACGCCAACGAGGTGATCTCGAACCGGGCGATCGAGATGCTGGGCGGTGAGATGGGCTCGAAGAAGCCCGTGCACCCCAACGACCACGTCAACATGAGCCAGTCGTCGAACGACACCTATCCGACGGCCATGCACGTCGCCTGCTCGGTGGAGATCGTCGAGCAGCTCCTGCCGGCGCTGAAGAAGCTGCACGGCGCGCTCGACGCCAAGGCGAAGGCCTGGACCGGCATCGTCAAGATCGGCCGCACCCACACGCAGGACGCCACCCCGCTGACGCTCGGCCAGGAGTTCTCCGGCTACGCCGCGCAGGTGGAGAACGGCATCGCCCGCATCGAGGGCACGCTGCCGGGCCTGATGCAGCTCGCCCAGGGCGGCACCGCCGTCGGCACCGGCCTCAACGCGCCGATCGGCTTCGCCGAGAAGGTGGCCGACAGGATCGCCGCGATCACCGGCCTGCCCTTCACCTCGGCGCCCAACAAGTTCGAGGCGCTGGCGGCCCACGACGCGATGGTGTTTTCGCACGGCGCCATCAACACGGTGGCGGCCTCGCTGTTCAAGATCGCCAACGACATCCGCTTCCTCGGCTCCGGCCCGCGCTCCGGCCTCGGCGAGCTGGCGCTGCCGGAGAACGAGCCGGGCTCCTCGATCATGCCGGGCAAGGTCAACCCGACCCAGTGCGAGGCGATGACGCAGGTCTGCGTGCAGGTGTTCGGCAACAACGCCGCGCTCACCTTCGCCGGCAGCCAGGGCCATTTCGAGCTCAACGTCTTCAACCCGGTGATGGCCTACAACTTCCTCCAGTCGGTGCGGCTGATGGCCGACGCGGCCGTGTCCTTCACCGACAATTGCGTGGTCGGCATCGTCGCGCGGGAAGACAATATCGAGGCGGCGCTGAACCGCTCGCTGATGCTGGTCACCGCGCTCGCCCCGACCATCGGCTACGACGCGGCCGCCAAGATCGCCAAGACCGCGCACAAGAACGGCACCACGCTGCGCGAGGAGGCGCTGGCGACGGGGCTCGTCACCGAGGCCGACTACGACCGGCTGGTACGGCCGGCGGACATGACGCGTCCCGGTTGACGGGCTGGTTGACGAAAATGTGAACGGACCGGATCGCCGGTGGCGCGTTCTGTGAACGATGCGTCACCGGCGCGACGGCTTCCGGCTCCGGAGGCGATCCGCTAGAGGGCGCGACGACGCCAACAACCGGAGCCTCCGATGAACAACCTCCTCCTTCTCGTCGCCCGCATCCTCCTGTCCGTCATGTTCATCATGGCCGGCTTCCAGAAATTCGGCGACCTCGCCGGCACCGCGGGCTACATCAGCTCGGTCGGGCTGCCCGCCGGCTCGCTGCTGGCGCCGCTGTCGGGCGCGCTGGAGGTGCTGGCGGGGCTGGCCGTGCTGGTCGGCTTCCAGACCCGCATCGCGGCGTGGCTGCTCGCCGCCTTCTGCGTGGTCACCGCGCTGTTCTTCCACTTCGCCCCGGCCGACATGATGCAGATGCTGATGTTCACCAAGAACATGGCGATCGCCGGCGGCTTCCTCGCCCTTTCGGTCGCCGGCGCCGGCGCCTGGTCGGTGGACGGCCGCCGCCGGGGCTGACGTCCCGACGTCGTCGCAATGAAGAAGGCCCGGGCGGTTCGTCCGGGCCTTTTGCTTTCGGGAAGCGTAGCGCCTCAGCGCGTGGCGGCGAGCAGCCCGGACAGCTCGGCGATGGTGGCGTCGTCGCGGTCGCTGCGGTGGCGCCGCGAGGCCACCAGGCAGGCCTCCGAGCGCAGGATGACGCCATCGGAGATCACCTTGAGGTGGTTGGCCCGCAGCGTCGAGCCGGTGGTGGTGATGTCGACGATGACGTCGGCCGAGCCGGCCGCCGGCGCGCCCTCGGTGGCGCCGAGGCTTTCGACGATGCGGTAGACCTGGATGCCGTGCTTGCCGGAGAAGAACTGCTGCGTCAGCCGCCAGTACTTGGTGGCGATGCGCAGGCGCCGTCCGTGCCGCTGGCGGAAGTCGGCGGCGACGTCGTCGAGGTCGGCCATCGTGTCGACGTCGAGCCAGACGTCCGGCACGGCCACCACCACGTCGGCGCGGCCGAAGCCGAGGCGCGCGGCGATCTCGACCCTTCCGTCGACGTCGGCAATCGTCTCGCGCATCAGGTCCTCGCCGGTGACGCCGAGGTCGACCGCGCCGGCGCCGAGCTCGCGCGCGATCTCGGAGGCCGACAGGAGCACGAGCTCGATGTCGTCGCGGCCGGCGATCGTGGCGCGATAGCGGCGGCTATCCTCCGGCTCGACCACGGTCAATCCGGCGCGAGCGAGATGCCCCAGCATCTGCTCCTTGAGCCGGCCTTTCGAGGGCAGGGCGAGGGTGACGCTCATGGCTTGGCCTCCCGCGCTTCCGCCAGCCGGTCGAGCCAGGCGGAGAAGCCGACGCCGGGGATCGGCTTCGTCGCGCCGAGCAGCGTCAGCAGCCGGTCGTAGCGGCCGCCGCCGGCGAGCGGGCGGGCCGCCCCCGGCAGCGCGATCTCGAAGACGAGGCCGGTATAGTAGTCGAGCGGCCTGCCGAAGGCGGCGTCGTAGGTGAGCGAGGCCGTGGCGAGGCCCTGATCGGCGATGCGCTCGGCGCGCGCGGCGAAGCGGCCGAGCGCGGCCGACAGCGACAGCCCGCCGTCGCGGGCGAAGGCCTCCAGCGCGTCGGCGGCTCTCGCCAGCGGCACGCGGATGGCGAGGAAGGCCTTCAGCGCGGCCAGCGCCTCGTCGGAGAGCCGCACGCTGCGCAGGTCGGACTTCTCGATCAGGCGGCGGGCGATCTCCTCGGCGCTGCGCCCGGCATGCGGCGAGAGGCCGGCCGCCTCCATCTGCGCGCCGATGTGGGCGGCGAGCGGCTCGACGTCGCCGGCCATGACGAGTGCTGCGGCCGGCTCGGGCAGCGCGGCATTGCGCGGCGGGTTGGCGAGGTCGGCGAGCGCGGCCTCCAGCGCGCCGGGCGAGCCGAAGGCGCGTGCCAGCCGCTTCTGCCAGCCACGCGGCAGGCCGAGCGCGGCGAGCACCGCCTCGAACACCGCCTGGTCGCCGACGGTGACGGCGACGGCGCGGCCCGGCAGCACGCGGGCGACCAGCGCCGCCGCGTCGGCAATCGAGCGTGCGTCCGCCGCGGCCGTGTCGGCCTCGCCGAGATCCTCGATGCCGGCCTGGAAGAACTCGTTGGCGCCCTCGCGCCGCTGCCGGAACACCTCGCCGAGATAGGAGTAGCGGCGCGGGGTGGCCGCGCGGGTGGCGATGTGGTCGAGGCAGACGGGGATGGTGAACTCGGGCCGCAGGCACAGGCTCTCGCCCGTCTCGCTCTCGGTCAGGAAGATGCGCCGGCGCAGGTCCTCGCCCGCCATGTCGAGGAACGGGTCGGCCGGCTGGATCACCGGCACGTCGACGCGCGGCGCCCCGCGCTCCTCGAAGAGGGCGAGGATGTCGACTGAGAAGGCGGGGAGCGCGGTCATGCGGCCGCTCGCGTGATCTGCGAGGCCGGTGCCCTACGTTGCCCCCCTCTGTCCTGCCGGGTTCATCCCTTCGCCCGATCCGCCTTTTGTGCATCGAGGACGCGCTGCACCGCCTCGACCAGCTCGCCCTCGGGCACGGAAAACTGCGCCGGGCGGCTGGCGCGCCACTCGGCATTGTCGGTGATTTCTTCCGCCGCCTTGGCCCCGGCGACCAGATCCTTGACCTGCACCTCGCCTTTCGCGCGCTCGTCGCCGCCCTGGATGACGACGCACGGCGCGCCGCGACGGTCGGCATACTTCATCTGCGCCTTCATGCCGGAGCCGCCGAGATACATCTCGGCGCGGATGCCGGCCTGGCGGAGCGCCGACACCATCTTCTGGTAGCGGCCGAGGCTGTCGGTGTCCTTGTCCATGACGAGCACCACGACCGGCGCGATGACGTCGGTGTTCTCCAGCTTGCCGAGATTCTTCAGCGCGGCGGTGAGCCGCGACACGCCGATCGAGAAGCCGGTCGCCGGCACCGGCTCGCCGCGGAAGCGCGAGACAAGCCCGTCATAGCGCCCGCCGCCGGCGACGGAGCCGAAGCGCACCGTCTCGCCGTCCTCGTTGACGACCGGAAAGGTCAGCTCGGCCTCGTAGACCGGGCCGGTGTAGTATTCGAGGCCACGGACGACGGAGGGGTCGATCTTGATGCGGCCGTCGTCATAGCCGGCTGCGGCGCAAAGCGCGCGGATCTGGCCTAACTCCGCGACGCCCTCGTTGTCCTCGATCTCGCCGGTCTCGATATAGGCGAGCACCTTCGCGATGCCGGCGTCGTCCAGCCCCGCGCCTTTCGTGAAGTCGCCGCTCTCGTCGAGCCGACCCCTGCCCAGCAGCAGGCGCACGCCCTCCGGCCCGAACTTGTCGAGCTTGTCGATCGCCCGCAGGACGGTCAGCCGCCGGCCGGCGTTTTCGGCGCCGCCGAGGCCGATCGCCTCCAGCACCCCATCCAGCACCTTGCGGTTGTTCACCCGGATCACGTAGTCGCCGCGCTTGATCCCCACGGCCTCCAGCGTGTCGGCCATCATCATCGCCATCTCGGCGTCCGCCGCCACGCCCGGCGTGCCGACGATGTCGGCGTCGAACTGCATGAACTGGCGGAAGCGGCCGGGGCCGGGCTTCTCGTTGCGGAACACCCAGCCCGAGCGATAGCTGCGATAGGGCTTCGGCAGCGCCTCGAAGTTCTCGGCGACGAAGCGGGCGAGGGGCGCGGTCAGGTCGTAGCGCAGCGACAGCCACTGCTCGTCGTCGTCCTGAAAGGAGAACACGCCCTCGTTGGGCCGGTCCTGGTCGGGCAGGAACTTTCCGAGCGCGTCGGTGTATTCGATCAGCGGCTGCTCGACCGGCTCGAAGCCGTAGAGCTCGTAGACTTCCCTGATCTTCGCCGTCATCGCGTCGACCGCGCGGATGTCGGCGGCGTGGCGGTCGACGAAGCCCCGCGGCAGCCGCGCCTTCGTTCTCTCAGCCTTGTCCGCCATCGTCGAAAATCCGTGCCTTAATGCGGGAATAGTGTTGCAAGACATCGTGCAACAACTGCGCGCGGTTCCTAACCGATGGCAGGGGAGGCGGCAAGGTGGCACGGCGCGCCGACGCGGCCGTGCGGTCGCGTGTTACCCCGGCAGGAGGCCGCGCGCGGGGCGTGGTCCGCCTCCGCCCCGCGCCGCCTCTTCCCTCAGCTGACGATCCTGAGGTTGGAGAGCTCGTCGGCGATGCGCTTGAAGATGTCGGACAGCGTGCCGCCGGTGGCGTTCCAGTAAAGCTTTTCGGGGTGCCCGCCGGCGTCGCGCCGGAAGCGCGAATCCGAGGCGCAGGCCTTCAGCGCCTCGATCGCCTGGTTCTCGGCGGTGTTGCCGGTGGACAGGTCGAGCGAGACGGTCATCACCATGACGCTGGCCGTCTTGGCGTTGGCGCAGGCCGACGCCATCTGCTGGTCGAGCGCGCTGGTGTAGTTGGCGTTGGAATAGTCGTAGGCGCCGAGCCCGCTGGTGCCGGTCATCAGCCGCGAGGTGCCGGTGCCGTTGTAGCCCAGGCCGGCATAGCCGTAGGCCGAATAGGTCGACTTGTTGCCGGCCGGGTCGCCGAAGCCGAGCGAGTTCGGCGTGTAGTAGGTGTTGGCGCCGTCGGTGAGCACGATGACGACCTTGTCGTTGCCGTGCTCGCTCTCCGGCCGGCCTTCCGTGAAGGGCGCGCCGCTGGAGATGACCCGCCAGCCCCAGGCGATGCCTTCCGGCACGTTGGTCGCCCCGTTCGAGGCCATCGCGTCGATGGCGCTCTTGACCGCGGCGAGCCCGTCATCGGTGGTCACGTCGGTCAGCGGCGTGATCGGCCCGGTGGTGCAGGAATAGTTCGGCCCGCTGCCCTGCGCCGACTTCACGCCGTAGGGCCGCACCTCGAAATACTTGGCCATGTTGCGCTGGCGCGTCTGGCCCGACGCGCTCTCGCTGCCGTCGTTCCACCAGTTGTTGGAGGCCGAGTAGCCGTCGAGCGTGGAATTGGTGTCGCCGAGCCACAGGTCGCCCGGCTCATCCGGCGCGAACATCGGCACGAACAGCGTCGCCGGGTCGCCATAGGCGGCACCCGTGTCGGAAATGCCGGCGTTCGGCGCCGTGTCGTCGACGTTGTAAGGATACGGCCGCGCCTCGACGCAGCCCTGCCAGCTCGCATAGGGGCCGAACGTCTCCTCGTAATAGCCGGAATCGCGCCAGGTGCCGGAGCGGCAGGTGCCGTCCCGGCGGGTGTCGGTGCAGACATATTCGCGGCCGGTCGAGACCCACTCGCGCGCCTCGACCTTCTTCATGTCCTTGTAGAGCGAGAAGCGCGACAGCGCCTCGCCCTGTTCCGTTCCCCAGCCCGCGCCCTGCTTGCGCCAGACGCCGTTGGACTTCGCCGCGGTGCGGTTCGGATCGGCGAGGCTCGTCCAGTCGAAATTCTCGTTGTGGACTGGCGACAGGCCGAGCGTGTCCATCCAGGTGTCGCCCGAATGCTGCGGACCGACATTGACGGAGGCCGCGAACGGCACCAGGCCGAACTGCACCGGCTTGTCCACCTGCTTGATCTGGCGCGCCTGCTGGGCGAGCGTGTCGACGAGCTGCTTGGCCGCGTCCTTGAGCAGCGCCATGCGCTTCTTGCCCGAGCCGGTGCCGGTCGTGTCCATCGAGCCGGAATTGTCGAGCACCAGCGCCACCTCCAGCGTGTTCTTCAGCCGGATCTCGGTCGAGGCGGTGAAGTCGATGGTCGGGCTGGCGTCGCGGCCGGCGAGACTCTGGAAGACCGGGAAGAAGTAGGGCTTGTAGGAGAGCGTCGCCGACAGCTTCAGCGTGCCGCCGCCGGCTTCCGCCGTGGGCAGCGCGACGGCCAGCTCCGCGTCGGCCGGGTTCACCGGCCCGAGATTGGCGTCGAAGAAAGCGCGCGCATAGGCCAGCACCGCCTCGTTTGTGGCGCCCGAGACGAGCTGGCGCGCGGTGGCGATGCCGGCCGCGTCGAGCGCGTTCAGCGTCGCCTGCCGCTCGCGGTTCATCTCGGCGTAGTCGATGGCGATCGACAGCGCCCCCATGATCGGAACGATGGCCGCCGCGACCGCGATCGCATAGCTGCCGCCACGATGTGCGAGGAAGCTGCGAAACATATGTAGATTGCCCCAAGCCGAAGCCCGGACTCTGCCAGCCCCGCGCTAAATTTGGCTTGCGGCGCGAGGCTCAATTTGCGCCGGCGCGTTAGAACATCGTGAACCACGCCGGAGCGCGTGCTGTCCTCAGCTCACGATGCGCAGGTTGGAGAGCTCGTCGGCGATCTCCTTGAAGGTCTGCGAGAGATTGCCGCCGGTCGTGTTCCAGAACAGCTTCGCAGGCTTGGAAGGGTCGGCCGTGTCCTTGCGGAAGCGCGAGTCCGAGGCGCAGTCCTTCAGCCCGGCGATCTGCTTCTTCTGCTGGGTGTCGGTGCTCGACAGGTCGAGGCCGACCGTCATGACGATCAGGTGGTTGGCCTTCGCGTTGGTGCAGACCTGCGCCATCTGGTCGTTGAGCGCGGCCGAGTAGTTGTCGTTGGAATAGTCGCTCTTGCTGACGCCCGAGCCGGTGCCCATGAACAGGCGCGTGTACGAGCCGCCCGACTGCGTCACGCGCGCATAGCCGTAGGCCGAGTAGGTCGACTTGTCGCCGGCGGGATCCGAATAGCCGAGCGAGGAGGGCGTGTAGTAGGTGTTCTCGCCGTCGGTGAGCACGATCAGCACCTTGTCGTTGCCCTTCTCCGTCTCGGGGCGGCCTTCGGAGAAGGGCGCGGCGTTCGACACGGTGCGCCAGCCCCAGGCGATGCCTTCCGGCACGTTGGTCGCGCCGTTCGGGCTCATCGCGTCGATCGCCGCGTTGACCTTGGTCAGGCCTTCCGAGACGGTGACGTCGGTGAGCGGCGTGATGGCGGTGGTCGTGCAGCTCGAGTTCGGCCCTTCGCCGGAGCCGGCGACGCTGACCTTGCCCTGCGGCGCCGGCGTGAAATACTTCACCATCGAGCGCTGGCGGGCGTACTGGTCGCTCGTCGACGTGCTGGTCGAGACGGTCTGGTCGTCCCACCAGCTATTCGACGCGCCGAAGGTCTTGATCGTCTTCTTCGAATCGCCCTGGTCGGTCCAGACGTTGCCGACCTCGTCGGGCGCGAACATCGGCACGAACAGCGTCGCCGGCGTCGAGCTGGTCGGCGCGGCGTCGCTGGTGTTGTAGGGATAGGGGCGCGCCTCAACGCAGCCCTGCCAGCTCGCATAGGGGCCGTAGACGGGCTGGGTGACCCACGACGAGCCGACCCGCACGGTCTGCGTGCCGGTCTGGCGCAGCAGGTCGTCGTACAGGCTGAAGCGGGTGATCTTCTGGTTCTCGGCCGTGCCCCAGCCGGTGCCCTTCTTGTAGTAGACGCCCGAGATGCTCTGCACGTAGCGGTTGCCGTTGGCCGACGCCTTCGCCTGGTTCATCGTATCCCAGTCGAAGTTCTCGTGGTGGATGGGCGAGCGGCCGTCGGTGTCCATCCAGGCGGCGGTAGCGTATTGCGGGCCGACATTCACCGAGGCCGCGAAGGGCACGACGGCGAACTGCACGGGCTTGACCATCTGCTTCATCTGGCTCGCCTGCTGGGCGAGCGTGGCGACGAGCTGCTTGGCCGCGTCCTTCAGAAGCGTCATGCGCTTCTTGCCCGAGCCGGAGCCGGTGTAGTCCATCGAGCCGGAATTATCGAGGACGAGGGCGACCTCCAGCGTGTTCTTGAGCTGCACCTCGATCTGCGCGCTGAAGCTGGCGGTGGTGCCGCCGTTCTTGCCGATCAGCGCGTTGAAGGTGGGCAGGAAATAGGGCCGGTAGGTGAGGTCGGCCGACAGCTTCACCGTCGTGCCGCCGCCGGTGACGGTCGGCAGGGTGACGTGAAGCTGTGCGTCCGACGGGTCGACACCTCCGAGATTGGCCTCGAAGAAGTCCTGCGCGTAGGCGACGAGCTCCTGGTTGTCGGCGCCCTCGACGAGCCGGCGCGCGGTGGCGACGCCGGCCGCGTCCAGCGCGTTGATGGTGAGCTGGCGCTGTCGCGACATCTCGGAGTAGTCGACGGCCACCGCCAGCCCGCCCATGATCGGGATGATGGAGGCGGCGGTGAGCAGCATGTAGTTGCCGCGCTTGTCGGACAGGAACCGGCGCAACATCGGAGAACTCCCCATTGAGGAGCCTCAGCCTAGCAGCCACCGCTGAAGGCCAGGTTCAGCGCACGGATCGGATTTGCCGCCGCCCGTTAACCGCCGCGAAACCATGGCGGAGGCGGCCGGCCCCGCGCGCAAAAAACCCGCCGGAAGGTCCGGCGGGCTTGTTGCCCGGGATGCCCGGTCAGCTCGTGATGCGCAGGTTGGACAGCTCGTCGGCGATCTCCTTGAAGGTCTGCGAGAGATTGCCGCCGGTGGTGTTCCAGAACAGCTTGGCCGGCTTGGTCGGGTCGTCGGCGTCCTTGCGGAAGCGCGAGTCCGACGAGCAGCTCTTGAGGCCGGCGATCTGCTTCTTCTGCTGGGTGTCGGAGGTCGACAAGTCGAGCGCCACCGTCATCACGATCATGCCGGCCGTCTTGGCGTTGGTGCACGTCGCCGCCATCTGGTCGTTGAGCGCCGCCGAGTAGTTGTCGTTGGAATAGTCGCTCTTGCTGACGCCCGTGCCGGTGCCCATGAACAGGCGCGTGTACGACCCGCCCGACTGGGTGATGCCGGTGTAGCCGAAGGCCGAGTAGATCGACTTGTTGCCGGCATAGTCGTTGTAGCCCAGCGAGTTCGCCGTGTAGTAGGTGTTCTCGCCGTCGGTGAGCACGATCACGACCTTGTCGTTGCCGTTCTCGGCGTCGCCGCGGCCCTCGCTGAAGGGCGCGCCGCCCGACACCGTGCGCCAGCCCCAGGCGATGCCCTCGGGCACGTTGGTGCCGCCATTGGGGGACATCGCGTCGATCGCGTCCTTGATCTTGGTCTTGCCGGCCGCGTCGGTCACGTCGGTGAGCGGCGTGATGGCGGTTGTCGTGCAGCTCGAGTTCGGGCCGTCGCCGGCGCTCGCGGCGCTGACCTTGCCCTGCGGTGCCGGCGTGAAATACTTCACCATCGAGGTCTGCCGGGCGAGCTGGTCGCTCGCCTTGGTGCTGGTCGACGTGGTGAGGTCGTCCCACCAGTTGGCCGACGTGCCGAAGGTCTTGATCGTCTTCTTCGAATCGCCCTGGTCGGTCCAGATGTTGCCGGCCTCGTCGGGCGCGAACATCGGCACGAACAGCGTCGCCGGCGTCGCGGTCGTCGGCGCCGCGTCGGTGGTGTTGTAGGGATAGGGCCGTGTCTCCACGCAGCCCTGCCAGGACGCATAGGGGGCGTAGACCGGCTGGTCCTCGTAGACGTCGACGTAGCCGTAGGTCTTGCATTTCCCGTTCGACTTCCACGCAATGCATTCGTAGTTCGTGCCGGTCTTGACCGACTGCGTGCCGGTCTGGCGCTTGACGTCGTCGAACAGGGTGAAGCGGGTGACCTTCTGGTTCTCCGCCGAGCCCCAGCCGGACCCCTTCTTGTAGTAGACGCCGGAGGAGGCCTGCACGTAGCGGTTGCCGTTCGACGAGGACAGCGACTGGCTCATCGTCGTCCAGTCGAAATTCTCGTGGTGGATGGGCGAGCGGCCGTCCGTGTCCATCCAGGCGGCGGTCGAATATTGCGGGCCGACATTCACCGAGGCGGCGAACGGGACCA
The DNA here is from genome assembly GCA_017305835.1 of Hyphomicrobiales bacterium. Taxonomy (GTDB): domain Bacteria; phylum Pseudomonadota; class Alphaproteobacteria; order Rhizobiales; family Rhizobiaceae; genus RCIO01. Next base: position 61,126 of record JAFKJY010000050.1, read on the forward strand.
CCGCGAACTGCACCGGCTTGTCCACCTGCTTCATCTGGGTGGCCTGTGTGGCCATCGAATCGACGAGCTGCTTGGCCGCGTCCTTGAGAAGCGTCATGCGCTTCTTGCCCGAGCCGGAGCCGGTGTAGTCCATCGAGCCGGAATTATCGAGGACGAGCGCGATCTCCAGCGTGTTCTTGAGCTGCACCTCGGTGTGGGCGGCGAAGTCCACCTTGGTGGCCGAGCTGGTGTCCTTGCCCATCAGGGCGGAGAAGGTCGGCAGGAAGTAGGGCTTGTAGGTCAGGTCGGCCGACAGCTTGATCTTGCCGCCGCCGGCCGAGCTGGTCGGCAGCGTCACGTGCAGCGTCGCGTTCCTGGGGTCGACCGCGCCGAGATTGGCCGCGAAAAACTGCTGGGCGTAGTCGACGAGCTGCTCGTCGGTCGAGCCGCCCTCGATCAGCCGCCGCGCGGTGGCGACGCCGGCCGCGTCGAGCGCGTTGAGCGTGAGCTGGCGCTGCCGCGACATCTCCGCATAGTCGATCGCGACCGCGAGGCCGCCCATGATCGGCACGATGGCCGCCGCCGTCAGCAACATGAAGTTGCCGCGCTTGTCGGAAAGGAAACGCCGAAACATGCCGAGCCACCCCCGCGGGTTCAGACAATCGTCCGGCATATTCCCACGGATTCATTAAGGCCCGGTTTTGCGCGGTGCCGCAAAGGCAACCTCGGAAAAAAACGGCTCGTTTACATTCCCGCAGCGAGGGCGGCCTGGCGCGCGGCAGACGATCGCACCCGGCGCGGGCCGGAGAAGCGCTCGCCTTCCATGAGGTCGATGCCGAGGTCGATCAGCCCGACCGCGTCGTCGTCGCGCACCACGCCGGTGGCGATGACGGCGATGCCTGCCTCGGCTGCGGCCTCGGCGAGTTCGGCGCCCGGGAGCTGCCGGCGCCGGCCGCGCTCGCGGTCGAGCAGCCGGTTGACCGGGATCTTGAGGAAATGGGCCCCGCGCGCCCTGGTGCCGCGCAATTCGGCGCGCGCGCCTTCCCAGCCCTCGACGGCAATGCGGAAGCCGGCGGCGGTGAGCTGGTCCAGCCGGTCGCGCGTCTCGCCGCCGGCGGCAAGCAGCGTCGCCGGCACCGAAAACACCAGCGAGGCGGGCAGGCCGCGATGGACGCGCGCCAGCTCGGCGATCGCGTCGACCTCGGCGCGCGAGCCGAGCAGCGCTTCCGAGATCGCGATGTGGAAGGGCATGCGCTCGCTCGCCGTGCCGAGCTGGCGGCGGCTGGCAGACACCGCCGAGCGCACCAGCGCGGCCTCGAAGGCGGCCTGGTCGAGCCCCGGCAGGGGCTGCGCCATCCGACGGATGTCGAGCGGCTTGCCGCCCTCGGCGGGCTCGACATGCGCATGCACCTCGAACCCGGTGGCGGCCCCCTGGGCGACCGAGATGATCGGCTGCAGGCTGACCTCAAGCTCGCCGGCCGCGACGGCCGAGGCGAGCGCCTGGCGGATCGCCTCCGACGTCGCCGGCTCGGCCTCGGGCGCGCGCTCGGCGGCCGGCGGCACGGCGACGGGACGCGCCTCGATCTCGGCGCGCCGCGGGAAGGGGGACGGCGTTTCGGCGGCCTGCGGCTGCGCCGCGGCCATGCCGGTCAGCGTCTCGATCTCCTCGGCGATCTTGCGGTTGAGCTCGCCGATCGAGGCGGCGTCGCGCTCGCTGCGCGAGGAGAGGTCCCGCAGCGCCATTTCGATGGAGCGCGAGAAGCGCAGGAAGTCGGTCTGGGCCTTGCGGGCGTTGCGCAGCGCCATCGCCGCGACGGCGACGGAGATGGCTGCGACGATCAGCGCGGCGATGGGAAACAGCGTCGATTCGGCCGCCACCGCTCCGGCGCTCTGCGCGCGCGAAGCCTCGAGCACGCTCAGCAGGCCGAGCACCACCGCACCGAAGAAGGCACCCTTTCGCAGCATAAGGACACACCCGTTGGCCAACGCGGCAATGGCCGCGCGGTTCCGCCCCGGGTCTTGTGCCACTTGCGCCGGACCCTGTTAAGCGAAAGCTCGTGACAGGGTGAATGCGTTCGGTTAATTCGGCCGCCATCGCGGGCGAGGCCTCCGCCCGCACGCCCAGGGAGCCCGCCGCATGGCCGACGCGCCGAGAACGCTGACCTCGCTCGACGAGATCGCCGCGCCCTACGCCGCGATCCTGAGCGATGTCTGGGGCGTGCTGCACAACGGCATCGTGCCGCACCCGGCCGCCGTCGCCGCGCTGCGCCGCATGCGCGCGCAGGGCAGGGCGGTGGTGCTGATCACCAACGCGCCGCGCCCCTCGGCGCCGATCATCGCGCAGCTCGACCGCATCGGCGTCGACCGCGACTGCTGGGACCGGCTGGTCACGTCGGGGGACGTCACGCGGCGGCTGATCGCGGAGGGCGCGCGGCGGATTTTCCACATCGGCCCCGACGACGACCTGTCGATCTACGAGGGCCTCGACGTCGAGCTGGTGGAGGAGTTCGAGGCGGACGCCGTGGTCTGCACCGGCCTGTTCGACGACGAGACCGAGCGGCCGGAGGACTATGCCGAGCTGCTGATGCGGCTGCGCGCGCGCAACCTGCCCTTCATCTGCGCCAACCCCGACATCGTGGTCGAGCGCGGCGATCGTCTGATCTGGTGCGCCGGCGCGCTGGCGCGCGACTACGGCCAGCTCGGCGGCCGCACGCTGATCGCCGGCAAGCCCTTCGCGCCGATCTACGAGGCGGCGCTGGAGGCGGCTTCCGACGTGCTGGGGCGCGAGGTCGGCGCGGCGGACGTGCTGGCCATCGGCGACGGCGCGCTGACCGACCTGAAGGGCGCGGCGGCGCGCGGCATCGACATGCTGTTCATCACCGCGGGCATCCACGCGGCCGAATACGGCCCGCCGCACGCGCCTGATCTTGGGCAGCTCGCCCGCTTCCTCGGACGCCACGGGCCCGCGCCGGCCGCCGTGATGCCGCACCTGGCCTGACCGTGACGGGCAAGCCCATCCAGCGCATTGCCGACATCGGCCGCCTGCCGGAGGGCCTGCGCGGCGGCGTCGTCGCCATCGGCAATTTCGACGGCGTGCACCGCGGCCACATGGCCGTGCTGGACTGCTCGCTCGAGGGCGCGCGGGCGCTCGGCGCGCCGGCGCTCGTTCTGACCTTCGAGCCGCATCCGCGCGCCTTCTTCCGGCCGGACGAGCCGCTGTTCCGGCTGACGCCGGCGCCGCTCAAGGCGCGCATCCTGGCCGGGCTGGGGGTCGACGCCGTGATCGAGCTGCCCTTCGACGCCGGGCTCGCGGCCACGGCCCCCGAGGATTTCGTGCGCACGATCCTCGACGACGGGCTGGCGATCCGCCGGGCCGTCACCGGATTCGACTTCCATTTCGGCAGGAACAGGCAGGGCGGACCGGCCTTCCTGATGGCGGCCGGCGAGCGCCATGGCTTCGGCGTCGAGCTGGTCGAGGCCTTCTGCGACGAGGGCGGCGACACCGTCTCCTCGACCCGCATCCGCGACCTGCTGGCCGCCGGCGACGCCAGCCAGGCCGCCGGCCTGCTCGGCTACCGCTTCACCGTCGAGGCCGAGGTCTCGCACGGCCAGAAGCTCGGCCGCACGCTCGGCTTCCCGACCGCCAACATGGTGCTGCCCGACACGGTCGCGCTGCGCCACGGCATCTACGCCGTGCGCCTGCGCCGGCCCGACGGCTCGCTGCACGACGGGGTGGCGAGCTTCGGCCGCCGCCCGACCGTCGAGGACGGCGGCAAGGTGCTGCTGGAGACTTTCCTCTTCGACTTCGCCGGCAGCCTCTACGGCGAGACCTGCACCGTCTCCTTCTTCGGCTTCCTGCGGCCGGAGTTGAAGTTCGACGGGCTGGAGCCGCTGGTCGGGCAGATGCGGCGCGACGCCGAGGAAGCCAAGGCGCTGCTTTCCGGCGTGCGGCCGCTGGGCGAGATCGATCTGGCGCTGGGGTTCTAGCTGGCCAGTTTCAATCCCAGATGTCTGGCGTAGGGTGAGAAATCCCGATCCTGATGAAGCAATTCGTGTCCGTTCAGGATGCAATATGTCGCAATGATCAGATCGGTGGTCTTGCGGGTGGTGATGCCGAGCCTGCGCAGATGCCGGTAGTTCCTGCCGCCTTCGATGGCGACTTCGAGGGACATCATCTCGACCGGGTGGAACCGTTGCAGATTGCGCAGCAGCGCCGAGGCGTGGGCCTCGTCACGCGCGCCCTGGAGGAGTTCGAGCAGAACGACGTCGCCGACGATCAGTTCGAGCGGATTGGCCTCCGTCAGTCGTTTCACCTGGGCGGTGCGCTGTCTGCGTATCTGCGCGATCCACACCGAACTGTCGACGACGATCAAGGCCATTGCTCTACTTCAGGGCCTTCCCGCATGGCGTCGAGATCGCCTTCCCACCCGATACCCTCCAGATTCTTGATCGCTTCGCGTCGCCGGTGGGTTTCAATGACCCGCCGCAACGCTTCCTCGACCGCCGCCTTCTTGGTCTTGTGTCCGGTAATCTCCATCGCCTCGGCGAGGAGCTCGTCGTCGATGTCGATGTTGGTGCGCATGGCTGTCTCGATGTGTATGGATTGCGAGAAATATACACATCGACCGCCGCGCATGCAAACGCGCGGCGATTTCGGCCTTTATTCCCCGCGCCGCCTCCGCTAGAAGCGCGGCCATGCACGCGCGTCCGTTCAGCTTCGCCGCCGCGATACGAATTATCGGCCCGGCCTTCCGGTAGGTTCCGGAAGGTCCGGGTTCACGCGCCCCTTGCGGCGCGCCTTTCTTTCATCGCATAGACGCCCATCCGCGCCGGCCGCCCATGCGCCGCGCCACAGCCGTGACAGACCGATGACCGACACCGCCGACAAGCTCGACTATTCCAGGACGCTCTACCTGCCGCAGACGGAGTTCCCGATGCGCGCCGGCCTGCCCGAGAAGGAGCCGCAGATCGTGGCCCGCTGGCAGGAGATGGGGCTCTACCGCCTGCTGCGCGAGGACGCCGCCGGCCGGCCAAAATACGTCCTCCACGACGGCCCGCCCTACGCCAACGGCAACATCCATATCGGCCACGCGCTCAACAAGATCCTCAAGGACGTGATCACGCGCTCCTTCCAGATGCGCGGCTACGACTCGAACTACGTGCCCGGCTGGGACTGCCACGGCCTGCCGATCGAGTGGAAGATCGAGGAGGAGAACTACCGCTCGAAGGGCAAGGCCAAGCCCGACCTGTCGGAGCCGGCCGCGATGGTCGAGTTCCGCCGCGAATGCCGCGCCTATGCCGAGCACTGGGTCAAGGTGCAGGGTGCGGAGTTCCAGCGCCTCGGCGTCGTCGGCGACTTTGACGACCCGTACCTGACGATGAGCTACCATGCGGAATCGCGCATCGCCGGCGAACTCTTGAAGTTCGCCATGAGCGACCAGCTCTATCGCGGCTCCAAGCCGGTGATGTGGAGCGTGGTCGAGCGCACCGCGCTGGCCGAGGCCGAGGTCGAGTATCAGGATTACGAGAGCGACACGATCTGGGTGAAGTTCCCGGTTGATCCAAGCCGGACCATAACGCATCACGAGCCGGAAGATGCTCGGGCAGAGCGTTTGCGCCAAGCGCAAGAGTTGGGCGAGGCTTCCGTAGTTATCTGGACCACCACGCCTTGGACGATCCCCGGAAACCGCGCCGTCGCCTACTCACCGCGCATCGAATACGGACTCTATGAGGTCACGGCTGCCGAGAACGATTTCGGCCCGCGGCCCGGCGAGAAGTTGATCTTCGCCGATGCACTCGCGGAAGAGTCTTTCGCGAAGGCGAAGCTGCAGTACAGGAAACTGCGCGGCATCACGGCTGAGGAACTGGGCGCGCTGACGCTTTCGCACCCGCTCAAGGGCCTCGGCGGCGGCTACGACTTCCCGGTCCCGATGCTGCCCGGCGACCATGTCACCGACGATGCCGGCACGGGCTTCGTGCACACGGCGCCCGGCCACGGCCGCGAGGACTTCGACGCCTGGATGGACGCAGCACCCGAGCTGCGCGCGCGCGGCATCGAGACGACCATCCCGTTCACCGTCGACGACGCCGGCTATTTGACCAAGGACGCGCCGGGCTTCGGGCCGGATCGCGAGGGCGGCGCCGCGCGGGTGATCGACGACAGCGGCAAGAAGGGCGACGCCAACAAGGCCGTCATCGACGCGCTGATCGAACGCGGCATGCTGTTCGCGCGCGGCCGGCTGAAGCACTCCTATCCGCATTCCTGGCGGTCGAAGAAGCCGGTCATCTTCCGCAACACGCCGCAATGGTTCGTCCACATGGACATGCCGTTGGGCGACGACACGACGCTGCGCTCGCGCGCGCTGGCGGCTATCGACGCCACGCGCTTCGTGCCGGCGGCCGGGCAGAACCGGCTGCGGGCCATGATCGAGGAGCGGCCGGACTGGGTGCTGTCGCGCCAGCGCGCCTGGGGCGTGCCGATCTGCGTCTTCGCCGACGAGGACGGTCATGTGCTGAAGGACGACGCGGTGAACGCCCGCATCCTCGAGGCCTTCGAGCAGGAGGGGGCGGACGTATGGTTCGCGGAAGGCGCGCGCGAGCGCTTCCTCGGCTCCCGCGCCAACGAGAGCTGGGTGCAGGTCAAGGACATCCTCGACGTCTGGTTCGATTCCGGCTCGACGCACGCCTTCACGCTGGAGGACAGGCCGGACCTGAAATGGCCGGCCGACGTCTATCTCGAAGGCTCCGACCAGCATCGCGGCTGGTTCCATTCCTCGCTGCTCGAAAGCTGCGGCACGCGCGGCCGGGCGCCCTACGACGCGGTCATCACCCATGGCTTCACCATGGACGAGGAAGGCCGCAAGATGTCGAAGTCGCTCGGCAACACGGTCGTCCCGCAGGACGTCATGAAGCAGTCGGGCGCCGACATACTGCGCCTGTGGGTGATGACCACCGACTACTGGGAGGACCAGCGGCTCGGCAAGAACGTCCTGCAGACCAACATCGACGCCTACCGCAAGCTCAGGAACACCATCCGCTGGATGCTCGGCACGCTCGCCCATGACGAGGGCGAGGACGTGGCGCTCGCCGACATGCCGGAACTGGAGCGGCTGATGCTGCACCGGCTGGCCGAGCTCGACGAGGTGGTGCGCAAGGGCTACGACGCCTTCGACTTCAAGCGCATCGCCAAGGCGCTGCTCGACTTCATGGTGGTCGAGCTGTCGGCCTTCTACTTCGACATCCGCAAGGACGCGCTCTACTGCGACGCGCCGTCCTCGGTCCGCCGCAAGGCGGCGATCGTCGTGGTGCGACGGCTGTTCGACTGCCTGGTGACGTGGCTCGCCCCGATGCTGCCCTTCACCATGGAAGAGGCCTGGCTCGACCGCCATCCCGGCCGCACCTCGGTGCATCTGGAGCAGTTCCCGGCGATACCGGCGGACTGGCGCGACGACGCGTTGGCGGAGAAGTGGCGCAAGGTGCGGGCCGTGCGCCGCGTCGTCACCGGCGCGCTGGAGCTGGAGCGGGCCGCCAAGCGCATCGGCTCCTCGCTGGAGGCCGCGCCCGCCGTCACCATCGCCGACCCCGATCTGCTGCAGGCGGTGGCGGATGTCGACATGGCCGAGATCTGCATCACCTCCGGCATCGCGGTGAGCGGCGGGGATGCACCCGCCGGCGCCTTCACGCTCGACGAGGTGAAGGACGTGGCGGTGGTCCCCCACCGGGCCGGCGGCACGAAATGCGCCCGCTCCTGGCGCTACACCGACGACGTCGGCTCCGACCCGGAGTTCCCCGACGTCTCGGCCCGCGACGCGGCGGCGCTGCACGAGCTCAAGGCGCTCGGCCGCATCTAGCGGCCGGGCTTTTCAGCCGGTCACTCCCCGGATCCGTTCGCCCGCCCGAAGGCGAGCGAGCGCGCGTGGTCGCGGATGTCGGCCGGCCAGCCGGCGGTCAGCTCGCCGAAGCGGGTGGCGTCGTCGGCGAACAGCGCCCGCGCCGCTTCCTCGTAATGCGCGAGGTCGCCGGCCATCGCCGACATGAAGCGATAGGCGGCCTCGTGCGCGGCGCGGCGTTGCGTGTCGCCGTCGCCGGTCTTGCGGGCGGCGTCGACAAGCCGGCGCAGCGCCACCGACGTGCCGCCGGGCTGGGCGGCGAGCCAGTCCCAGTGGCGGGGAAGCAGGGTCACCTCGCGCGCGACGACGCCGAGCTTCGGCCGGCCGCGGCCGCGCGGGGCATCGTCCGGCGCGGCGGAGGCGGGCGGTACGGGCAGCCGCGCGACGATCTCGGCGTCGTCGCCGCGCAGGTCGATGTCGACGACGCGGCCGCTCGCATCCTCGAAGACGAGCAGCGGCCCGGCCGTACCCGCGCGCGCCGCCGCCGCGACTGCGGGCGCGATCTCACGCAGCCGGCCGGCGGCGAGCCTGCGGACGCCGTCGAAGGCGGTCACACGGGTTTCGGCATGGGGCATGGCGCGGGCTCCGGTTTCGGCGGGGATTTATGCCCGCGCAGCGGCCACGTCAATATTATCCGGGTAAAAAATGAGAAGCGCAACTTTCTGGTTGCGTGTCGATGTGTGCTGTGTTTCTTAATCAGCAACCAGGAGGTTGCATATGTCCGACAGGATCGAGAAGACGATCGAGTTGAAGGCGCCGCCGTCGCGGGTCTGGCGCGCGCTGACGGATCACCGCGAGTTCGGCGCATGGTTCCGCGTGGCGCTCGAAGGCCCGTTCGTGGTGGGCGAGACGAGCCGCGGCCACATCACCTATCCGGGCTACGACCACATCGTGTGGGAGGCGAAGGTGATGGCGATGGAGCCGCAGACCTATTTCGCCTTCACCTGGCATCCCTACGCCGTCGACCCGAAGGCCGACTATTCGGCCGAGACGCCGACGCTGGTCGAGTTCCGGCTCGAGCCCATGGCTGGCGGCGGCACGCGCCTGACGCTGACCGAATCCGGCTTCGACCGCATCCCGCCGCAGCGCCGCGCCGAGGCATTCCGCATGAACGAGGGCGGCTGGGAAGAGCAGATGGAGAACATCCGTGCCCATCTCGGCGCCTAGCCCTGCGGCGGCCGACCCCGCGCCGGTCTTCGCCGCGCTCGGCGACCGCACGCGGCTGGCGCTGCTGTCGCGGCTCAGCGACGGCGGCCGGCGCTCAATCGCGCATCTGTCGCGCGACACCAGCCTGACGCGGCAGGCCGTCACCAAGCATCTGCGGGTGCTGGAGCATGCCGGGCTGGTGGAGAACAGCCGCGTCGGCCGCGAGAGCCTGTTCTGTTTCCGGCCGGCCGCGCTCGGCCAGGCGCGCTCCTATCTGGACGAGGTCTCGTGCCGGTGGGACGAGGCGCTGGGGCGGCTGCGCGCCTTCGTCGACGGCTGAGGCCGAGGGCGCGGATTCACCGCGTTCGCGCTCGATCCGGCCCGTGCGTTGCCCTGACCGGCATGTTGCGGTAGAAGCACGAATGAATCCGGCGTCATCATGTCGCCGGATTTGCACGTATTGGGTGGGTGAGAGGCGTACCGGCAGCGGCCGGACCTGCGAGAGGCGGATATCCGTGACCTTTTCGATCAAGCTTGACAGGGTGCCGCTCGCGATCGGCGTGGCCGTTTCCGCGCTGACGCTTGCCGGCTGCATGTCGTCGCCGACCTACGGGACCGGAAAGACCGCCAACCAGCAGTTCGTCGAGGACCTGACCGGCATCCTGTCGCTCGGCCCCAAGGAGCGGCCGAAGATCGACTACAAGCCGCGCCCCGAGCTGGTGAAGCCGGAGACCACCGCCGTGCTGCCGCCGCCGCAGGACGACGTCAAGACGGCCTCGAGCGCCGCCTGGCCCGAATCGCCCGAGCAGCGGCTGGCGCGCATCCGCGCCACCGCCACGGAAAACCAGGACAATTCCGCCTACCGGCCCGAGGCCGTGGCCGACAGCATGGGCCGCGCGCCGGCCGTCGTCCCGCTCGAAGGCCCCGACATCGACCGCTTTGCCCGCAAGCCGAACCCGGCCGCGCAGCGCGCCGCCTTCAAGCAGGCGCTCGCCGAGAACAACGGCGCGGTCGCGCAGCGCCGCTATCTCAGCGATCCGCCGCTCGTCTATCGCGAGCCGTCCGCCACCGCGCCGGTCAACGACATCGGCGAGGACGAGTGGAAGAAGGAGCGCGACGCGCAGCGCGCGCAACGCGCCTCCACAACCGGCAAGAAGCGCTCCTGGTGGCCATTCTAGGCCGGTCGCCGATCAGCCTTCGTCCCGACGCGTCCTGAAGAAGTCGCGCAGCACCGCTGCCGCCTCGGCCTCGGCCATGCCCGGATAGACCTCCGGCGCGTGGTGGCAGGTCGGCTGCGCGAAGAAGCGGCAGCCATGCGCCACGCCGCCGCCCTTCTCGTCCAGCGCGCCGAAATAGAGCCGGCGGATGCGGGCGAACGAGATCGCCGCCGCGCACATCGCGCAGGGCTCCAGCGTCACGTAGAGGTCGGCGCCCGGCAGCCGCTCTGAACCTGCCTGCGCGCACGCCTCGCGGATGACGAGGATCTCGGCATGCGCGGTGGGGTCGCAGAGCTCGCGGGTGCGGTTGCCGGCGCGGGCGACCACGACGCCCTCGCGGACCAGCACGGCGCCGATCGGCACCTCGCCGCGATCCGCCGCCGCGCGCGCCTGCGCCAGCGCCTCGCCCATGAAGTCGGCCCGTTTCACCTTGCCATCCGCACAAATGCCCTCGCGCCGACCCCGGCGCTCTGGTAGTTAGCCGCGCGAAGAGGCAAAGGCCAGATGAACGACGAACGCAAGAGCACGAAGGGCGGACGCGCCAAGGGCGGGGCACGTCGCCCGCGGCCCGACGAGGGCGCCGAGGCAAGCGAGCGCGAGCGCATCGCCAAGCGGCTGGCGCGCGCCGGCGTCGCCTCGCG
>JAFKJY010000151.1 GCA_017305835.1 Hyphomicrobiales bacterium
GACATCGGCCTCGACCGCATCGGCCGCGAGGCCGGCGGCTACGACCTCGTGCTCTCCGACATCCGCATGCCGGTCATGGACGGCATCGAGATGGCCCGCCGCGCCGCTTCCGCCTTCCCCGGCCTGCGCATCCTGCTGATGACCGGCTATGCCGAGCAGCGCGAGCGCGCCGCCGAGCTCGACGGTATCGTCGTCGGCGTCGTCAACAAGCCCTTCACGCTCGACGAGCTGCGCCGCGAGGTCGGCCGCGCCATCGCCTGAGCCGTTCAGGGACCTCGGCCGGCCACCCCACCCCTGCCCCTTCCTCGCGAGAGGGAGGGGAACGCATATGACCTTGCGAGACCGCACGTCCGGGCCGTCATCCTCGGGCTTGTCCCGAGGATCTGCTTTCCTCGGCCGGGCGGGTGACAGAGGCCGGCGGCCGCGCTATATGCGTGGCGGGGATGGGGTCCCCCGTATAACCGCCCTGTGGCTGATGACTCCTGCCAGCGCAACCCTGCGCCACCGGTCGGCATGACCGGCTGCGCATGTCCGGGCAGGAGGTATCCATGGTCCCGTTTCTGTCGCCCCTTCCCTTCCTCGTCGTCTTCGTCGGCGCCGGCCTCGGCGGCGTGGTGCGCCACGGCGTCAACCTCGCCTCCGCCCGCCTGTTCGGGCTGGATTTCCCGTGGGGCACGCTGTTCATCAACGCCTCCGGCTCGCTGGTGATGGGCCTGCTAGTGGAATTCTTCGCTCTGCGCTTCGACCCCGGCCAGCACTGGCGCCTGCTCGCCACCACCGGCTTCCTCGGCGGCTTCACGACGTTCTCGACCTTCTCGCTGGAGGCGGTCGTGCTGTTCGAGGCGGGCCGCCATCTCGCCGCCGCCGCCTATGTGCTCGGCTCGGTCGCGGCCGGCCTCGCCGGCCTGCTGGCCGGCTTCGCGCTGGTGCGGGCGCTGGCATGAAGATGAAACGGAACGAAAGGTGATGCGATGATCCAGGGCTGGACCTTCTGGGCGCTCCTGTCCGCCGGCTTCGCGGCGCTGACCGCCATCTTCGCCAAGGTCGGCGTCGAGAATGTCGGCTCCGACTACGCAACCTTCGTGCGCACGCTGGTCGTCGTCGCCGCGCTCGCCGGCATGCTGACGATCACCGGACAGTGGCAGTCGCCCGCCTCCGTCTCCGGCCGCTCGCTCGCCTTCCTCGTCCTGTCCGGGCTGGCGACCGGCGCCTCGTGGCTGTGCTATTTCCGCGCGCTCAAGCTCGGCGACGCGGCCCGCGTCGCCCCGGTCGACAAGCTCAGCGTGGTGATGGTCGCCGTCTTCGGCGCGCTGTTCCTCGGCGAGCGGCTGGCCGCCGTCAACTGGCTCGGGGTGGCCCTGATCGCGGCCGGCGCCGTGCTGGTCGCCTGGCGGGTCTGAGCGGGCCGATTATTGCGGCCGCAGCAGCCGCTCCAGATAGTCGCGCTCCAGCTCGGGGCTGAGCGCATTGCCCAGCCGCCGGCGGATCTCCTCGAGGATGCGGCGCGCCCGCTGCACGTCGATCTCGTCCGGCACCTTGACCGAATTGCCGAAATCCGGCCCGTTGGTGGCGCGCGGCCGGCCGAGCGGGTCGCGGTCGGCGTTCTGCTCGCGCCCGCCCTCCTGCGAGCCGCCGCGCTCACCCTGCATGGCCTGCTGCATCTTGTCCATCATGTCCTGCGCGCCGCGCCGCATCGCCTCCAGCGCGCGGCCCTGCTCGCCCACGGCCCGCTCGCCGTCGGCGTCGCCCAGCGCCTGCCCGGCCTCGCCCATCGCGTTGCCGGCATCGCCGAAGCCCTCGCCCGGCTCGATGCCCATCTCGCGCAGCGAGCGCATGAACTGCTGGAGCTCCTGCTGGAGCTGGTCCTGACCCTGCTGGAGCTGGCGCAGCGCGTCGGCGAGCTCCTGCGGCGACATCGGCTGGCCGTCCTGGCCGGGCTCGCCGCCTTGCCCCGGCTGCTGGCCGCGCTGCTCGGAACGGTCCTGCCCGCGCTGCCGCTGGCCGCGCTGCGCCCGGTCGGTCTGGAACGTCTCGTTCATCAGCTCCTGCTGGCGGCGCATCATCTCGCCGAGCTTGTCCATCTGCTGGCGCATCTGGCCCTGCTGGCCGCCCTGCTGTCCCTGCTGGCGCTGGCCCATCTGCAGGTTGTTCATCATGTCCTGGAGCTGCGACAGGAGCTGCTCGGCCTGGTCGCGCGCGCCCGACTTGGCGAGGTTCTCGATCTGGTCGAGCATGCGTTCGAGGTCGCTCTGGCGCAGCTCCTGCGCGTTGGGCGGCATCTGCTGCTGGGCGGCGTTGGGGTTCTGCGCCTGCCGCTCGGCGAACTCGCGCAGGAAGTCGTTCATCGCCTGCCGAAGCTCCTGCATGAGCTTCGAGATCTCCTCCTCGCTGGCGCCGTTCTTCAGCGCGTCGCGCAGCGCCTCCTGCGCCTGCCGCAGCTTGCGCTCGGCCGCCGACAGGTCGCCGTCCTCGATGCCGAGCGCGATCTGCCACAGATAGTCGACCACGTCGCGATACTGGTCGTCGTTGCCGGCGTTGCGCAGCCGCGCCCGCGCCGACATGATCGCCAGGTAGTGGCTGAGGTTGTCGAACGCCTCCTCCGGCCGCAGCGTCACGGCGCCCATCAGCCGCAGGACGCGCGCCTTGTTGTTGGCGTCGAGCGCGAGCAGGCGGCGCTGCTCGATCACCGCGCGGGCCAGCGGGTTGGAGAACGGCCGTTCTGGCAGCACGAGGTCGCGCGTCTCGGAGCGGCCTTCCTGCCCGGCCGCGTCCTTGACCGACAGCGTCATGGCGACCTTGCTGCCGGCCCACGGGTGCTGGGTCAGGTCGCGCGTCGTCCGCGCCGCCTTGTCCTGCGCGCCGCGCCGCGGCAGCGTCAGCGGCATCTCGGGCGCGCCGTAGAGCGGGTGCGCGCCGGGCGCGTCGGCCATCTCCTGCTTGAACTCGGCATTGCCCGACACCGCGCCGTAGTCGTCCTCGACCGTGTAGGCGAGGTCCAGCGTGCCGTTGACCGCCCGCTTCGGCTCGCCCGCATAGGCGATCGTTGGCGGCCGGTCGGGGATCACCTGGAAGGTCCAGCGCCGCAGCTCCGTCTCGCCGGCCTTGAGCGTCAGCAGCCCGTCATGCGGCAGCTTGCCGCCGAACTGGCGCGAGGCGGCGGCCGCGCCGTCTCCCGTCCCGGGCGCGGCGGCCGGCTCCAGCGCCGTCTCGCCGGCCTTGTCGGTGAAGGCGAGCGTCTCCGTGCCCGATCCGCCGGTCACCCGCACCGCAAAATCGCTGCCGGCCGGCACGGTGAAGATCTGCTGCTCGCGGTTGCCGTCGGCGGTGAGGAACACCGGCGCGCGGCCCGTATAGGGCGGCGGCGTCACCCAGGCGTCGATGCGCGCGGGCGCGACCTCCGGCCCCGCCGCCGGCACGAAGGCGTCGAACAGGCTGCCGCCGCGATGGCTGCCGGAGAAGGCGAAGGCCGTGACTAGCAGCAGCGCCAACGCCGCGCGTGCGCCCCACGGGTCGCGCTCGGGGATGCGCGGCCGCGGCAGGTCGCCCGACAGCGCGCCGAGCCGGTCGGCCATGCGCTTCTGGTGCTCGCGCCACAGCGCCTCGGCGAAATCGCCGCCCGAGCCTGCCAGCCGGTCGCCCTGCGTCGCCACCGGCGCGTGCTCCAGCGCATTCGCCCGCTCGATGCGCCGGTCGATCTCGGCCGCGGCCGGCCGGCGATAGAACCGCAGGGGGATGAGGGCGGCCAGCGCCGCCAGGCCGAACAGCGCCGCGACGGCGATGCGCAGCCAGTCGGGCATCAGCCGGAACAGGCCGAACCACGACGCCGACAGGAACAGCGCCGCCACGATCAGCAGCGGCAGCACCAGCGGCCACAGCCGCTCGGCGGCGAGCGCAAGCCCGACCGCGACGCGCGTGCGCTTCAGCCGGGAGGCGATGCCGCTATCGACGGGCTCGTTCCGCAGGTCGCTGGTTCCTTTCCGCCGCAGGGATCATGGATCGGGCGCGCGGCAGCTCGCATGCGGTCCAAGATAGCACCGATCGCGGCAAAGGCGAGGCAGACAACGCGATCGTGATGGGTTGCGGCGGTCTCTCCTCTCCCCGTTCACGGGGAGAAGGGGAGGGAAAACCCTCAAACCCAGTCCGGCACGGAATCCAGCCCGATCAGCTCCTCATAGGTCCGGCGCGGCCGCACCACGGCGAAGCGGTCGCCCGAGACCAGCACCTCGGGCACCAGCAGGCGCGAATTGTAGGTGCCGGCCTGCACCGCGCCATAGGCGCCGGCGGTCGACACGGCGATCAGGTCGCCGGGCTTCATGCGCTGCATGTCGCGGTCGTGGCCGAGGAAATCGCCGGTCTCGCAGACCGGCCCGACGATATCCACCCTGAGGCGCGGCGCGTCGTCATGGCGCACCACCGGCCGGATCGTGTGGAAGGCGTCGTAGAGCGTCGGCCGTACGAGGTCGTTCATCGCCGCGTCGACGATGAGGAAGTTCTTCGCGTCGCCTTCCTTGAGGTAGACCACTTCGGAGACGAGGATGCCGGCGTTTCCCGCGATCAGCCGGCCCGGCTCGAAGATCACCTTCACGCCGAGCTTGGTGACGTGCTTGCGCACGATCTGCGCATAGGCATCGGGCAGCGGCGGCGGCTCGTTGTCCTCGCGATAGGGGATGCCGAGCCCGCCGCCGAGGTCGATGTGCTCGATCATGTGGCCGTCGGCCTTCAGCGTCGCGGTCAGCTCGGTCAGCAGCGCGAAGGCGTCGTCGAAGGGCTGCAGGTCGGTGATCTGGCTGCCGATATGCATGTCGATGCCGGCCACCTGCAGGCCCGGCAGCTCGGCCGCGCGGGCACAGACCGCCCGCGCCCGCTGCCACGGTATGCCGAACTTGTTCTCAGCCTTGCCGGTCGAGATCTTCCTGTGGGTCTTGGCGTCGACGTCCGGATTGATGCGCAGCGACACCCGGGCCGTGCGGCCTGCCGCGGCCGCGCGGGCCGACAGCAGTTCCAGCTCCGGCTCGGATTCGACGTTGAAGCAGAGGATGTCGGCGGCGAGCGCGAAATCCATCTCCCGCGCGGTCTTGCCGACGCCCGAGAACATGATGCGCGATGCCGGGATGCCCGCGGCCAGCGCGCGGCGCAGCTCGCCCTCCGACACCACGTCGGCGCCCGCCCCGAGCTTGCCGAGCAGCGTCAGCACCGCCTGGTTGGAGTTCGCCTTCATGGCGTAGCAGACGAGCGCGTCGAGCCCGGAAAACGCCTGCGCGAACACATGGTAGTGCCGCGTCAGCGTGGCGGCCGAGTAGCAGTAGAACGGCGTGCCCACAGCGGCCGCGATCTCCGGCACCGGCACGTCCTCGGCGTACAGCACGCCGTCGCGATATTGGAAATGGTTCATGGGGATGAAGCGGGTTACTTGATCAGGCGGTCGAGGATGAAGGGCTTGTCCTCTTCCGGTTTCTGCGGCTCCGGCGGCAGCGGCTTGCCGTCCTCCTCGGCCTGCTTGCGCGCGTCGATCGCCGCCTGGTAGGGCGTGTCGAGCGGCGCCCGGCGGCCGCAGGCCGACAGCGCCGCGGCGGCCACCGCCACGATCGCCAGCGTCACGAGGAACCTGCCTGCCTTCATCGCGTCATTCCCGATTGCAATGCCTCTTTAGCGGGTTTTGCCGCGCCGCGCATCCCGTTCGAGACGCTTCTTCCAGTAGCGCACCTGCCGGCGCACCTCGGCCGGCGCCGTGCCGCCGAAGGAGGTCCGGCTCTTCGCCGAATTGACCGGCGACAGCACCGAATAGACTCCGTCCGTGATCGCCGGATGGATCGATTTCAGCTCCTCGATCGACAGCTTCTCCAGCGCCTTGCCCTGTCCCTCGGCCAGCGCCACCGCGCGTCCGGTGACGTGGTGCGCGTCGCGGAACGGCAGCCCCGCCTCGCGCACCAGCCAGTCGGCGAGGTCGGTGGCCGTCGAGAAGCCCGAGCCGGCGGCCCGCTTCATCGCCGCCGCGTTGACCGTCAGGTCGCCCATCATGCCGGTCATCGCCGCGAGCGCCAGCTCCAGCGTCTCGGCGGCGTCGAACACGGCTTCCTTGTCTTCCTGCATGTCCTTGGAATAGGCGAGCGGCAGGCCCTTCATCACCGTCAGCAGCGCCACCAGATGGCCGTTGATGCGGCCGGTCTTGGCGCGGATCAGCTCGGCCGCGTCCGGGTTCTTCTTCTGCGGCATGATCGAGGAGCCGGTCGAGAAGCCGTCCGACAGCCGCACGAAGCCGAACTGCGGCGTCGACCAGATGACGATCTCCTCGGCCATGCGCGACAGGTGCGTCGCACAGATCGCCGCGAGCGCCAGGAACTCCAGCGCGAAGTCGCGATCCGACACCGAATCGATCGAGTTGCGCGTCGGCTCGCGGAAGCCGAGCGCGGCGGCCGTCATGTGGCGGTCGATCGGGAAGCCGGTGCCGGCGAGCGCGGCCGCTCCCAGCGGGCTCTCGTCCATCCGCTCGGCCGCGTCGCGCGCGCGGGAAAGGTCCCGTCCGAACATCTCGACATAGGCCATCAGGTGATGGCCGTAGGTGACCGGCTGCGCCGTCTGCAGGTGCGTGAAGCCCGGCATCACGGTCGCCGCATGCTCCTCGGCCCGCGCCAGCAGCACCTCGATCAGCCGCGTCAGCGCGGCCGCGACCTTCCGCGTCTCGGCCTTCACCCACAGGCGGAAGTCGACCGCCACCTGGTCGTTGCGCGAGCGCGCCGTGTGCAGCCGCCCCGCCGCCGGCCCGATCAGCTCGGCCAGCCGCGCCTCGACGTTCATGTGGATGTCTTCGAGCCTGGTGGAGAAGGTGAATGTCCCCGCCTCGATCTCTGACAGGATCGTGTTCAGCCCGTGAGCGATCTTGCTTTGATCCTCGGCCGAAATGATGCCTTTTTCGGCCAGCATCTGCGCGTGCGCCTGGCTGCCGGCGATGTCCTGCGCGTAGAGCTTGCGGTCGAAGCCGATCGAGGCGTTGATCGCTTCCATGATGGCCGCCGGACCCGAGGCAAATCGTCCGCCCCACATCTGGTTGCTGGTCTTGTGCTCGCTCATGGTGCTAACCGGGTGCTGAAAATGGATTGCGGAACGGACGAATGAACAGACTGGGATTGCCCGCCTTCCGTCTGGTCGCGCTTGCGGCGGTCGCGGGCGTCGTTGCCGGCGGGCTTGCCGTATACGTGAAAGCCCACCTTTCTGGCAACACGCAGCCGCCCGCCGAGGTCGCCGCCTCCGCGCCCGTAGAGGCCGGCAGATGCGCCGCCGGCACCGATCGCGCCAGGGCCGTCGTGGCGGCCGCCACCGGCGAGGTCGCCGCGCTCGCCGCGGCCGATCCGTCGCAGCCGATGTCCGGCCTCGCCTTCAACGGCCCCGACGGCAAGCCGATGACGGTGGCCGATCTCGGCAACCGCGTCGTGCTGCTCAATCTGTGGGCGACCTGGTGCGCCCCCTGCCGCGCCGAGATGCCGGCGCTCGACGCGCTCCAGCGCGAGATGGGCGGCGACCGCTTCCAGGTCGTGGCCGTCAACGTCGACACCGGCGACGACGAGAAGCCGAAGAAGTTCCTCGCCGAGACCGGCGTCCACAGCCTGCCCTACTACCGCGAGAACACGCTGGCGCTGTTCAACGACCTGAAGAAGCGCGCGCTGGCGCTCGGCCTGCCGGTCACGCTGCTGATCGACCGCGACGGCTGCCTGCTCGCGCACATGAACGGCCCCGCCGAATGGGCCGGCGACGACGCCCGCAGGCTGATCGAAGCCGCGCTGGGAAGCTGACGCCCCCGAAACTCCCCCGATTTGCCCAACCTCCGCCCCGCTTTCGCCCGTAGGCCGGGCACAAATACATCCGGGTCATGGGCTCCGCATGAAGCATGTCGCCCGAAAGTGGAAGCCGGTTTCGGGGCCACGACATGCTTGGAAGCAGGTGCGGAAAGAAGGGGTTTGGCGATGCGTCTGGCGATCATCGGCCTGGCAGGCATTCTCGCATCCGCAGTCCCGGCAGCGGCCGGTCCGTACCAGCTTCTCGAGGCGATCGGCCGCAACGACCTCGCCGCCGTCCGCGCCGAGCTGGAGGCCGGAACCGACCCGGATGCGTTCACCTCCGAGATGGCGCCGGGCTATGCCGTCTACCACGCCGCCGAGGCCGGCAATGCCGAGATGCTGGCGCTGCTCGTGAAGTTCGGCGCCGACATCGACCGGCGCGACCACAATGGCGACCGGCCGCTCGACTGGGCGGCCCGCTACGGCGAGACGCAGGTCGTCAGGCTGCTGGTCGAGGCCGGCTCCGCCGTCGACCCGGCGCCCGGCGAAGCCGATGCCAACGTGCCGCTGGTCGAGGCGCTGAAGGGTGGCCATCGCGAGGCGGCCGCCTTCCTGCTCGACCGCGGCGCCGACCCGGCCCGCGCCGATCATTTCGACGACGCGCCGCTGCATTGGGCCGCCGCCCGCGGCGACGTCGCCATGGCGCAGCGCCTGCTCGCCCTCGGCGCGGGTTCGTCGCCGCGCGCCCATCTCGACCTCGAGACGCCGCTGCACAAGGCGGCCTACTACGCCGGCCCCGACATGATCCGCTTCCTGCTCGCTGCCGGCGCGCCGGTCGACGCCCGCGACTGGCACGGCGCGACGCCGCTCTTCATCGCCGCCCGCCTCGGCCGCATCGAGATCGTGCGCGCGCTGGTCGAGGCGGGCGCGGCGGTCGACCTGCCCGACGACAAGGGCCTCACGCCGCTGCTCGCCGCCCTCACCTGGCGGCCGGTGCCGGACCTCGGCCCGGTGCTCGACGATCCGATGGTGCCCAGCCGCGTCTATGCGCAGGACGCCCGCGGCCGGCTGGACGGCGTCGACCATGCCGCGGTCGCCGCCCTTCTGGCCGCGATCGCGCCCGCTTTGCGGGGCCTCACCGAGGAAAGCTGCGCCGGAACGCTCTAGCGCGTCGGCACCGGG
>JAFKJY010000152.1 GCA_017305835.1 Hyphomicrobiales bacterium
GGGCGTCGACATCGGCGCCATCGACTTCATCCACGGCGAGCTCATGCGCATGCGCGACGCCGGCCACGCCGTTCTGCTCGTCTCCACCGAGCTCGACGAGGTGATGGCGCTGTCGGACCGCATCCTCGTCATGTTCGAGGGGACCATCGCCGGCGAGGTGTCGGGGGGCGAGGCGACGCGCGAGCGGCTCGGCAGCCTGATGACCTCGCGTACCGGGGCGCGCGCGGCATGAAGCTCGGCGACGGCATATTCGCCCGCGAGGTCGTGCCCTGGCTGGCGGTCGTGTTCTGGATCGCGGTCGTGCTGTTCGTGCTCGTCGAACTGGTCAGCAGCGATTTCGGCGCCGCCGTGCAGGGCTTCATCCAGGGCGCCTTCGGCGGCCGCCGCCTCGCCTACCTGATGACGACGCTGTCGCGCGCGGCCCTCATCACCGGCATGGCGCTGTCGGTCATGCTGTCCTTCCGTGCCGGCCTGTTCAACATCGGCGGCGAGGGCCAGCTCGTCGCCGGCGGGCTGGTGGCAGCCCTCGTCGCGGTGCTGGTGCCCGGCCCGCCGCTGCTGATACTGGCGCTGTCGATCCTCGCCGCGATGGCGGCCGGTGCGGCATGGGCGCTGCTGGCGGGCGCGCTGCAGCTTTATGTCGGCGTGCCGCTACTGGTCGGCTCGCTGCTGCTCAACTATCCGATCCGCTACATCGCCTCCTATCTCGTCGCCCACCCCTATCGCGACGTCGCCTCGGGCATGGTGCAGTCGCACCTCGTGCCGCAGGCGACGTGGCTGCCCTATTTCCCCGGCACGCGGCTCGACATCGGCATCCTGTTCATCGTCGTGGCGGCGATCTTCGCCGTCGCCTACAGCCACACCACCGTGCATGGCTACCAGTCGCGCATGAACGGGCTGTCGCCGGACTTCGCCCGCACGGTCGGCCTGCCGGTGAACCGGCTCGCGTTGCAGACGCTCGCGATGAGCGGCGCCATCGCTGGGCTGGTCGGTGCCATCGCCGTGTTCGGCATCCACCACCGCTACATAGACGGCATGCTGGTGCAGCCGCTCTATGCCTGGACCGGCATCATCGCCGTCCTGCTTGTCGGCATGATCCCGTGGCTGGTGCCGATCTCCGGCTTCTTCTTCGCCGCCATCCAGACGGGCGCGGCGGGCATGGAGCGTACGGCCGGCGTGCCCAAGGAGATCGCGCTGGTGGTGCAGGCGGTGATCATCCTGCTGGTCGCGAGCCGCGTCTCGGGCGCACTGCTCTCTTCGTCCGACCGCAAGGCGGGAGGCGGCGGCGATGCTTGACCTCCTGTTCGACCCGTCGTTCTTCGCCTCGGTCCCGCGCTTCGTCACGCCGATCCTGCTCGCGGCCCTCGGCGGCGCACTGTGCGAGCGCGCCGGCGTCTTCAACATCGCGCTGGAGGGCTTCCTGCTCGCCGGCGCCTTCGCCGCCGTGCTCGGCTCATGGTTCGCCGGCTCGGCCTATGCCGGCGCGCTGGCCGCGATGATCGGCGGCATCCTGATGGGCCTCGTCTTCGCCGAGTTCAACCTGCGCCGCGGCGGCGACGCGATCGTGGTGTCGATCGCCATCAACCTGCTCGCGGCCGGGCTGACCACCTATCTCCTGCGCGCCATATTCAACGTCACCGGCGCCTTCAACGACGCCGGCATCGTCGGCTTCAAGGCGATCCACCTGCCCGGCATCGCTGCGATCCCCTTCCTCGGCCCGCTGCTCAGCGGCCAGACGATCCTGTTCTACGTCGCGCTGGCGATGGTGCCGCTGCTGCACATGTTCTTCGCCCGCCATCGCCTCGGCCTGCGCATGCGCGCCGCCGGCGAGAACCCGGCCGCGCTGCAGGCCGGCGGCGTCAGCCCGAAGCGCGTCCAGCTCTGGGCGCTGGTCGGCTGCGGCGCGCTGTGCGGGCTGGGCGGCGCCCAGCTCTCCATCGCCAACGTCAACCTGTTCGTCGAGAACATGAGCGCCGGGCGCGGCTGGATCGCCGTCGTCGCGGTGCTCCTGACGCGCGGCCGGCCTTGGCCGCTCTTCGCCATCGCCGTCATCTTCGGCGTCGTCGACAGCCTGTCCTTCCGCGTCCAGGGCCTCGGCATGCCGCAGCAGTTCACCGACATGATGCCCTATCTCGCCACACTGATCGTGCTCACCGCGCTGTCCTGGTGGCGCCGGCGGAGCGCGCAGTGAGGAGGAAGCCGTGACCGATCTCGTCATCGACAACACCATCGTCGTCACCTGCGACGGGGCCGGCACCATCATCGACAAGGGCGGCGTCGCCGTCGCCGACGGCCGCATCGAGAAGGTCGGCGGCTCGGCCGAGATCGCGCCCTATGCGCAACGCGCGAAGCGGACGGTCGACGGTGCCGGCCACATCCTCATGCCCGGCATCGTCAACACCCATTGCCACGCCGCCGACAGCCTGTTCCGCGGACTGGTCGAGAACCTGGCGCTTGAGCCGTGGCTGCAGACGGTGTGGAAGGCGGAAGGCGTCATCCTCAATCCCGACACGTCGCGGCTGGGAAGCCGGCTCGGCTTCGCCGAGCTGCTTCTGTCCGGCGTCACCTCGGTGATGGACATGTTCTGGTATCCGGCCGAGACGGTCCGAGCGGCCCGCGAGGTCGGCCTGCGCGTTGCCACCGGCGGCATCTTCTTCGACCCGGCCGGCGTCACCGCGCTCGCGATCGACCGGCGCGTGGCCGAGGCGCGCGAGTTCTTCGAGGAGTTCGGCAGGGCCGACGACGTCTTCGCCTGCACCATGCCGCATGGCGCCTACACCGTCTCGCCGGACAATCTGAAATCGGCATGGAAGGTCGCGCACGAATGCGGCGGCCTGTTCTGCACCCATTGCGCCGAGACGCGCGCGGAAGTTGCCGACATCGTCAACCGCTACGGCCGCACGGTGGTGCGCCATCTCGACCATCTCGGCTGCCTCGATGGCCGCACCGTGCTCGCCCACTGCGTCCATCTCGACGACGAGGAGCTCGACATCCTCGCCCGCACCGGCGCGCATGTCGCCCACAACCCGATGTCGAACATGAAGCTCGCCTCCGGCTTCGCCCGCGTGCCCGACATGCTGGAGCGCGGCATCAACGTCTCGCTCGGCACCGACGGGCCGCTCTCCGGCAACGACCTCGACATGTGGATGGCGCTCAGGCTGGCCGCCATCATCCACAAGGGCTACACCGGCCGCGCCGACACGGTCTCGACGCGCCAGGCGCTCGACATGCTGACGATCAACGGCGCCAAGGCTCTCAACGCCGCCGACCGCATCGGCAGCCTGGAGGCCGGCAAGTTCGCCGACATGGTGCTTGTCGATGTGAAGCGCCCGCATGCGGTGCCGATGTTCGACCCGATGACCCACCTCGTCTACTCGACCAACAAGAGCGACGTGCGCCACGTCTTCCTCGGCGGCGAGCAGGTGGTGCGCGACGGGGCGCTGACCCGCCTGTCGATTGAGGACACGATGGCCGAGGTCGCGGCGATGGTGCCGCGCATCAGGGCGACGATCGCCTGACATGAACGACGGGAACGCACAGATGACCGAAAGCCAGATCGCCCGTCTCGACAGGGCCCACCGCTCGATCGCCGGCCGCGTCGGCGCGCCGTGCGAGGCGGCACTCGTGCTCGGCTCCGGCCTCGGCCATCTCGCTGCGGCGGTGAAGGACCCGACAATCATCCCCTATTCCGAGATCGAGGGCTTTCCGGTCTCCACCGCGCCCGGCCACAAGGGCCAGTTCGTGATCGGCGACCTGTTCGGCCGCCGCACGGTCGTGATGCAGGGAAGGCTGCACCTCTACGAGGGCTGGCAGCCGCGCGACATCGCGCTCGCCGTCTACATGCTGAAGCGGCTCGGCGCCGGCACCTTCGTCGTTACCAACGCGGCCGGCGGCCTCAACGGCGACTATGCCGCGGGCGACGTGATGCTGATCGAGGACCATCTGAACTTCACCGGCCGCTCGCCGCTGATCGGCCCGAACGACGAGGCGATCGGCCTGCGCTTCCCCGACCAGTCGCGGCTCTACGACCCCGATCTGCGCGCGCTGGCGATCGCTTCGGCCGCCCGCACCGGCACGCCGCTCCGGTACGGCATCTATTGCGGCTTGAACGGCCCCGAGCTGGAAAGCTCGGCCGAGCGCCGCTTCTTCCGCATGGCCGGCGGCGACGCGGTCGGCATGTCGACGGTGATGGAGGTGATCGCGGCCAACCATGCCGGCCTGCGCGTGCTGGGCCTGTCGGCCATCGCCAACGCCGCGACCGGCGGACCGGACCAGCAGCCCGACACGATCGAATCCGTCGCCGAGATGGCCGCGGTCTGCGGCACCAAGATCGAGGCGATCCTAAGGGATATCTTCCCGAAACTGCCGGCCAGCGGAGAAAAAGCATGAGCGGCGCCGACTTCCCACCCGTCTCGAAGCTGCTCGACCTGTCGGGCCGCACCGCGATCGTCACCGGCGCCAGCGGCGGCATCGGTTCGGGCATCGCCCGCCGCCTCGGCGAGGCCGGCGCCAACGTGGTCTGCCACTACCATGGCAACCGCGAGGCCGCGGACGCACTCGCCTCGGCCATCAAGGCGAAGGGCGGCAAGGCTGTTCCCGCGAAGGCCGATGTGCAGTCCGCGGACGACATCCACCGCCTGATCGAGACCGCGGCAGCCGAGTTCGGCGGCGTCGACATCCTCGTCAACAATGCCGGCATCCAGCCGGTGAAGATGTTCACCGACCTTTCGGAAGCCGACTGGACGCAGATGATGGCCGCCAACGTCGCCGGCCCGTTCCTCTTGGTGCGCGCCTTCGCGGATGCGCTGCGCAAGGAGGGCCGAGGCGGCGCGGTGGTCAACATCGCCTCGATCGAAGGCCATAACCCCGCCCCCGGGCACGGCCACTACGCCACCTCCAAGGCCGCGCTGCTGATGTTCACGAGAGCCGCGGCGATGGAGCTCGGCCAGTTCGGCATCCGCGTGAATTCCATCTCGCCCGGGCTGATCCATCGCGACGGCATCGAGGAAGGCTGGCCGGAAGGCGTGGCGCGCTGGAAGGCGGCGGCCGCGCTCGGCCGCCTCGGCCGGCCGGAGGACATCGCGGACGCCGCGCTCTTCCTCGCCTCGGACGCGGCGCGCTGGATCACCGGAACCGACCTCGTGGTCGACGGCGGCGTGACCGCGCGTCCGACCTGGTAAACGACAGGAAGCAGGATATTCGCATGAGCACTCTCAAGGACCGGGTCATCGTCGTCACCGGCGGCGCCGGCGGCATCGCGGCCGGCATCGGCCAGGCGATCCTCGAAGCCGGCGGCCGCGTCGCTCTGATGGACCTCGACCGCGCCAAGGTGGAGGCGGCGGCCGGCGCGCTCGGCGCCGGCGACCGCGCAATGGGCGTCGCCGCCGACGTGACGAAGCCCGCCAGCCTGAAATCCGCCTTCGACACGGTGGCGGCGAAATGGGGCCGGCTCGACGGGCTGGTCAACAATGCCGGCATCGTCCGCCTCGGACCGGCGGACGAGACCACGCCGGAAGGGCTCGACCTCGAGCTCGCCGTCAATGTCAAGGGCGTGCTGCTCGCCTCGCAGGTCGCGGCCGGCCACTTCGCCGGCAAGGGCGGCGCGATCGTCAACATCGCATCGAACGCCGGCAAGGTCGGCTACCGCAACATGGCCGGCTACAACGCCTCCAAGGCGGCCGTCATCAACTTGACCCGCTCGCTCGCGCTGGAGTGGGCGGAGAGGGGGATCAACGTCAACGCCGTCTGCCCCGGCGGCGTGGCGACCGACATGCTGAAGAGCGTGGCCGAATTCCTCGCTCCGCGCATCGGACAGGACGAAAAGGCCCTGTTCGACACGATGTACCCGGCCCAGTTGGGCCGCCATATCAAGCCGATCGAGGTCGGTCGCGTCGTCGCCTTCCTGCTGTCGGACGCGGCAGTGATCATCCGTGGCCAGTCGATCAACATCGACGGCGGAGACACACCCTACTGACCGGACGGAAAGGAGCATTCGACGCGCGTCATCCGGATTTGACATTTGTCAACGACGATGGAATACGTCGAGCAGGCTTGAGAAATGGCATATCGATCCGCTGACCAGATCATCCACAAGGCCGCGTGGCTCTACTACACGCACGGCCTGCGTCAGGATGAGGTCGCACAGCGGCTCGACATCTCGCGAGCCTCGGTGGCGCTCTATCTGCGCCGCGCCCGCGAGGCCGGCATCGTCTCCATCTCCACCTCGACGCAGCTCTTCCGCCAAGACCGGCTGGCGCGCCGGATCGAGGATTCCTTCGGGCTGGAAGCGGTGTGGGTGGTGGGAGACGAGGGCCTGTCGCGCGACGCCGCCGACGAGATCCCCAGCCTGGCGGCGAACGTCTTTCTCGAGATGGTGAACAACGGCGACCGCGTCGGCGTCGCCTGGGGCCGCACCGTCTATGCGATCGCCGATGCGATGGCGCATGCCGACCGGCAGGACGTGACCGTGGTCGAGCTCTGCGGCAATCTCGGCTCGCCCTACTCCTACCGCCCCGACCAGTGCACGATGGAGATCGCGCGGCGGTTGAACGCGCGCGGGCTCAATTTCTACGCCCCGCTGGTTCTTGCCACCGAGCAGCTTGCCGCCGACCTGCGCCGCGAGCCGGTCATCCGCGAACAGCTCGACGGCATCAGCGCCTGCACGCTGGCGCT
Source organism: Hyphomicrobiales bacterium (assembly GCA_017305835.1). Lineage (GTDB taxonomy): Bacteria > Pseudomonadota > Alphaproteobacteria > Rhizobiales > Rhizobiaceae > RCIO01. The sequence goes on from JAFKJY010000152.1 coordinate 6,673, forward strand.
GTTCTCGCCCGGCACGCTCAACGAGGACAGCCACGTCATCAAATGCGGCGCGCTCGGGCTCGACGAGCTGGCGCGGCTGAAGGCGATGGGCGCGACGGGCGTCATCGCCGGGCAGATCATCGACGCGCGCGGCGCGCTGCTCGATTGCGACTACAACCGCCGCATCATCTCGGCCGATTTCGACGCCATCCGCGCCATCCCGCGTCGCCTCATGGTGGTGCAGGAGGACGACAAGCTGCACGCCCTGCGCGCCGCCCTTGCCGGCCGCTTCGCCACCCACCTCGTGCTGACCGCCCGCATGGCCGAGCGGCTGCTCGCGGCGGCCGGCAACGGCACCGACCGAACCAACGCACAAGAAGAAGACGGACGATGAAGAACCTTTGGAACGACCAGGCCGCGGACAGGATGGTGGCCGACTACGCCGCCAAGGGCGTGGCGGGCGACCTCGCGCTGCGCGTCTACACGACCCGGCTGCTCGGCGGCGAGCCGCGGCTGGTGCTGCACGGGGGTGGCAACACCTCGCTCAAGACGAAGGCGACCGACATTCTCGGCCACGAGTGGGACGTGCTCTGCGTCAAGGGCAGCGGCTGGGACATGGGCGTCATCGAACCGGCCGGCCTGCCGGCGGTCAAGCTCGCGCCGCTGCTGGAGGCCCGCAGGCTCGACCGGCTGGGCGACGAGGACATGGTCGCCCTGCAGCGCGCCAACCTGCTCGACCCCGGCGCGCCCAATCCGTCCATCGAGACGCTGCTGCACGCATTCCTGCCGCACAAATTCGTCGACCACACGCACTCGACCGCGATCCTCGCGCTGGTCGACCAGAAAGATAGCGAGCCGATCTACCGCGAGGTGTTCGGCAGGCGCCTCGGCTTCGTGCCCTACATCAAGCCGGGCTTCGACCTCGCCAAGGCGGCCGCCGACGTCTACGACGCCGACCCGTCGGTGGAAGGGCTAATCCTCGACAAGCACGGCATCTTCACCTTCGCCGAAACCGCCAAGGACGCCTACGGCCTGATGATCGAGTTCGTCACGCTGGCGGAAGAGCATGTGGCGAAGGGCAAACGTCCCTTCACGCCGGTGAAGCTGCCGGCCGCGCTCGCCACGCCCGCCGAGATCGGCCCTTACCTGCGCGGCGCGATCGCGATTCCCGAGCGCGACGGCGGCTGGGGCCGCATGGTCTCCGATTTCCGTACGTCGCAAAAGATCCTCGACTACGTGAACGCCGAAAGCGCCGATGACCTGGCCAAGCGCGGCGTCTCGACGCCGGATCTGTCGATCCGCATCAAGACCGGACCGATGGTGCTGCCCGCGCCCGAGGCCGGAAAGCTGGACGATTACGGCAAGGCGATCCGTGAACGCGTCGCCGAGTTCTCCGCCCGCTACCGCCGCTACTTCGAGGAAAACGACGCGCGCGACGACGTGAAGCGCACCATGCTCGACACCATGCCGCGGCTCACGCTGGTGCGCGGCCTCGGCCTGTTCGGCCACGGCCGCAGCCTGAAGGAGGCGAAGATCGCGGCCGATGTCGGCGAGATGCTGGTCGAGGCGGTCACCGGCGCGGAGGCCGTCGGCTCCTTCCATCCGCTGCCGCTGTCGGACCTGTTCGAGCTCGAATACTGGTCGCTGGAGCAGGCCAAGCTCGCCTCCAACAAGCCCAAGCCGCTGTCGGGACAGGTCGCACTGGTGACCGGTGGCGGCGGCGCCATCGGCGCGGCGGTCGCGAAACTGTTCGCCGCGCAGGGCGCCCACATGGTCGTGGTCGATCTCGACGGCGACAAGGCCGCGGCGACCGCCAAGGCCGCCGGCAACGGCGCGATCGGCATTGCCGCCGACGTGACCGACCCGAAGGCCGTCCGCGCCGCCTTCGACCGCGCGGTGGAGGTATTCGGCGGCGTCGACATCGTCGTCTCCAACGCCGGCGCGGCGTGGGAAGGCAGGATCGGCGAGATCTCCGACGAGCTGCTGCGCAGAAGCTTCGAGCTCAACTTCTTCGCCCACCAGAGCGTCGCGCAGAACGCGGTGCGCATCTTCAGGATGCAGGGCACCGGCGGCGTGCTCCTGTTCAACACCTCAAAGCAGGCGGTGAACCCCGGCCCGAACTTCGGCGCCTACGGCCTGCCCAAGGCGGCGACCCTGTTCCTG
>JAFKJY010000153.1 GCA_017305835.1 Hyphomicrobiales bacterium
TCTCCTTCCACAGGAGGACCTTCTGCTCGAGATTGTCCAGGATGAAGTCGCCGAGGTCCGTGACCACCGTCAGGACGGCGTGTCCACCGCCCTTGGCATCACGGGCGACCGTCAACAAGAGAGCTCCCAAAGGATAGCCCATCTCGTTCAGGCGTTTGCGCTTCAGGAGGGCATAGTCCTCGCAGTCGCCAACCGTCGTCGGATACTCCCAACGCTCCTCGACGCCGAAAATCTCCATATCCGTAAGCGGCGCTATCGCTGAATTGGTCTCGGCGTTGACGGACACGATTTCTTTCCAGCGCGGCTCGGTAAGCCTGATCATCGCGCCCTCTGGTCCACGGGCGCACCGCTCGCTGTATCGACGGCAATAGTCGTAGTATCCCACCGGCATCGTCGTGGCGCCGAAGGTGAGCATGTTGCGCGCACTGGCCGACTGGGTCGGATTGAAATGAAAGGCGTTGGCCGAAGCGGCGACGCAGGAAATCCAAAGCGCCAGAGCGCTGACAATAGAGCGTATCATAGAGTGTCTCCCCGTAAGCTCGGGGCAGACTTAGACGATATGCCTCAAAATGAAGCAAAATCAACAGGTTAAATTAAGATCGAACTATCGTCGAATTGTTGGCGTTCCCGCAATATTCCGTTCACCAAAGCGTTCGCATGTGAATAATCAGTTCACGCCGACATCTTCTTGGCCATGGTGATGGATCGTTATCCTATCGCCGGATCGAACAATGTCGGCGGTGACCTCCAGCTCCTGACCACCATCGAAGACCAGCGTAAGTCGGCTGCTGCCGGTCATTTCGTCGCCTTGCGACAACGGTTCTTCCAGCAGGAGGCGAACACCATTAGCCCGCATCGTCAGTTCGGCATGCCCAGGTACAGGAAGAACCCCCTCCACAGGCAGTACTTTGGATGGACCCGCCCCGAGCTCCGTGCGAAGGATAGAGATCCTGCCGAATGCGTCGCTCCGGATCGATTCCAGGCTTACCTGCTGGTTTGTCCCGTTCCAGATCGTCAGGTAGCCTTCGGCTGTAATACCATCCCGGCCCGGCACCAGAATCTCCGCATGTTCAACCGTCAAAAGTTGGGGCGGGTTGGTGTGATCGGGCGGGCCGTCGGATGCCTTCGACGGCACTACCGCAACGACGCCGACGATAGCTATCGCCGCGAAAACTGTTTTATGCACAGGCGTTTACCCCCCTTCGTAATGTCAGCCTCTAAATCTAGCCTCAATCTGGGCAAACCTATGGTCACGTCTCCGGGAGTATGCGGCAATTGAACGCGTGTCCAGAATGAAAGGATGAGGCATAATAGCTATAGTAACTGGAGGAAAACATGCTCACGATTGGAGAGTTGTCACGCGCAACGGGCGTCAAAATTCCGACGATTCGGTACTACGAGCAGATGGGATTGATGGCCGCTGCCGAACGATCCGAAGGCAACCAGCGCAGGTACGAGCCGCGAGAGCGCGACCGTCTGTCATTCATCAAGCACGCGCGCGATCTAGGATTCACAATCGAAGCGATTCGGGAGTTGTTGGAGTTAAGCGCGCACCCGGAGCGCCCATGTGCGGACGCAGACGAAATTGCCGTAAGGCAACTCCAAATCGTCCGCGACAAAATTGCCAAGCTTCGGCCACTTGAGAAGGAGTTGGAGCGGATCGCGACGCGGTGCCATGGCGATCAGATCAGAGACTGCTATGTCCTGCAGTCCCTGGCGAGCCACGAGTTGTGCGTTAGCGAGCACTGACTGCGTTCCAGCCAAACGCGCCAGATAGGGCCCCCAACCAGAAGAACTTTGCGTTGCCCCGGGCCGCCAGCAGGCGGTTCCTTGCAATAATATAGCCTTTGCTATAATTGCAAATAAGTCGCAACTGCAAAAAGAACCAGCCATGATAGACCCGGCGTCGGACGTAGCCAGCGGGTGGAAGAGCAAGCCGAGTGCGCCCTCGATGTCAGATGTCTACCGATCGGTGGCCGTCCAGGGGACCGCGTCGTCCTGGCGCCGCGCCGCCGCGTTCATAGGCCCGGGCTATCTCGTCGCCGTAGGGTACATGGATCCCGGCAACTGGGCGACGTCGATCGCCGGAGGATCACGCTTCGGCTACACGCTGCTCGTCGTCGCCCTGATCTCCAACATCATGGCGATTATCTTGCAGTCGCTGTGCGCTCGGCTTGCGATCGCATCAGGCCGCGATCTGGCACAGGCATGTAAGGACGCTTATCCGAAAGCAGTGTCCCGCGGGCTATGGGTGCTCGCGGAGATCGCGATTATCGCAACCGATATCGCCGAGGTCATCGGAACCGCCATAGGTCTCAACCTGCTCTTCGGCATTCCGCTGGAAATCGGCGTCGTCATCACTGCGCTCGACGTGTTTCTGATCCTCTATCTGCAAAGGCTGGGCTTCCGCTGGGTGGAGGCATTGGTGATCGTCTTGCTGGCAGTAATCGCGGTCTGTTTTGTGCTGCAGATCGCGTTGGCCGATCCCGATTGGGGCGACGTCATCCGGGGCTTCGCGCCGACGACCGAGATCGTCACAAATCCCGAGATGCTCTATCTCGCGCTGGGCATTTTGGGTGCGACGGTGATGCCACACAATCTGTATCTCCACTCCGGCATCGTCCAGACGCGCAATTATGGAGACAGCCTTCCCGAGAAGCGCGAGGCACTGAAATTCGCGACGATCGATTCCACAGTCGCCCTGATGTTCGCCCTCAGTGTCAATGCGTCGATCCTGATCCTTGCAGCGTCGACGTTCAACACGACGGGGCGAACTGAGATAGCGGAACTGGGCGAAGCCCACAGCCTACTTGCTCCCATGCTCGGCGCGGCGATCGCTCCGACGTTGTTCGGCATCGCGCTGCTCTGCTGCGGCATCAACTCGACCGTCACTGCGACACTGGCCGGTCAGATCGTGATGGAAGGCTTCCTCGATATCAAGCTTCCTCCTTGGCTGCGCCGACTGATCACGCGCGCAATTGCCATCGTTCCGGCCGCTGCGATTACGATCTGGTATGGAGAAAGCGGCACGGCCCAGTTGCTGATCCTGACACAAGTCATCCTCAGTCTGCAGCTATCCTTCGCCGTTTTTCCACTGGTGATGTTCACGGCCGACCGACGCAAGATGGGTGATCTCGTGGCGCCACGAGCCCTGGTGGCGATTGCGGTCTTCATCGCCTTTGTCATCGCTGCGTTGAACGTCAAGCTGCTGGTCGATTTTCTGGCGGCGTCAATGTGACCGGATCTGCTCAAGCCTCCGCATCGTCGCCAAACCGGCAGAAATAGGATGTTCTGTCGCGCGTTCCGTTTAGTGAAGGTACGTCGCGCAAGATCACTGTGATCACCGAACTGCCGGCGGGCGCCACGATCGTTCCTTTTATCGTCACGGTCGGATGATCGTCGGGAATAAGCTCGAAAGCGTATTCGTCGCCTTGGGAATCGCCGAATCGTAGAGCACCGGAATCGTAGTCTCCCTCCGCGGCATATGTCGGCTCCATGCGGTTCTGATTCAGGAAGAGATAGAATTCCATTTCTGATCCGAATGGCGCGCGGCCCCACAACCAGGCATCGGCTTTTTCGCGAGACGGCTTCACCCGCGCGACCAGCGCGTCACAATCCGCCGAGGAAGGCGCTCTCGCCTGGTCAGGATACCACAAGAAAACCCCGAGTGGCGCATCTGCCCATGCCGGAAGTGCGCCGGCGTGCAAAGCGGCGACAAAAATGCTCAACATTCGCCGTGGCCGCATTTTCAAACCTCAAGCTCCCAGACGTAGACCACCGTCCACAGATCCGTCCTTTCGTTACAAGGCGTGCCGCCACCTCCTAGGGGATCGTCAGCCGCGCAATGACTGGTAAGTGATTTGAGCCGAATGTCGGCCCCATCGACAAGCTGTCCAGGCCGACCGCCGGCGAGAGAACGATACGATCGATCGGGGTGCCGATCTGTGTCAGCGACCAGAACCGGATACTGAAGCGGGTCGGCAACGGCCACCAGCGGGATTCTGTGTTCCGATAGCCTGTAGAGGAAAGCAGTTCCCGGAAAAAGGGAGACCATGGCGGTGTGTTCCAGTCTCCCGCGACGATGACGCGCGCATCGCGGGGCTCGGAGTTCAACGCATTGGACAGATCACGCAGATAGGCCGCTCGCTCACGCCACATTCGAGAACTCCTGGGCGTCTGCGGGTGCACGGCATAGACGACGACTGCGCGATCACCGACGAGCAGTTCATACCGGACCGCAAACCGGCCCCCCGTGTCGCTGCTGTCGGGAGAAACGGTCCTCGCATTGAGGATCGGGAACCGGCTGAATAGCTTCATATCGGTGTTGGCCTCAAGATCGCGGCTGCTCTCGAATGCCCATCGGCCGCTTGCGGCCAGCGCATCCTGCCAGCGTGGCGTCATCTCCTGCAGAACCAGGACATCGGCAGCCAGAACGGAGGGAATGGACAGAAAATCCACGGGTTCGGGATTGTCGACATAGACATTGGCGGTCGCAACGGTAATTGGCATGCCGGCCTGTGGGAAAGCAGTTGAGGGAAGGAGCAGGAACGGAAACAATGCGCTTAAGAACGCAAATGCCCCTAGGACTGCTATGGCGATGTGGCGGAAAACCAAGCTCAAGACGAGGAGGCAGGTGGCAACGAGCAAGAGATGCGGGCGCAAGAAGTTTGCCAGGTCAGCGCCCCACATGCTTGTCGAAAGAACCATCGATCCCAACGACGCCACGGCAAATCCCACACACAGGACTACCATTGCGGCTATGCCTGACCTGCGAATCTTTTCGCTAAAAGGCGTATCGACCATTGCTTCCGCCGCGCGACAGTTTGAACTCTGCAACCGATAGTCCGTCCTTCTCGGCCGTGCCAGTGAGTCAAACCATCGCGGAGACCCTCGGCAGATCTTGCTTGAACCTCTAGCACCTTGAGATTGTATCCTTGAGGTTGAAGTGAATGCTGAAGCTATCAGAAGGACATGCGGCGCTTTCGGCCTGGGTGCATTGAGCGCTGGCGCACGCCCAGTGCTTCAACGGTGATTGGAGAGTTGTCGGTGTGACAACGGATGCTTCGAACGGACATATCCTCGTGGTTGATGACCATCAGGACATTCGAGACCTGGTCGCAGGGCTGCTTGTCAAAGAAGGATATCGTGTGAGCGCAGCCGCGGATGGGCGACAGATGCGCCGCCAACTCCTGGGAAGCTGTGTCGATCTTATCGTGCTCGACCTGATGTTACCAGGAGAAGACGGACTCTCCCTTTGCCGCGATCTCAGAGCCATGACGAACATTCCGGTCGTAATGCTCACGGCAAAAGGCGACGAATTTGATCGAGTGCTCGGCCTCGAGATGGGGGCCGACGACTATTTGACCAAGCCCTTCGGCGGCAGAGAACTAATCGCCAGAATCCGCGCGGTCCTGAGAAGGACCCGATCCATAGCGACCGGCAATGGAGGCTCCAGAGCGAGCGTGTGGCGGTTTGACCGGTGGACATTCGATACCTCGACACGCTCGCTCAAGTCGGCGAACGACGCCTTGCTCTCCCTAAGCACCGCCGAATTCAATCTGCTGAGGGTATTCGTTGAGCGCCCGCAGATCGTTCTGACGCGTGACCAGCTCCTGGATTTAACGCGTGGCCGAGAATCGGAATTCATCGACCGGAGCATCGACACTCGAATCAGCAGGTTGCGTCGAAAGATAGAAGAGAATCCTCAAAACCCTGTCATCCTCAAGACCGTGTGGGGCGACGGCTATGTTTTTGCAGCCGACGTGTCTCGTGGATGACAGGATTGCTACCGAAAAGTCTCAGCGGCCAAACGGTCGTCATTCTGGTGACCGGCTTGATAGCCACGCATGTCGTAACCTTGCTTGTGCTGTCGGAAGACCGGGTCGAATCCTTGACCCGCACTGAAGAGCAACATATTGCACAGCATATCGCATCTATTTCAAACATCGTCGTAAATGTGCCGACGGAATGGAGAGAGAGGATTGTTCGTTCCTCCGATGGCCATTCATTCAACGTAAGAATAACAGAAGTCAGCAACAATCAACCACTTCAAGGGGCCGGATCCGGCAACACCATGCTGAGGGATTTATTGTTGCGTCAGGTTAGGCCTGGGACGAGCGATCCAATATCAGTGGACATAAGTGATGCCGACCCCAGCGATATGCCACTTCCGCCGAACAGCTGGCGCAGATGGCTGCAGTTTCGCGTAAGTCGCCTGGTCTTCGGGCACGATCGGGACCAAGCCGTCCTGGTTTCTGTTCCACTTTCAGACAGCCAACGACTCAACTTCTCGACGTCAATGCCCTTGGCTTCAGCGCCCGGATGGGAAAGACAGCTCGCTGTCACCGGATCGTTCCTGATCGTCGTATTGATGCTCTCCTTATGGGCAATCAGGAAGCTGTCGAGCCCACTTGCCCTGTTTGCCAACGCCGCTACCACATTCGCGCGGAACGTGTACGCACCATCCTTGCCAGAGATCGGCCCGAGTGAGGTCCGGGAGGCGGCGCGCGCATTCAACAACATGCAGAAGCGTGTACGCCAGACGATCGAGGGACGTGCTCAGATGCTGGGAGCCATCTCTCACGACTTGCGCACGCCCCTGACGACGATCCGGCTTCGGGCCGAGAGCGTCGCGGAGTCCGACGTAAGGCAACGCATCCTTGGCGCAGTCGACGAGATGGAGGCGATGCTCACGTCCACGTTGACATTCGCGCGGGAAGGCACGGCGCAGGAGGAAGTCCAGGCGACCGATGTCGGATCTCTGCTGGAGGCAATCTGCAGCGACTTTTCAGACACCGGGCATGACGTCATCTTGGTCACCAAGGGTCCACTTATTGCCGCTTGCCGCCCATTGGCTTTGAAGCGAGCCCTTTCCAACCTTATCGATAACGCCGTCAAATATGGAGAACGCGCTGACGTCGCTGCCTCCGTCAAGGAAGGGATGATCGACATCAGCATCGCTGATCAAGGCCCCGGTGTTCCGCATGAGGAATTGGAGCGGGTATTCCAGCCGTTCTACCGCCTTGAGAGCTCGAGGAACCGCAACACCGGCGGCATGGGCCTAGGGTTGGCCATCGCCCAGATGGCCTTGGACATGCACGGCGGATCTATTCGGCTGGAGAACCGCGCAGAAGCAGGATTGTGCGTACGGGTGCTGCTGCCGATGGGAACGTTCGCTCCCGAGGGCCGATCATCCGGGAAACTTCGAGCTCACTAACTGTCGGCTCATGTGGCAGACCCCAAGCTCGATTTCAGCCTGCACGGCTTCGGACGTGACCGCTGGGGTGATTGTCGGGCGGGTAACACCCGTTTGCCAAAGCAGGCTTGCCTCTCGCGAGGTTTCCAGAAAACTGTTGCAGAATGTTTCAGAAGCGGTGCGGTGAAAGAACTCGCCATACCGAGCCGAGATTGCGACACACCCCGGTAAATTCTCTCGTGTAAGCCGGCATCACCGTGGCTCCCCAGTGGGCAGTGAACGGTGGGACAATCGCGGTCAGTCGCCGACCGAGTTTGGCGGTCTTGAAACCGCCTTGTCTCGTCTTGCTCTCCGAGATGCGTGCGGCCGTCTGGCTGTTCCGATACCAAGGAAGTCAACAGGCAATGGATCGCAAAGAGCGCACAGTATTTGTCACGATACTCATCAACGGGCTCTTGATCCTCTTCAAGTTCTGGCTGTCGACAGCCTCGGGAAGCTTGGCCCTGCGGTCAAGCGCCATCCATTCCTTGGCGGATTTGGCGATCGGTGTGTTCGTCTTGATCGGGCTGGTCTTGAGCCGCAGGAAGCTGGCCAACGCTGCAAAACAGGGTGCTCGCGCAATCGAGAACTGGGTGGCCCTCCTGGTTTCAGCGGCGATCTTCTACGTCGGAGTGGATATTGTGGGGGAGGTCCTGGCAGCCGATCCGCCCGATCTGAGGAATTTGGTCCCGATCACCCTAGCTTCTGTTGTTACCGTCATCGTTGCCTACATCATCGCCCGCTACAAGCTTTACGTGGGCCGCCAGACGGATTCCCCAGCACTGATCGCCAGCGGCTATCACTCTCAGGTCGACATCTACGCATCAATCGTCGTTGTTGCCGGTCTGGGAGGGGCCGCCATCGGCCTTGAGAATCTGGACACGGCTGCTGCTGCCATCGTGGTCGTGATGATCTTTATTTCCGGTTTCGAGATCGCAGCAGCAGCGGTCACCGCACTAAGATATCGAGAGCAGCTACACCTGGAAGGCGAAGAGCTGCATCACCACGCCCACAACCGCGGCTGGCTGCGAATATACGTGCCGGTTGTCAATCGGCTCGGAATGGGGACCCTGGATCGGCGTGCAAACGGGACCCCTTTTGGGGCACGACGGTAAGCGCCCGACCGGGTGGAGCTGGTCGGGGTTGCGCAGCCCGGTCGGGCGCGTTGTTTAGGCTCCCCGGCTTTAGTTTTG
>JAFKJY010000051.1 GCA_017305835.1 Hyphomicrobiales bacterium
CATTCCGGCTTCACCCGCGTGCTCTGGAACTGCACGCGCCGCGAGATGTCGCCGGCGCCGAAGCGGGCCCCGAACTCGACGGCGCGCAGCATGCCGGCCTTCCGGCTGTAGGTGGCGAAGCCGCCCTCGACCGCGGTGACGCCCCGGGCGACGGCGGCCTCGACCTCCGCCCACGTCGTGTCGGCCTCGCCGGGCCCGGCCGCCTGCGCGGCGCGCCCCGCGAGCTCGGCGCCGAGCGTCTCCGCGGCGGCCTTCGGGTCGGCCGTCAGCCGCCCGATGAACAGCATGTCCGGCGTGCCCTCCTCGCGGCCGCCATGCACCTCCAGCCGGGCGCCGGGCACCGGGAACCAGGCGGGCACGTTGACGTCTTCTGCGACCGTCACCTGCCCGTCGCGGCGGAAGCCGCGCAGATAGGCGACCGAGGAGACCCAGAGCGGGCGCATGACCGCCGCGACGCCGTCGGGGTCGAAGACCGGCATCACGCGCTCCATCAGCGCGGCGGTCTCGGGGTCCGTCAGCGTCGGCAGCCGCTCGAGGATGCGGCGCTTCACCGCCGGCCAGTCGATCTCGACCGGCGCGCCGGCCTGCACCATCCGGAACGAAAAACTCTCTCCCTCGATGGCCCGGGCGAACATGTAGGTCATGTCGGTCTCGACGCCCGGCCCGGCCTTCACCGCCCGCATCGAGAAGGTGCCGGCGAGCATGTCCGGCGGCTCCTTGCCCGTCAGCCGCAGCGTGAGCTCGTGCGACCACTCGGTGACCTTCTGGCGGCCGCGGAAGTCGAGCACGTGATGGTGCTCGACGAGGTAGACGATGTCCTCACCCATCGGCGGGAAGAAGCCGAACCGCAGCAGGTCCCCCGGCTTCTCCTCGGCCACGGAAGCCGTCGCCCACAACGCCGCCACGAGGAGCACGCAGAACCGCAGCATCGCAACCTCCTCGCGCAGCCGGGCCGCCGGGGATTACCTATGGGAAGGCAACGCCTGTCAAGCAGATGCGATACAGGAGCAGTTTATGAACGATGAAACGGCCGGAGCCCGGAAGCCCGACCGGGCGTCGCGCCCGATGGCGCGCCCTCGCGGAGGGCCATCGAGCGAAGCGAGCGGTACGGCTCGTGGGCGAAAGGAGAAAACCCGACGTCAGTCGGGGTAGCACACGACCGGCACGTTCGGCCATTGCGCCGTCTCGCAGCCCGCCGCCTTCTGGCGGGCGCGGAACTCGGCCGAAACCGGGCCGGTGACGATCGCGTCGACGCCGTCGGGCGCGTCGGGGAACATCAGCGCGGCGGGCGTCGCGGCCGCCACCTCGCGGTACTCGGCGAGCGCCAGGCCGCGCGCATCCTGCGGCTGCGGCCCGTAGGCGCCGGAGGCCGTCAGCGCGAAGGCGGCGACGATCGCTGCGGAGCCTGCCGCGAGCGCGGCGAGACGGACGGGTCCGGTCGGGATGCGGATCATGTGGCTCGAACGCGTTCGGGTTGCGTTGGTTCCGCCGCGAAGCGGATTTTTTCATTCGACCCCGTCAAGGTTAACGGCCGGTGAAGAAGCCGCCTCTTTCGCGCCTGCGAAAAAACCACTATATGCGCGGCCATCAACAGTCCGTGCCGCTCTCTTCCAACTGCCCGAAAGGCGGCGCGCCCGGCCCTTCCCGGTGCCGAACCCTTCGAGAGAACGTATGAAGCTCCGCAATATCGCGATCATCGCGCATGTCGACCATGGCAAGACCACGCTGGTCGACGCGCTGCTCAAGCAGTCCGGCTCCGTGCGCGACAACCAGCGCGTCGCCGAGCGCGTGATGGATTCCAACGACCTCGAGAAGGAGCGCGGCATCACCATCCTCGCCAAGGCCACCTCGGTCGAGTGGAAGGATACGCGCATCAACATCGTCGACACGCCCGGCCACGCCGATTTCGGCGGCGAGGTGGAGCGCATCCTCAACATGGTCGACGGCGCCGTGCTGCTGGTCGACGCCGCGGAAGGGCCGATGCCGCAGACCAAGTTCGTGGTCGGCAAGGCGCTCAAGGTCGGGCTGAAGCCGATCGTGGCGATCAACAAGATCGACCGGCCGGACGCCCGCCACGTCGAGGTGATCAACGAGGTGTTCGACCTGTTCGCCGCGCTCGACGCCACCGACGAGCAGCTCGACTTCCCCATCCTCTACGGTTCGGGCCGCGACGGCTGGATGGCCGAGAACCCCGAGGGGCCGAAGGATGCCGGGCTGGCGCCGCTCTTCGACGTGGTGCTGCGCCACGTGCCGGAGCCGACCGTGCATCCCGGCCCGTTCCGCATGATCGGCACGATCCTCGAGGCCAACCCGTTCCTCGGCCGCATCATCACCGGCCGTATCGAGAGCGGCTCGCTCAGGCCCAACCAGCCGGTGAAGGTGCTGCACCACGACGGCACGCTGCTGGAGACCGGCCGCATCTCGAAGATCCTCGCCTTCCGCGGCATCGAGCGCCGGCCGATCGAGGAGGCGCAGGCCGGCGACATCGTCGCGATCGCCGGCCTGTCGAAGGGCACCGTCGCCGACACCTTCTGCGACCCCGCCATCAACGAGCCGATGGCGGCCCAGCCGATCGACCCGCCGACGGTCACCATGAGCTTCCTCGTCAACGATTCGCCGCTCGCCGGCACGGAAGGCGACAAGGTGACGAGCCGCGTCATCCGCGACCGCCTCCTAAAGGAGGCCGAGGGCAACGTCGCGCTGAAGATCGAGGAATCGGCGGAGAAGGATTCCTTCTACGTCTCCGGCCGCGGCGAGCTGCAGCTTTCCGTGCTGATCGAGACGATGCGCCGCGAGGGCTTCGAGCTCGCCGTCTCGCGGCCGCGCGTCGTCATGCAGAAGGACGCCGACGGCCAGCTGCTGGAGCCGGTCGAGGAGGTCGTCATCGACGTCGACGACGAGCATTCCGGCATCGTCGTGCAGAAGATGAGCGAGCGCAAGGGCGAGATGATCGAGCTGCGCCCGTCCGGCGGCAACCGCCAGCGGCTGGTGTTCCACGCCCCGACGCGCGGCCTGATCGGCTACCAGTCGGAGCTTTTGACCGACACGCGCGGCACCGCCGTGATGAACCGGCTGTTCCACGCCTACGAGCCGTGGAAGGGCGAGGTCGGCGGCCGCATCAACGGCGTGCTGATCGCCAACGAGCCGGGCGAGGCTGTCGCCTACGCGCTGTGGAACCTCGAGGACCGCGGCCCGATGGTCATCGACCCGGGCGTCAAGGTCTATGCCGGCATGATCGTCGGCGTCCACACGCGCGACAACGACCTCGAGGTCAACGTGCTGAAGGGCAAGAAGCTGACCAACATCCGCGCCGCCGGCAAGGACGAGGCGGTCAAGCTCACCCCGCCGATCCGCATGACGCTGGAGCGCGCGCTGTCCTGGATCCAGGACGACGAGCTGGTGGAGGTCACGCCGAAGACGATCCGGCTGCGCAAGCTCCACCTCGACCCGCACGAGCGCAAGCGCTTCGAGAAGGCGCGGACGGCCGGCGCCGCCTAGTTCGGGGCCGGCGCCGCCTAGTTCGGGGCCGGCTCAGACCGCGATCAGGATGCGGCAGCGCAGCCCGTCGGGCAGCGCCTCCAGCTCCACTGCGCCGAGCTCGTCGGCCAGGATGTCGGAGATCAGCCGCAGGCCGAACCCCTTGTTGGGCGGCATCGCCAGCGCGTCGCCGCCCGTCTCGGTCCATGACAGCTCGACGCCGTGCGGCGCGCGCCGCCAGTCGATGGCGACGTGGCCCTGCCCGTTCGCCAGCGCGCCGTGGCGGGCGGCGTTGGTGGCAAGCTCGTGCACGACCAGCGCCAGCGAGGCGTTGAGCCGGGGCGGCAGGCTGACCTCGTCGCCGCTCAGCGCGATGCGCCCCGGCGGGTCGCGATATGGCGCGACCAGCGCCTCGACCAGGTCGCCGAGGCTGAACGCTGCCCAGTCGCGCGCCACCAGCAGGTCGTTGGCGCTCGCCAGCGCGTGCAGCCGCTGCCGGAACGCGTCCAGCGCCTGCGGGTCGGCGCGCCCGTCGCGAAACGTCTGGTTGGCGATCGACTGCACCACCGACAGCGAGTTTTTCACCCGGTGGTTCAGCTCGCGCAGGAACAGCCGCTCCTGCTCCTCCTGCCGCTTGCGGCCGTCTATGTCGAGGATGACGCCGATCACGCGCTCGGGCCGGTTCGAGGCGCCGTACAGGATCTCGGCCCGCATCAGCAGCCAGTGCGGGCTGCCGTCCGGCCAGCGCACGCGGAACTCGCATTCGTAGCGCGTCTCCCCGCGCTCCAGGGCGGCGAGGCCCGCGGCGTGGACCTTTTCCCGCTCGCTCGCCGCGTAGCGCTGGCGCAAATCCTGCAATGTCGGCTTGCTGGCCGGGTCGAGCCCGAACATGCTGCACAGCTCCGGCGTGATGACCGCCGTGTCGTTGACCGTGTCGAGCTCCCAGATCGCCATCTTGGCGGCCTCCATGGCCAGCCGCTGGCGCAGCTCGCTGTGCCGCAGCGCCTCCTCGGTCGCCTTGCGCTCGGTGATGTCCTGGATGGTGCCGAGATAGCGCACGGCCTTCTGGCCGCCGGTGCCGCGCGCGAAGATCGCCTCGCCATAGGCCAGCACCCAGCGCTGCTCACCGGTGTCGGCGCGCACGATCCTGTATTCGTAGGGGTCGCGCGCCCGCAGCGCCGGATCGAGCGCCCGCAGCGCCTGGGCGGAGGTGCGCGGCAGGTCGTCGGGGTGGGTCACCGCCCGCGCCTTGTCGTAGTCGACTTCCTCGTGCGGGGAGAAGCCGCAGATCGCGCGGGCGCGGGGCGAATACTGCATCCGGCCGCTCGCCACGTTCCAGTCCCAGGTGCCGATCTGGGCGGCCCTCAGGGCGAGCCGGAGTTTGAGGTTGCTCTCGCGCAAAGGACTGTCGGAACTGCGACGCACATTACCCCCCGCGTCTACCCGTCAGCGGCAACGTGCGAGGGCGCGATTCGTTCCGATGCGAATGCGCAATGATTCGAGCGGCTTGCAGCCGGGACGCGGCGGTCCCGCTCAGTGGTTGTTGCGTGGGACGTACTTCTGCGCGATGGCCTGGAAATCCGGCGCGCCCTTGAGCACCATGCCCTCCGAGAAGGGCTGGGCGAGTTGCCGGAAATAATGCTGCCAGGGCGACTGGCTGGGCGGGACCGCATAGCCGCCCGCGCCGGCGAACGCCGCCGCCCGCGCCGCCCATTCGGCGTCGGACAGAAGCACGTCGACCGTGCAGGCGTTGAGGTCGACGCGGATGCGGTCGCCATTGCGCAGCAGCGCCAGCCCGCCGCCGGAGGCCGCCTCCGGCGAGGCGTTGAGGATCGAGGGCGAGCCCGACGTGCCCGACTGGCGGCCGTCGCCGATGCAGGGCAACGCCGTCACGCCCTTCTCGATCAGGTAGGCCGGCGGCCGCATGTTGACCACCTCCGCTCCGCCCGGATAGCCGAGCGGCCCGGTGCCGCGCATGACCAGGATGCAGTGCTCGTCGATGCCGAGCGCCGGGTCGTCGATGGTGCGGTTGTACTGCTCGGGCCCGTCGAACACGACGGCGCGGCCCTCGAACGCGTTCTCGTCGCCGGGATTGCGCAGATAGCGGTCGCGGAACTCCTCCGAGATGACCGAGGTCTTCATGATGGCGCTGTCGAACAGCCGGCCCTTCATGTTGAGAAAGCCGGCCGACGCCCTGAGCGGGTCGCCGGCCGGCCGGATCACCTCGGCGTTGCCGCTGAGGCGCCCGGCGCAATTGTCGCCGATGCTTCTGCCGTTGACGGTTCCAGCACCGGGATGCGGCAGCAGGCCGGCCTGCATCAGCTCGCCGACGACCGCCGGCACGCCGCCGGCCTGATGAAAATCCTCGCCGAGATAGCTGCCCGCCGGCTGCAGGTTGACCAGCAAGGGCAGGTGATGGCCGATGCGCTGCCAGTCGTCGTTGGTCAGCGGCACGCCGAGATGGCGGGCGACCGCGTTGAGGTGGATCGGCGCATTGGTGGAGCCGCCGATCGCCGAATTGACGGCGATGGCGTTCTCGAACGCCTCGCGCGTCATGATGTCGGACGGCTTCAGGTCCTCCCACACCATGTCGACGATGCGCCGGCCGGTGGCGTAGGCCATCTGGCCGCGCTCGCGATAGGGCGCGGGGATGGCGGCCGAGCCGGGGAGCTGCATGCCCAGCGCCTCGGCCAGCGAGTTCATCGTCGAGGCCGTGCCCATCGTGTTGCAGTAGCCGACCGACGGCGCCGAGGAGGTGACCAGCTCGGTGAACTGCTCCTCGTCGATCTCGCCGGCGGCGTGGAGCTGCCGCGCCTTCCATACGATCGTGCCCGAGCCGGTGCGCTCGCCGCGGAAATAGCCGTTGAGCATCGGCCCGACGGAAAACGCGATCGCCGGGATGTTGACGGTCGCGGCCGCCATCAGCAGCGCCGGCGTGGTCTTGTCGCAGCCGATGGTCAGCACGACGCCGTCGATCGGGTAGCCGAACAGCGCCTCGACCAGCCCGAGATAGGCGAGGTTGCGGTCGAGCATGGCGGTCGGCCGCTTGCCGGTCTCCTGGATCGGGTGGACGGGGATCTCGAACGGCACGCCGCCGCTCGCCACGATGCCGTCGCGCACCCGCTTGGCGAGCTCGATGTGGTGGCGGTTGCAGGGCGACAGGTCGGAGCCGGTCTGGGCGATGCCGATGATCGGCTTGCCGGACTGCAGCTCGCCGCGGGTGAGACCGTAGTTGACGTAGCGCTCGAGGTAGAGCGCGGTCATCTCCCGGTCGTCCGGATTGTCGAACCACAGCCGCGACCGCAGCGACCCCGGATCCTTGCGCCCTGCCATGCCTGCCTCCCGCCATGCGCGAAGCCGCGCCTCCCGCGCGGCTGCGGCCAGCCTCGCATGCCGGGCCGTGCCGCGTAAACGGGCGTGTCGCGCGCCTGCAGGCGCAGAGGCTCAGGCGCCCGAGAAGCGGGCCTTCAGCTCGCGCCGCAGCACCTTGCCGTAGGCGCTCTTGGGCAGCTCGTCGAGGAACAGGACGTGCTTGGGCTTCTTGAAGCTCGCCAGGCTCTGCCGGCAGAAGGCGAGGATGTCGGCCTCGCTCGGCCGCGCCGCCTCGTCGGCGACGATGGCGACGGCGACGCTCTCGCCCCATTCGCGGTCGGGCAGGCCGAAGGCGATCACCTCGCGCACGCCCGGATGCGCGGCGATCACGTCCTCTATCTCCTTGGGATAGATGTTGGTGCCGCCGGAGATGATGGTGTCGTGGCGCCGGTCGAGCACGCGCAGCCGCCCGCCGGAATCGAAATGGCCGACGTCTCCGGTGTACAGCCATCCGCCCTTGAGCGCGGCCTCGGTGGCGGCCGGGTTGCCCCAGTAGCCTTTCATCACCACGTCGCCGCGCACGCAGATCTCGCCGTCGGCGCCCGGCGCCACCGGCATGTCGTTCTCGTCGACCAGCCGTACCTCGACGCCGGCCCGCACATAGCCGGCCGACAGCAGCGTCTCGTCGTCGGCGCCGAGATGGTCGGCGCCCGGCAGGTAGGAGATCGTCATCGGCGCCTCGCCCTGCCCGTAGAGCTGGTGGAAGATCGGGCCGAAGCGCTGCACCGCCGCCTTGATGTGCTCCAGATGGATGGTCGCGCCGCCATAGATGACGCCGCGCAGCGAGCCGATGTCGTCGCGCGGGCGCGCCTCCAGCAGCCGCACGATCATGGTCGGCGCGACGAAGGCGAAGGCGGTGATGCCGCGCGCCGCGACGAGGTCGAGCACCTCGTCCGGCTGGAAGCTGGGCAGGTCGGAGACGATGTTCTCGGCCCCGCGCGCCAGCGACGGGATCAGATAGAGGCCGCCGCCATGCGACAGCGGCGCGACGTGCAGCACCCGGTCGCTGGCGCGGAAGTCGAAGATGTCGGCGAGGCAGTTGACCGTGCAGGCCACGAGGTTGCGGTGCGTCAGCGTCGCGCCCTTGGGCCGGCCGGTCGTGCCGGACGTGTAGAAGATCCACGCCGGCTCGTCCGCGCCGACCTCGGCCGGCAGCGCGACGTCTGCCGCCGGCGCCGGCAGCTCGAAGTCCTCGATCGCCACGATGTGCGGCGCCACGCCCTCCGGCAGCGCCTCGCGGACCGCCGCGACGTGCTCGGCATGGGTGAAGATCAGCTTCGGTGTCGCGTTGCCGGCGATCCAGGCCGCCTCGCGCGGGTGCAGCTTGGCGTTGACCGGCACCACCACGAGCCCGGCGCGCATGACCGCGAGCATCAGGAACGGATACTCGTAGCCGTTCTTGAGGAACAGCAGCACGCGGTCGCCGGGCGCGCAGCCGAGCGCCGCGAAGCGCTCGCCGAGCGCGGCCGCCACGGCGTCGAACTCGGCATAGGTCGCGCTGCGCGCGCCGTAGGCGATCGCCGTCCTGCCGCCATGGCGGCGAACGGCGTCGGTGATCGTCGAATAGAGGTTCATCGCGTCATCCGCGGAGGGTTCGAGGTCACGCTCCCGCGAGGCTGTCCCGCGGGAGCGCGCCGGTCAAGCCGCCGGCTGCTCAGGCGTGGGTGAGCACGCGGTTGCGCAGGATGCCGATCCCCTCGACCTCCAGCTCGACCACGTCGCCGTGCTTGAGCGTCTTCATGTGCTCCAGCCCGCAGCCGTTGCCGACCGTGCCGGAGCCGAAGAACTCGCCCGGGTAAAGCGTCTCGGACTGCGAGATGTGCGCGAGCAGGTCCTCGAACTTCCAGAACATGGTCGAGGTCGAGCCGCGGCCCCACTCCTCGCCGTTGACGCGGCAGATCATGGTCAGGTTGTAGGGGTCGGTCATCTCGTCGGCGGTGACCAGGCACGGGCCCATGGCGTTGCCATTGTCGAAGTCCTTGCCCTTGGCCGGGCCGAGCTGGCCGCCCATCTCGGACGTCTGCGCATCGCGCGCCGAGAAGTCGTTGAAGATGGTGTAGCCGTAGATGTACTCGCGCGCCCTGTCCTTCGCGATGTCGACGCCCTTCTTCTTCAGGTAGAAGCCGAACTCCAGCTCGAAATCCATGTAGTTGGAATATTTGGGCCACACGACGTCGACGTCGGTGCCGATCACCGAGAAGCGGTTGGCCTTGTAGTAGATCGGCTGCTCGTAGAAGGTCTTGGGCACCGCGAAGATGCCCTTCTCCTCATATTCGCGCATCGCCGCCTCGGGGTCCGGCGTCATGTTGGCGCGGATGCGCCGCACCGAGGCGAAGGACTGCTTCAGATGCGTCTCGAAGCAGAGGCAGTCGCGGATCTGCGGCGGCAGCGGCACCGGCGCCATCAGCTTGACGGAGGCGCGCTCGATGGCGCCCTTCGATCCCGCCTTCTTCAGCGTCTCGTAGGCGCGGTCGAGCGTGGCGTCGCCCGCCTCGATCATGCCCAGCACGGAGGCGAACGGGGCGTGATCCTCGCCGAAGGCGCTCCCGTGGGCGTCGGCCAGATCGACGATCCTGGTGTCGCCGTCGATGAAGGCGCCCGCGCGCATCGCGCCGTCGCCGCGCTTGTAGGTAACCAGCTTCACTCTCTTCCTCCCTGCTCTGCCGTCACGAAACTTTCCCGGCCGTCAGCCCGCCTTCGGGCGGGGCGGCGTCCTTGCGTATTTGAGCGCAGCGTGGAGCAGCGCCACCACGTGCTCCGACGTGGCTTTCTCGTCCTCCGGCCGGCACAGGCCGCCGCTCAGCCGCTCGATCCGGCCGATGTCGGCCATGATGTAGACCATCGAGCCCAGCATCACCTGATAGCCCCAGTGGAGCTCCTCCAGGGTGCGGTCGGGCAGCACCGTCCGCAGCGCCTCGATGATCCGCTGCGCCACGGGATCGAAGAACTCGGCCATCACGCCGCGCTCGTTCGACTTGGGGTCGGACACCTCGCGGGCGAGGATGCGGGCGTAGGCCGGGCTCTTCTCGGCGGCACGCATGTGCAGGTTGGGCACGACCAGCGCCTTGATGATCAGCTCCAGCTTGCGGTCGGGATCGGTCTCCATGTCGGCCAGCGCCAGCCCTGCCATGCGCTGGTCGATGATCATCGGGGCGCGCAGCGCGAAGACCTCGCGGTACAGGCCCTCCTTGGAGCCGAAATGGTAGTTGACCAGTGCCAGCGGCACCTTCGCGGCCATCGCGATCTGGCGCACCGAGGTGCCGTCGAAGCCGCGGTCGGCGAACAGCTTCTCGGCCGCGGCGAGGATCCGCCGCTGTGCCGCCGCGCCGGCCTTCTCGGACCGCGCCGTGGCCGCCCGCGGCGCGGAGCGCGGCGCGCGTGGCGCTGGATTCGAAGCGTTCATCGGGACTCCTGCGACCGCCGCCTGCGACGCGCCAACCTGTCTGCGGACGAGTCGAATTGAACGACATATCAAAAATCTTGTCAATGCGTTCAAAATCGTCTACGTCGGGACGCATCTGCGGCGTGGAGGGCGCGGTGCCCGCGGCACGCCGGGAGCAAGGGAGGATTTGCATGCACCGTCGTATGTTGATGTGCGCGGCCGCGACGGCCGCGCTGCTGGCGGCCTCTCCGGCCGCCTTCGGCCAGGAGACGCTCAACCTGACCGTCGCCACCGGCCATCCGGAGGTGTTCCTGTGGGTGAAGCACCTCAAGGAGACCTTCATCCCGACCGTCGACGCCGAGCTCGCCAAGACCGGCAAGACCAAGGTCAACTGGACGCAGGGCTATGGCGGCACGATCGTCAAGCTCGGCTCCGAGACCGAGGCCTTCCAGCAGGGCATCATCGACGTCGGCCAGATGAGCGGCGTGTTCAACCCGGCCACGATGGGCCTGCTCAACCTCACCTACGCCATGCCGTTCGGCCCGGCCGACCCGCGCGCGGTGACGGAAGCGGTCGAGGACGCGCTCAACAAGACCGAGGGCGCGCTGGCCGCGCTGGAGGAGGCCACCGGCGTCGTCTACATCGGCGGCGGCATCGCCATCGACGACTACAACATCGGCTCCACCAAGGCCTTCACCAAGGTGGCCGACATGAACGGCGTCAAGCTCGGCGGCGCCGGCCCCAACCTGGCCTGGCTCGCCGGCACCGGCGCGGTCGGCGTGCAGGGCTCCTTCGTCACCTTCTACAACGACATCAAGACCGGCGTGTATGACGGCTATATCGGCTGGATGACCGCCGGCGTTCCCGCCAAGCTCTACGAGGTGGCTCCGAACTGGAACCAGGTCCATTTCGGCGCGATGTATATCGGCGGCCTCGGCGTCTCCAAGCAGCAATGGGACACCTTCTCCGACGAGGTGAAGGCCGCCTTCCGCACCGCCGCCGCCGCCTACACCAAGGCTTATTTCGACGAGCAGGACGCCCGCTACGAATCGTCCAAGAAGGCCATGCTCGAGAACGGCGGCAAGATCGTCGAGCTCGACCCGGCCGAGCACTCCGCCTGGATCAAGGCCCTGCCGAACCCGACCAAGGCCTGGGCGGCGGCGGCCGAGGCCCGCGGCGAGCCGGGCAAGAAGGTGCTCGAAGCCTACCGCGACGACCTCAAGGCCAAGGGCTTCACGTTCGAGCGCGACTACCTCGCCGAATGATCCCGCAGCGCCCGGCGCGACACGCGCCGGGCGCCTTCAATTCCGGGGAGAGGACAGATGGCTGAAGAAGCCGCAATTCCGCGCGAGGACGCGCCACCGCCACGCATGCCCAGCGGCCCCTTCGGCCGCGTGATCGGCGTCATGAACGCCGTCGGCACGCTCTGGATCATCGGCCTGATGGTCCTGATCAACTCCGACATCTTCGGCCGCAGCTTCCTGCACCACCCGATCGCCGGCGTGCCCGAGCTCGTCGCCTTCTCGATCGTCGGCATCGTCTTCCTGCAGCTCGCCCACACGCTGCGCTCGGGCTCGATGACGCGCTCCGATGTGCTGCTCAACGTGCTGGAGCGCCGCGCACCGCGCGCCCGCTTCGTGCTGCTGACGATCTTCCACCTGCTCGGCGGCGCGCTGATGCTCATCGTCGCCTGGAAGTACTGGCCGAGCGTGGTCGCCGCCTGGCAGCACCCGGAGCGCAACTTCATGGGCAATCCGGGCTTCTTCACGATTCCCCAGTGGCCGCTCTTCATCCTCGTCTTCCTCGGCATCGTGGCGACCGCGATCCAGTTCCTGCTGCTGTCCTGGAACGACTTCAATTCCGCCCGGGGGGTCCGGCCATGAACGGCGTCGAGATCGCTTTCGTCTCCATCGCGATCATGCTGGTCCTGATCTATTCGGGCCTGCATGTCGCCATCGCGCTGATCCTTCTGTCCTTCTGTGGCGTCTGGCTGCTGAGAGGCAATTTCGACATCGCCTCCAACATGCTGGTGCTGGCCTTCAAGGACGCCATCAGCGACTACATCTTCGGCGTCGTGCCGTTGTTCGTGCTGATGGGCCTGCTGGTCGCCGTCGCCGGCATAGGGCGCGACACGTTCGAGGTCGCCGCGCAGGTGTTCCGCAGGGTGCTCGGCGGGCTCGGCATCGCCACCGTCGCGGCCAACGCCGTGTTCGCCGCCATCACCGGCATCTCGATCGCCTCGGCCGCCGTCTTCACCAAGGTGGCCGTGCCCGAGATGATGCGCCACGGCTACACGCCGCGCTTCGCCGTCGGCGTCGTCGCCGGCTCCTCGGTGCTGGGCATGCTGCTGCCGCCCAGCCTGCTGTTCATCCTCTACGGCGTGCTCACCGAGCAGTCGGTCGGCTCGCTGTTCATCGCCGGCATCATCCCCGGCATCGTGCTGTCGCTCGTCTACTGCGCCGGCATCTTCTCGATGGGCCGCTGGTGGCCCTCCTTCATCGGCACCGGCAAGGCCGAGGCCGCCGAGGAGAAGCCGGATATGAGCGTCGTCGAGATGCTCAACAAGCTCGCGCCGATCGTCATCCTGATCGCCGTCGTGCTCGGCGGCATCTATGGCGGTTACTTCACGCCGACGGAAGCCGGCGCGGCGGGCGCGCTGGGCGCGCTGATCGTCTCGCTGGCCAAGCGGCGGCTCTCCTGGGCGAGCTTCTGGCAGGTGCTGGTCCAGACCGGCCACACCACCTCGTCGATCTGCTTCCTGATCGTCGGCGCCAGCCTCTACTCGCGCATGCTGGCCATGTCCGGCATGCCGGGCTGGCTCGGCTCGTGGGTGGTCGATTCCGGCCTCGGCATCACCGGCATCATCGTCGCGCTGATGGTCGTCATCATCCTGCTCGGCACGATCCTCGACTCCGCCTCGATCATGCTGCTGACGCTGCCGATCGCCCTGCCGATCCTCAACGGCACCGGCGTCGACCTGATCTGGCTCGGCGTGCTGGTCGTCATCGCCATCGAGATCGGCCTGCTCACCCCGCCCTTCGGCATCGCCGTCTTCGTGGTGAAAGCGACATTGGGGCCCGACAGCAAGGTGACGCTCAACGACATCTTCGCCGGCGCCTTCCCGTTCGCCGTGATGATGGCCTTCGTGCTGATCCTGGTCTTCCTGTTCCCGTCGCTCGCGACGGCCCTGCTCTGACACAGAAAAGATACGAGGAGCGCCACATGGCAAAATGGCAATACACCAAGGGACTGCAGGACATCGGCAATGGCTGCTACGCCTACCTGCTGCCTGACGGGAGCTGGGGCTGGTCGAATTCCGGCCTGATCGTCGACGGCGACGCCTCGCTGCTGGTCGACACGCTGTTCGACCTGAAGCTGACCGCCGAGATGCTGGAGGCCTACCGCGCCGCGATCCCCGCGGCGCGGCAGATCGGCACGCTGGTCAACACCCATGCCGACGGCGACCACACCTTCGGCAACCAGCTCGTCGAGGGCGCCCGCATCATCGGCACGCAGGGCACGGTGGACGACTTCGCCCGCTTCGACCCGGCCGTGGTCCAGAACATCGTGACCAACGCCGAGAAGTTCGGCAGCGCCGGCGTCTTCATGCGCGAGTGCTTCCGCCCGTTCGACTTCTCCGGCATCGAGCTGACCCCGCCCAGCGAGACCTTCTCCGGCCGCATGGAAATTATGGTCGGCTCCAAGAAGGTCGAGCTGATCGAGGTCGGCCCGTCGCACTCGCTGGGCGACGCGCTGATCTACGTACCCGACGACAAGGTGGTCTACACCGGCGACATCCTGTTCACCGACGGCACGCCGATCGCCTGGTACGGGCCGGTCAAACGCTGGATCGACGTCTGCGACATGGTGCTGGGCATGGACGTCGAGACGGTGGTGGCCGGCCACGGGCCGATCTCGACCAAGGACGACGTGCGCACCATGCGCGACTACCTGCAATACGTCACCGACAAGACGCGGCCGCTCTACGACGAGGGGATGGACTATCTGGAAGCCGCCTATGCGCTCGACCTCGGCGAGTACCGCGACTGGAACGACGCCGAGCGCGTCGTCGTCACGGTGCAGACCCTGTTCGACGATTTCGACGCCGCGCCGGAGCGCCCGGCGCGCGCGCCGATCCCCTACTTCGCCGAGATGAAGAGCTTCCGCCACCATCTCGGCCGCGGCCCGGTGCACGAGGCCTACTGCAAGGCCTGCAGCCTCCAGCTCTACCAGCGCCGCGCCTGACCGGCCCGCGCAATCGCCAGCCTTCGCACGCGCGCCCCGACGGGCGCGCGTTTGCTTTTTGCGGACAGGCAGGAAGTGCGCCCGGCGGGCCACTCCCTGCGGCCGTCCGGCGCTCTCGATTTATAGAACTTGCGTATGAAATTATCCGGCGATCCTGCCTTGCTTATAAATTATCGCGGCAGGATAGGTAGACGGCCACGGCTGGACCGCCCGCGGCCAAGCAGCGAAATCAGGTCGCCATCGAGGTCGCGATGCCTTCCTATCCTTCCCTCAACCTGTTCATCGGCGGCGACTGGATGAAGGCCAAGGATGGCCTCCCGGTCGTCAATCCCGCCGACGAGAGCGTCATCGGCCAGGTGCCGGTCGCGACCCGCGCCCAGCTCGACCTCGCGCTCACCGCCGCCGCCGAAGGGTTCAGGGTGTGGAGCCGGACCTCGCCCGCCAAGCGCGCGGCCGTCATCCTCAAGGCGGCGGCGCTGATGCGCGAGCGCATCGACGAGATCGCCTTTTCGATCACGCTGGAGCACGGCAAGCCCTACCAGCAGGCCCGTCTCGAGGTGATCCGCGGCTGCGAATTCTTCGAGTGGGACGCCGCCGAGGGCCAGCGCGCCTATGGCCGCGTCATCCCGAGCGAGCCGGGGATCCGCTATGTCGTGCTGCACCAGCCGATCGGCATGGTGGCGGCCTTCTCGCCGTGGAACTTCCCGATGAGCCAGCCGGCGCGCAAGATCGCCGGCGCGCTCGCCGCCGGCTGCTCGATCATCATCAAGGCGTCGGAGGAGACGCCGGCCGGCGCGCTGCACATCGCCCGCGCCTTCCAGGACGCGGGCCTGCCGGCGGGCGTGCTGAACCTCGTCTTCGGCATCCCGTCCGAGATCTCGTCCTACCTGATCCCGCAGGCGCAGACGCGGCTGATCGCCTTCACCGGCTCGACCGCCGTCGGCAAGCACCTCACCGAGCTCGCCTCGCGCCACATGAAGCCGGTGCTGATGGAGCTCGGCGGCCACGCGCCGGTGATCGTCTGCGACGACGTCGACCCGGTCGCCGCCGCGAAGGTCTCGGCCGTCAGGAAGGCGCGCAATGCCGGCCAGGTCTGCACCTCGCCGACGCGCTTCTTCGTGCAGGAGGCGATCTACGAGCGCTTCCTCGACGCCTTCGTGGCGCAGGCGCGCACCGTCAGGGTGGGCGACGGCATGGATCCGGCGACCGAGATGGGGCCGCTGGCCAACCACCGCCGCATCGACGCGCTGGAGGCCCTCGTCGCCGACGCCCGCGCCAAGGGCGCGCGCATCCACACGGGCGGCGAGCGGCTCGGCAATCGCGGCTACTTCTTCCCGCTGACGGTGGTCTCCGACCTGCCCGACGACGCGCGCGCCATGCACGAGGAGCCGTTCGGCCCGCTGGCGCTCATCAACCCGGTCTCCTCGGTCGAGGAGGCGATCGGCAAGGCCAACGCCCTGCCCTTCGGGCTCGCCGCCTACGCCTTCACCCATTCGGCCCGCAACGCCGACATGCTGGCCGACGGCATCGAGGCCGGCACGCTGTCGATCAACACGCTGGAGGCCTCGGTCGCCGAGACGCCGTTCGGCGGCGTCAAGGACAGCGGCTACGGCCGCGAGGGCGGTGCCGAGGGCCTTGCCCACTACATGGTGGTCAAGAACGTCTCCCACCGCATGACGATCTGAGCGCTCGCCGACGGCAGCGCTTTCGACGCCGGTCCTCACGGGCCGGCGTTTTCGCATCGCGATTCCGGGGCCACGCCTACCGCAGCAGCGGCGCGACGGCGTCCTCGACGAGCTTGACCAGGCTGAGCGCCGTCATCTCGGAGGATTTGGGGTTCGCCTTCAGCGGCCGGTTCTCCAGCCGCAGCGACAGGCTGCCGAAATCGCCGACCGCGGTGACCTCGTGGACGTTGCCGGTCGCGGCCGGGTCGGCGACGAGCACGACCTGGGTGCGGTCGAGGCCGAGCCCCGACAGCGCCGAGATCACGGTGGCGTTGGCGTTCTGCGGATAGCGCGACGCAGCCTCGCGCGCCGAGCCGCGGAAGAAGGCGTGGCGCACGGAAAGCGTCTCGAGGTCGAGGATCTGCCCGGCCTCGGTGCCGCGCCAGGCCCTCGGCGGCTTGACGATGGCGTGCACGACCTCGTCCAGCGGCAGGATCGAGGCCGCGCCCAGCGCGCCGAGATCCCCGAGCGCGCCGGAGGGCACGACCAGGCGGCTTCCATGCTCCTCGGCCGTGGCGATCAGCCTCGCCAGCAGGGCGTCGTCGCAGAGCGCCGCGGCGCTGGCGACGGCGAAGGCGCCGGCATGGCGCAGCGCGCCCTCGCCCCACGCGGCGACGGCGTCGCGGCCGGCCGCCTCGACGACCATGCCGACGCCGAGGCCGGCGAGTTCATCGGCGCTCGTCAGCAGCCGGACGCCGGCGGGCAGCCCCTCAGGCTGCCGCTCAGGAGAGCGCACGCCGACGGCGACGATCTCGACCGCCGACCGCCGCTGCATAAGCAGCTCGGCGGTGCGGCGGGCGATGGCGCCCCAGCCGACGAAGCAGAGGCGCAGGCGCTGGGGCCTTTTCGTGGAACCGGCCATCAGCGGGGCCGAAGGGTCAGATCTTGACCCAGCCGGCCGGCGGCTCCTTGCCGGGGTGCACCGCGCCGCAATTCGGGCAGGTGCGCGCCTTCTCGTCGGCGTAGAAGGCCTGGTAGATCGGCGGCAGGTCGCGCACGATGCTCTTCAGCGACACCTCGACCCGCTTCACCAGCGCGTTGCACTCGAAGCAGTACCACTCGAACGCGTCCTTGGCGTCGGCCGGCCGCTTCGGCTCGATGACGAGGCCGATCGAGCCTTCCTGCGGGCGCTGCGGCGAATGGCGCACATGCGGCGGCAGCAGGAAGATCTCGCCCTCTCGGATCGGCACGTCGTAGAAATTGCCGTTGTCGCCGACCTTGAGCACCATGTCGCCCTTGAGCTGGTAGAAGAACTCCTCCACCGGGTCGTCGTGGTAGTCGGTGCGCTTGTTGGGACCGCCGACGACGGTGACCATCATGTCGGCGTCTTCCCAGATCTGCTGGTTGCCGACCGGCGGCTTGAGCAGATGTGCGTGCTCGTCGATCCACTTCGAGAAATTGAAGGCCGAAAGGCGTCTCTCGCTGCTCATGGCTTCCTCCTTGGATTGCACCGGCGGCGCGCCGCCGTTTCGTTTCAGGTCCGCAGCCCGCAGGCCTCGAAGGCCGCACGGGTGGCCGCCTGCTCCGCCTCGGTCAGCTCCAGCAGCGGCGGGCGCACCGCGCCGCCGACCTGGCCGAGCAGGTCCTGCCAGTATTTCTGGTGGGCGTGCGGCTTCTCGGCCGGGCGCGTCGTCCTCAGCGCGGCGCGCACGGGGTCGAGGCTGTCGCGCACGCGGCGCGCCTCCCCGGCCCGGCCCGCCAAAGCGAGGTCGGTATATTGCCGCATCCGCCGGTCGGCCCTCGTCTGGATGAGGTAGGGCGGCGACGAGCACAGATAGAGCTGCCAGCCGAGCTCGAGGATATTGTCCAGCCACTCCTCCTCGGAGGCCGTGCTGACCAGGATGCGGTCGCCGGCGAGCCGGGTGAGCTCGGAATACATCGGCCGCGGCACGCTGTACTTGATGGCCACGACGTTCTCGATGTCGGCCAGCTTGTTGCAGAGCTGCGGGCTCATCAGGTAGCCGCTGTCGGGGTGGCTCCACAGCGCGATGCCGATGTCGACCTTGCCGGCGATGGTCCGGTAATAGTTGAGCAGCGTCTCGTCCTGCGCCTTGAGGAAGTGCAGCACCGGCGCATGCACGACGATGTAGTCGGCGCCGACCTTCTGGGCATGCCTGGCCAGCTCTATCACCACGTCCATGTTCTGGTCCGAACATGACATGATCGTCTGCGCGCGGCCGGCACAGGCCTCGACCGCCAGCTCGAAGCTGCGCTTGCGCTCCTCGATCGACATGGAGAAGAACTCGCCCTGCTTGCCGGCGACGAAGAAGCCGTCGATGCCGAGATCCGAAATCCAGTGGTCGACGTTGCGGCGGAAGCCGTCCTCGTCCATTTCGAGCGAGGGCTTGAACGGCATCAGGGCCGCGGCCCAAATGCCCTTCATGGTCTGGCGCGCGTGGCTCTTGGCCGTCTTCTTCGTGTAATGCATCGTCTGTCCCAGTCGCCTGCGCCGGGCGCCTTCGCGTCGTGGCGGGCGACAAATTGCGGCTGGTCCGAATTCCTGGCGACGATCATTCCGCGAAGGCGATATATATCTCAAGCGCCAATTCCGGTATAAATTTATCACATGTTCCTATAGCTTGACGTCCGGCGGAGAGCTCCGTGAAGATCACCATACGGCAGATCGAATGCTTCCTCGCGGTGGCGGAGCTGGGAAGCTTCTCGCGCGCCGGGGAGCGGCTCAACACCGCGCAGCCGGCGCTGTCGCAGGCGATCAAGGACCTCGAGGGCGAGCTGTCGCTGCGGCTGTTCGACCGCACGACGCGCCGCGTCGAGCTGACGGACGCCGGCCGCGAGTTCCGCGACGCGGCCGCCGACATACTGGAGCAGCTCGGCGACGCGGTGCGCAACGTGCGCGAGATCGCCGACAAGAAGCGCGGCCGGCTGCGCATCGCCGCGCCGCCGCTGCTGGCCGGCATCTACCTGCCGGCGGCGATCGCCGAGTTCAGGGAGCGCTTCCCCGGCATCGTGGTGACGCTGCAGGACGTCGGTACCGAGGAGATCATGGAGATGGTGCGCAGCGGCGGCGCCGACTGCGGCGTCGGCACCTTCTCGGCCGCCGTCACCGAGTTCGAGCGCACCGTGCTGCTGCGCGACAAGCTGGTGCTGGTCGGCCGCGCCTTCCCCGACCTGCCGGCGCGCGAGCCGGTCTCGTGGCGCTACCTGGAGGGCCAGCCGGTGATCGCGCTGACCCGCTCCAGCGGCATCCGGCTGCTGGTCGAGATCGGCTTCGAGACGGCCGGCGTCGCCTTCCAGCCGGCCTTCGAGGTGAGCCAGATCTCGACCGTGCTGGCGATGGTGGAGGCCGGGCTCGGCCTCGCCGTGCTGCCCTCCTACGCGCTGGAGGACGCCAAGGCGCGCGACCTCGTCGGCCTGCCGCTGGCGGAGCCGACGATCAGCCGCGAGGTCGTCATCATCCAGCACGCCGACCGCTCGCGTTCGCCGGCCGTGCGCGAGTTCGTCGCGATCATGCAGGCGCGCTCCCGCAGGATCGGTCGCAACCTCTAGAGTAGGCCTGCGACGCTAACCGCGGTGCTTGTCGTAGCGGACGATGAAGGAGCGCTCGAAGATGCCGGCCTGCGTGAACGGGTCCTGCTCGTGCAGCGCCATCGCCTCCTCGCGGCTCTCCGCCTCGATCAGCATGAAGGTGCCGATATAGGCATCGTTCTTGTCGCCGGCGCAGAGCGGCCCGCCCTGCACCATCTTGCCGCCCAGGCTGTCGAGATAGGCGCGGCGCTTGTCGCGCAGCTTGTAGCGCAGGTCGAGCGACCCGGGTGCGTCCAGACAGACACGGATGTAGATCACGGCATGTACTCCTGGTTCTCGATTGGGTTGGTCAGGCCGGAGGCGCCACCACCGGATAGGCCGAGCTGAAGATCTCTGATGCCGGCGGATGGCCGCGCGTGCGCAACGGGTAGAGCGACATCAGCCTCTCGAACTGGGCCTGCGCGCGGGCGTTGTCGGCGGCCTCGTCGATGCCCTCTATGACGCGGTCGACCATGACGAAGCGGCCGTCGATGACGACCGTGCGCACGTCCCGGCCCTGCCCCGCCACCATCAGCGTCTGGATCGGGTCGATGACCTGGCCGTGGTGCGCCAGTCCGAGGTCGATGACGATCATGTCGGCCGCCGCGCCCGGCTGCAGCCGCCCGAGGTCGGGCCGGCCGAGCGCGTCGGCGCCGCCGGTCGTGGCGGCGTCGAAGAAGTCCTCGCTGCGGCAGGCCGCCGGCGAGCCGGCGAGCGCCCGGCACAGCAGCGCGCCGGCCTGCATGTTGAGGATCATGTCGGGCGGCGAGGTGTCGGTGCCCATGCCGATCCTCAGCCCCATCGCGCGGTATCGGGCGAAGTTGTCGATGGCGCCGCCCATGCGCGCGAACACCAGCGGGCAATGGACGATCACCGCGCCGGCATCGCGGAAGATCTCGAGGTCGCGGCCGGGGCGCTGTATCAGGCGGCTGCCCGACACGTAGACCCCGTGCGGCAGCAGCGTCTTGTCGCCGAGGAAGCCGAGGCTCTCCAGCCATTCGGCCGGGCTCATGCCGTGCTGCTTCAGCACCAGCTCGTATTCCGTCGTCGACTGGCAGCAATGCAGCCGCACCGGGATGTCGAGCGCCCGCCCGGCCTCGGCCGTGCGGCGTAGCAGCTCCGGCGTGCAGGTCTCGATCCGGTCGGGCGCCAGCATGGTGCGGACGAGGCCGCCGGCCGCGCCCTCGAAGCGCTCGCAGAACGCCAGCGCCGCGTCGAGCCCGGCGAGCCCGCGCGCCTCGTCGTAGTGGGCGGAGATCGTGCCGTCGGCCTCCACGACCATGTTGCCGGTGCGGTAGGCGGGGCCGAGATAGGCGCGCAGGCCGAGCGCGGCGGCTTCCGCCGCGGCGTCGGCGAACTCCTCGACCGTCTCGCCCCAGGCCCGGTAGAACAGCGAAGCGATCGGCAGCGCCGTGGTGATGCCGTTGCGGATCAGCGTGGCGAAGGCGTGCCGCTTCTGGAAGCGCAGCTCCGCGCGGTCGTACATCTCGAACGGGCCGCGATCCATGTAGCTGCGCGGCCAGACCCGGCCCTTGTCGACGCCGGGATGGTTGTCGTAGGCGAGGATCGTGGTGTCGAGGTCCGACAGCGCGTCGAGGTCGACGAAGCCCGGCGCCACGATCGCGTTGCCGCAATCGACGCGTTGCGCGACATGGCCCTCGAAACCATGTCCGACGAAGACCACCCTGCCGTCCTCGAACACCACCTCTCCGTCGCGGATCAGGCAGTGGCGGCCGTCGCGGTGGCCGACGATCCAGCGGGCCGAAAGGAGGACGCGCCCGCGCGGCCTTGCCCCGGCGACGATCGCGTTCGTGTCGGTCATGCCGCGGTCCCCGTCATTTGCCGTTGCCGGCGCCGTTGCTCAGGGGCAGCTTCTTCTCGGCGCAGACGAGGCGCATATGCGCCGCGCAGGTCTTGATGAAGTCGACCGTCTCGGCATAGCCCGGCCGCAGCGCGGCATAGTCGGAGAAGCCGAGCACGCTGCCGCTCTCGATGCGCGCGTCGCCGATCCGCACCAGCTCGCGGAAGGCTTCCAGCTCTTGGTCGGTCAGGTCGGGATGGGCCGCGCGCCAGTCGGGATCGTGCGCGTCGATGCGGATGCGCACGGGGTTGCGCGGCCGGTCGGTGTAGGATTCGTCGTTCTCGATCGACAGGTTCAGGTCGGGCTTCGCCCGCGCCAGGATCGGCAGCACGGCGAAGAAGTCGACCACGCCCTCGCCGCAGGGCCGCTTCTGGCATTCGATGCCGTCGGCGACGGTGCCGAGCAGCGCGTCCTTGATGTGCGTCTGGCGCAGGTAGGGCGCCACGCGCCGCGCCGCGAAGACGGGGTGCTCGGTGCGCTGCAGCACGTTCGACGTGTCGAAGACGATGCCGACGGCGTCGGGGCCGACCGCCTCGACCAGCCGCACGATCTCGAAGGTCGTCGCCTCCTCGTGCGTCTCGAGGTTCAGGTGGACGCCGAGGTCGCGCGCGATCGGCGCGAGCGCCTTCAGCAGCTTCTCGGACGCCGCGAGTTGATCGGCCCAGGAGACGTCGGTGCGGAAGCGGTCGCAGGCGAACTTGCCGACATAGGCCGTCTTGAAGTTGGCGAGCGCGGTCCACAGCTCGGTGCAGCCGATCTCGGCGCAGGCCTCCATCATGCGGCGGAAGCCGAGCAGCGTGTCGCCGTCGCCGACGCGCCGCACCTCGGGCGTCTCCGGCAGCGCATAGGGGTTCACCTTGCCGATGCCGGTCTCCAGGTACATGCCGAGCGAGTCCGCCTTGTCGCGGATCGCGCGCAGCTCGCCGCGGTCGAGCGTCGGGCTCATCTCCAGCACGGTGCGGAAGAAGATGCCGGACATGCCGAGCTCGTTTGCATGGTCGAAGCTGGCGATCGGGCCGCGCTTCACCGCCTCGGGTATCTTGCGCCCGTCGACGCCAATTCTCATCGTGCTTCTCCGGTTCAGGATGCGGCGGGAGCCGGCTGGCGGCGCGGCGGCCGGCGCCGCGGATCCGGGATCGGGACGGCGGCCAGCAATGCCTGCGTGTAGGGATGGGTGGGGTGGTCGAACACCTGGTCGCGGCTGCCCGATTCGACGATCTTGCCGCGGTTGAGCACGTAGACATGCGCGCACAGGTGGCGGACCACGGCGAGGTCGTGCGCGACGAACAGGATCGTCAGGCCGAGCGCCTTCTGCATCTCGCGCAGCAGGTTGATGACCTGCGCCTGCACGGACACGTCGAGCGCCGAGACCGGCTCGTCGCAGACGAGCAGGCGCGGCCGGATCGCCAGCGCCCGCGCGATCGCGATGCGCTGGCGCTGCCCGCCCGAGAACGAGTTCGGATAGCGCTTCATGTCGTCGGGGCGCAGGCCGACCACGGTCAGCATCTCGGCGACGCTGTCACGGCGGCGCGCGGCCGAATTCTCGATGCCGTGGATGACGAGCCCCTCGCCGACCAGCTCTTCGACGGTCATGCGCGGGTTGAGGCTGCTGAACGGGTCCTGGAACACGAGCTGGACCTGGCGGCGGAACTGCCGCACCTGCTCGCGCGTGGCGCCGAGCATGCTCGTCCCGTCGAACGTCACCGCGCCGCCGTCGGGCTGGGTGAGCAGCAGCGCGCAGCGGATCAGCGTCGTCTTGCCCGAGCCGGATTCGCCCACCAGCCCGACCGCCTGCCCCTCGCCGACGGAGAGCGACACGTCGTCGAGCGAGGTGATGCGGCCCTGCGCAGTGGGGAACGTCTTGGTGATGTGGGCGAGCTCAAACAGCATGGACGCCGTCCGTGGCCGGGTGGTGGCAGGCGACGCGGCGCCCGCCCATCGTCTCGAGCGGCGGCACTTCCGTCCGGCACACCTCGGTGGCCTTCGCGCAGCGCGGATGGAAGGCGCAGCCGGAGGGCCGCAGCGCCGGCGGCACGGGCGAGCCGGGGACGGCCGCCAGCTCGTCCTGCGAGCGGTCGACCCGCGGGATCGCGGCGAGCAGGCCCTGCGTGTAGGGATGCAGCGGCCGCTCGAACAGGTCGAACACGGAGGCGTCCTCGACGATCCGCCCCGAATACATGACGACGACACGGTCGGCGAACGAGGCGACGATGCCCATGTCGTGGGTGATCAGCAGCACCGAGAGCGCGTGGTTGGCGGCAAACTGGTCGAGAAGGTCGAGCACCTGGCGCTGCACCCGCACGTCGAGCGCTGTCGTCGGCTCGTCGGCGATCAGCAGGTCCGGCTGCGCGACCAGCGCCATGGCCAGCACCACGCGCTGGCGCATGCCGCCCGAGAATTCGTGCACGTAGGAGCCGAGCCGGTCGGCCGCGTCGTGGACGCCGAGCTCGGTGAGGATCGCGATCGCCCGGCGGCGCGCCTCCGCTCTGCCGACGCCGCGGATGCGCAGGCTCTCCTCGATCTGGTCGCCGACCGTCATGATCGGATCGAGGCAGACCATCGCGTCCTGGAAGGCGAGGCCGATGCGGCCGCCGCGCACGCCGGCCATCTCGCGCTCGCTGAGCGACAGGATGTCCCGCCCGTCCAGCATCACCCGGCCGTCGATCCGCAGCCGATCGTTGAGCCGCAGCACCGCCTGCGCGGTCACCGACTTGCCGGAACCGGATTCGCCGACCAGCGCCACGCGCTCGCCCCTGTGGATGGTCAGGCTGACGCCGTCGACAAGCGCGACGCCGCCCGGCAGCGACACCGACAGGCCCTCGACGCGCAGCAGCTCGGGCGCCGCCGCCTCCACCGCCTCCGCCGCCGCGAGATCGGGTGCCGCGTTCATCGCGAATCCCTCAGCGAGGGGTCGCGCCAGACCTGCAATATGTCGCCCAGCAGGCTGAACGCCACCGAGGTGATCGCGATCATCGCGCCGGGCGCGGCGACCGCCCACCAGGCGCTCGACACGTAGCCCTTGGCGTCGGCGACCATGGCGCCCCATTCCGCGCTCGGCGCCTGCGCGCCCACGCCGATGAACGACATGGCCGCGAGGATGAGCACCGTCGCGCCGATGTCGCCGGCCCATTTGACGATGAGGATGTCGAGCGAGTTGGGCAGCACGTGGCGCGTCATCAGCCGCCATTTCGACGCCCCCAGCACCTGCGCGCCGACGACGTACTGCGCCGTCATCGTCTGCATCAGGATCGAGCGCAGCAGCCGCGCCGTCACCGGCCAGCCGGTGATCGCCTTGGCGATGATCGCCGATTCGAGGCTGGGGCCAAGCGCGGCCGCAAAGCCGAGCGCGACGATCAAGCCCGGCAGCGCGAGCCCGATATCGGTGATGCGCATCAGGAGCTCGTCCAGCCATTTCGGCCCCACCGCCGCAATCGTCGCGACGGCGACGCCGATCAGCGAATAGGCGGCGACGATGAGGACCGACGACAGCAGCGTCGCCTGCGCGCCGGCGACCAGCCGCCAGAAGATGTCGCGGCCCTGGTCGTCGGTGCCGAACCAGTGCGCCCCGCTCGGCGGCTGCAGCGCGTTGCCGATGTCGGAACGGTAGATGCTGTCGGGCGCCAGCAGCGGGCCGAAGATGGCGAGGAAGATCAGGAACCCCGTCAGCGCGAAGACGAACATGTCGAGCTTGCCGCTCGACTGCACGCTGCGCCGGACCGCCGCGAGCGTCATCGCGCCGCCCCCTCGAACTGCGCGGCGCGCACGCGCGGGTCCAGCGCGAGCTGGAGCAGGTCGACCACGAGGTTGATGAGGCAGACGAACGCGCCGATCACCAGCACCGTGCCGAGGACCGCGAACGTGTCCTTCTGCGCTACCGCGTTCTGGAGATAGGCGCCCAGGCCCTGCCGGCCGAATATGCCTTCGACCAGCACCGCCGAGCCGACCATGATGCCGAGCTGGATGCCGGCCAGCGTGATCGTCGGCCCCATCGCGTTGGGCAGCGCGTGGCGCAGCAGGATGCGCGCGAAGGAGGCGCCCTTGGAGCGCACGGCGACGATGAACTCGCTCTGCAGGATCGAGATCAGCGAGGCGCGCAGCGTGCGGAAGAGCTGCGCGGCGAAGAACACCCCGAGCGCGGTCGCGGGAAGAACGATGTAGTCCACCGCGTTGACGAAGGCGGAAAAGTTGCCCCGCAGCAGCGCGTCGAGCAGCGGGCTGCCGGTGATCGGGTCGGCGATGAACTGGAAGCTCTGCTGCCCCGAGATCGGGAAGATGCGCCACTTGGCCGCGAACAGATATTGCAGCACCAGCGCCAGCCAGAAGGTCGGCAGGCCGCCGGCGATGACCGCGACGACGCGGCTGGAGCTGTCGACCATGTCGCCGCGCCGCGAGGCCGCCACCAGTGCGGCGGCCGTCGCCATGAGCAGGCTGAAGACCATCGTCGCCACGACCAGCTCCAGCGTGCTCGGCAGCACCTCGGCGAGATCGCGGACGACCGGCTGGAGGGTGCTGATCGAGGTGCCGAGGTCGCCCTGCGCCACCCGCCCCGCGAACCGCACGTACTGGACGACGAGCGGTGCGTCGAGGCCGAGCTTCACACGCACGGCCTCGACCTGCGCCGGCGAGGCTTCCGGTCCGGCGATGATGCGCGCCTCGTCCCCGGGGATGACCTTGATCATCAGGAAG
Organism: Hyphomicrobiales bacterium; assembly: GCA_017305835.1. GTDB lineage: Bacteria > Pseudomonadota > Alphaproteobacteria > Rhizobiales > Rhizobiaceae > RCIO01. The sequence continues at coordinate 26,273 of JAFKJY010000051.1, forward strand.
ACCAGGGTCATCAGGCCGAACAGCGTCATCGCCGTGACGGCGAGCCGTCGGCCGAGGAACCGGAGATAGGACCGGTATCGGGACGGCATCGCCCGCGCCTCCCTACTTGGCCAGACGGAATTCCGACGGAGCGACCGGGAACACGACCAGGTTCGCCTCGAGCGGAGCGAGCTGCTCGGCGCGGTAGGGTCCCGGCCGGCCGACGGTATACATCGACAGATAGGCGGAATCGCCGTCGATGATCGTCTGCGCCTTCTTGTAGAGCTCGCAGCGCGCCGCGTCATCCTTCGTCTGCACGGCCTGGTCGAGCAGCTTGTCGACTTCGGCGTTGGAATAGCCGCTGCGGTTGGTGCCGACGGCATTCGACTTGAAGGTCTTGAACAGCATGGCGCCCGGATCCGGGAACTGCGCGAAATCGTCGAGCAGCATCATCTGCGGGATCGTGTCTACGCTCGCCAGCGTCTGCAGGTAGTTGGCGAAGGTGATCGGCTGCAGGTCGAGCGTGACGCCGATGTCGGCGAGGTTCGACTGCAGCAGCGTCGCCTCGAGGCGCTGCACCTCGATCGTCGACTGGAAGCGCAGCGTCAGGTGCAGGTCCTTCACCCCGGCCTCGGCAAGCAGCTTCTTGGCGCCCTCGACGTCGCGCACCGACTGCGGCAGGTCCGGCCGGCAGGGCAGCGTGCTCGGCAGCGGGCCGTTGGCGACCGTGCCGTTGCCGAGGCGGATGTTCTTCAGCCCGCCCTCGTAGTCGTAGGCCATGCGGACCGCGCGGCGCACGCGCGGGTCGGCCGTCGGACCGGTGCGCGTGTTGAACACGACGTTGGTCTGCAGCGCCGGCTTCAGACGGGCGTCCTTGGCCACCCCGCTCGCCTCGAGATCGGCGGCGTCGCGATAGCCCATGCCGAGGATGGCGAGGTCGACATTGCCGGCGCGGATCTCGTCGCGCTGCGTCGCGCCCTCGTCGATGCGGCGCAGCACGATCGTCTGCGGCCGGCCCTCGGCCTTGTCCCAGTAGTTCGGGTTGAGCTGCAGGAAGGTGTTGCCGCCCTGCTGGATCGACAGCGAGTAGGGGCCGCTGCCGGCGACGTGCGACTGCAGCCAGGTCTGGCCGTCGTCGCTGCCGGCGTTGGCGCCGACCAGCTTGGAGTTCAGAATGTAGATCTTCGACAGCGCGCCGAGGAAGATCGAGGACGGCTGCTTCAGCTTGATCGTCAGCGTGTGCGGGTCGGTGACGACCGTGCTGTCGTATTCCGAGATCTGGCCGGCGATGCCGATGCCGATGCGCTTCAGGCGGTCGAGCGTATAGGCGACGTCGTCGGCCGTCAGCGGCGCGCCGTCCTGGAAGGCGACGCCGGGCCGCAGCTTGATCGCGATCGACATGACGTCGTCGGCGACCTCGAAGGACTCGGCCAGCCGCCCGACCACCTTCGCCGACTTGTCGTAGGTGACGAGCGTGTCGTAGGCCGCATTCACCGCGAAGCTGGTCTGGGCATAGTCGGTGCGCAGCGGGTCGAGCGTGGTCAGCGCGCCGCCATTGGCGAAGATGACGCTGGTGGCGCGGTCGAAATTGGCCTGCGCGGCGGCCGGCTGGCCGAGCGCGGCGAGCAGGGCGGCGGTCGCCCCGGCAAGCACGGTGCCGCGGATCGCGGCGATGGACGATCTGTTGGAATGCATCTTGGACTCCCCTTGTCGGCAGATTTGCGCACCGCGCCCTGTCGGATCCGTTCTTGTGCGGCCCGTGACGGTTTCGTCTCGCTTCTGGGACAGGGAGCGGCGCTGGAAACGAGATATGGCAAGGATGCTAGCGGCGCCCCAGCCATATGAGTATCCGCCCTTTTCCACTATATTGATAACAAACGGCGATAAACGAAGCCAGCCGTTTGGCGGCTTGTTTATAGGGATATGCGCCCGTGGCTGCCGTGAACGGAGGCGCGCGAAACCGCGCCGTCCGCCGCTATGTCGCGAAAGACTTCAGGTCCACCGACAGGTCGGCGGCAAGGGCCGGATCGAGCCGGGAGCAGCGCCTACCGCGCCGCCCAGTTCATGCCGCGGCGCAGGATGGTGCGCATTTCGGGGACGTCGAACTCGTGCGCCTGGTGGCCGAGCGAGGAGTAGAAGACGCGGCCCTTGCCGTGGCGGCGCTTCCAGACCACCGGCATCTTCACGCCGGCGATCCAGTCGGCGTGCTCGCCGCTGAAGGTGGTGGTGGCCAGCACCTCGTTCGACGGGTCGACGTGCATGTAATACTGCTCCGACCGGTAGGGGAACGATGCGATACCCTGCATGACCGGATCGTCGGGCCGGGCGACGTCGACCCTGTAGTCGATGATGTTGCCGGGATGGGCCACCCACTGGCCGCCGACGACGAACTGATATTCGACGCAGTCGCGGAAGGCGTCTCCCATGCCGCCATGATAGCCGGCCATGCCGACCCCGCTCTGCACCGCGGCGGCGAGGTTCACCGCCTCGGCCTTCTCGATCTTCGACATGGTGTAGATCGGGACGATCAGGCTGAGCCCGTGGATGGCCGGATCGGCGAACGCCTTCGTCTCGGTCTCGATCCGCACCGAAAACCCGTCCTCGACCAGCATGTCGCGGATGATGCCCGCGCATTTCTCGGGCTCGTGGCCGTGCCAGCCGCCCCAAACGATCATCGCCTCGCGCATCGCAATCCCCTTCACGTTCAAGCAGCCATCTCGGCGCCGACGGTCCCGCGCAGCGGCGCGGGACGCTCGGCCCGTGTCGTCATCGTGATCCGGGCGCCGCTGTCGGACGAGCGGCCGACCGCCTCCATCGCCTCGAGCACGTGCAGCGCCAGTTCGCCGCTGGCCCGGTGCGGGCGGCCGGCGACGATCGCCTCGGCCATGTCGGCCAGGCCGAGCGAGCGGTAGTTGGCGTCGGCATAGGGCAGGTCGATCGCCACCTCCTCCCATTCGCCGCCCTTGCGCAGGAGCTGCACGGGGCCGCCGAAATAGTTCGGGTCGGGCACGACGAGCGTGCCCTCGGTGCCGTAGACTTCCAGCGGCGTGTGGCGGTGGCCGGCGACGTCGAAGCTCATGCCGATATGGACGATCGCGCCGTTCTCGAAGGCGAGCAGCCCGGCCATGTGGGTCGGCACCTCGACCGGGATGACGGTTCCGGCGCGCGGCTGGCTGGTGATGGTGCGGGTCGGCCGCGGCGTCGCGGCGAGGCCCGCGACGGAGGCGATCGGCCCGAGCAGGTTGACGAGGTCGGTGATGTAATACGGCCCCATGTCGAGCATCGGCCCGCCGCCGGCCTCGTAGTAGAAGTCCGGGCTGGGATGCCAGCGCTCGTGGCCCGGGCACATGAAATAGGCGGTGCCGCCGACCGGCTTGCCGATGGCGCCGTCGTCGACAAGGCGCCGCGCCACCTGATGGCCGCCGCCGAGGAAGGTGTCGGGCGCGCAGCCGACGCGCAGGCCGCGCTCGCGGGCGGCGGCGAGAAGGCGCACGCCGTCGGCATGGGTCACGGCGAGCGGCTTTTCCGAATAGACGTGCTTGCCGGCCGCGAGCGCCCGCAAGCCGACCTCGACATGCGCCTTGGGCACGGTGAGGTTGAGGATCACCTCGATCTCCGGGTCGGCGAAGACGGCGTCGAGCGGCTTCGCCCGCAGGCCGAACTCGGCCGCCCGCGCCTCGGCGGCGGCGGGGTCGAGGTCCCCGAGCGCCCTGATGTCGAGGATCGGGAAGCCGGCGGCCGCCTTGAGATAGGCCCCCGATATGTTGCCGCAGCCGACGATGCCGATGCCTACCCGCCGCATGATGATGCTTCTCCGTGAGTTGAGGCCGATCCGGCGCGGCTAGAGCCGCTTGCCCGTGCCGGCCCTGAAGACGTGAACGTTCTCGCCGGGGAAGCTCAGATCGATCCGGTCGCCCGGCCGCAGCTTCACCGTGTGCTCCACCCGCAGGCTGAACGGCTCGTCCGCGACCCGCGCCCAGACCAGCGTCTCGGCGCCCATCGGCTCGACCATCTCGACCGCGGCCGGCAGCGCGTCCGCGCCGGTCCCGATGACGATGTGCTCCGGCCGGATGCCGAGCTCGACCGCGCCGCCGGCGTCGCGAAAACGGTCGGGCAGCGGCAGCGAAAGTTCGCCGCGCCGGAACGCCGGCCCGCTTTTCCCGGCCTCGATCGCGCCGGCGTGGAAATTCATCGCCGGCGAGCCGACAAAGCCGGCGACGAAGCGGTTGGCCGGGCGCAGGTAGATCTCCTCCGGCGTGGCGAGCTGCTGGATGGTGCGGTCCTTCATCACCGCGATGCGGTCGGCCAGCGTCAGCGCCTCGATCTGATCGTGCGTGACGTAGATCATGGTGGTGCCGAGCTGCTGGTGCAGCCGCTTGATCTCGACCCGCAGCTCGTTGCGCAACTGCGCGTCGAGATTGCTGAGCGGCTCGTCGAACAGGAAGACGCCGACGTCGCGCACCAGCGCCCGACCGATGGCGACGCGCTGGCGCTGGCCGCCCGACAGTGCCGCCGGCTTGCGGCCGAGCAGCGTCGTGAGCTGCAGCATCGCGGCCGCCTCGCGCACGCGGCGGTCGACCTCCTCGCGCGGCCGGCCGGCGATCTTCAGGCCGAACCCCATGTTCTGCGCCACCGTCATCTGCGGGTAGAGCGCGTAGGACTGGAACACCATGGCGATGCCACGGTCCTTGGGCTCGGCCCATGTGACGTTCCGGTCGCCGATCCAGACCTGGCCGCGGCTGACGTCGAGCAGGCCGGCGATCGCGTTGAGCAGGGTCGACTTGCCGCAGCCGGAGGGACCCAGCAGCACGAGGAACTCGCCCGGCGCGACCTCGAGGTCGAGCTGCTCGAGCACCGGCACGCTGCCGAAGGCGATGTCGACCTTGCGGACGGAGACCTGCGACATCGGCCTATCCCTTCACCGCGCCGGCGGCGATGCCGCGCACGAACCAGCGGCCCGAGACGAAATAGATGACGAGCGGCACCAGCGCCGTCAGCAGCGTCGCGGCCATCTCCATGTTGTACTCGCGCTCGCCGAGCGTCGAGTTGACCATGTTGTTCAGCTGCACGGTCATCGGCAGGTTGTCGCGGCCGGCGAAGATGAGGCCGAGAATGTAGTCGTTCCAGGTGTTGGTGACCTTGAGGATGCAGGCCACCACCAGCATCGGCCCGGAGAGCGGCAGCATGATGCTGAACCATGTGCGCCAGAAGCCGGCGCCGTCGACGCGGGCGGCCTTGAACAGTTCCTCCGGCAGCGAGGCGTAGTAATTGCGGAAGAGCAGCGTCATCACCGGCAGCGCGAAGACGACCTGCACGAAGACGATGCCGCCGAGATTGCCGAACAGGCCGAGCGTCGAGGCGATGCGCACAAGCGGGTAAAACAGCACCTGGTAGGGAATGAAGGTGCCGAACATCAGGATGGCGAACATCCAGTTCGCCCACGGGACGCGCCAGAAGGAGAGCGCGTAGCCGTTGATCATGCCGAGCAGGATCGCCAGCACGGCGCTCGGAATCGTGATGATGACGGAATTCCAGAAGCCGACCCTGAGCCCTTCGCAGCGCAGGCCCGTGCAGGCCGAGGTCCACGCCTTGATCCACGGCTCGACCGTCGGGTCGGACGGCCAGGCGAGCAGACCGCCCATCCTGATCTCCGCCATCGGCTTCAGCGAGGTCAGCACCATGACGTAGAGGGGGAACAGGAAGAACAGCGCCGCCACGATCAGGAAGGCGTAGATGCCGAGCCGCGCCCAGCCGAAATGGCGCGGGCGGGGGCCTTCTGGAACGATCGCGCCGGCGCTCATGCGCGGCTCCTGCGGCGGGCGTTGCCCAGGAGCAGCCACGGCACGATTACCGCCAGCAGCATCACCAGCAGCGAGGTCGAGGCGGCGGTGGCCAGCCCGATGTTCTGCCGCTCGAACAGATTGTCGACGATGAACTTGGCCGGCACCTCGGTGGCGCTGCCGGGGCCGCCGTTTGTCATGGCGACGACGAGGTCGTAGAGCCGCACCACGCCGATCATCATCAGCACGGCAGCCGTCAGGATCGAGCCGCGCACGGTGGGCAGGATGACGTGCAGATAGGCCCTCCAGGCCGGCACGCCGTCGACCTTCAGCGCCTTCCAGATCTCAGCGTCGACGCCGCGTATGCCGGCGAGCGCGATGACCATGACGAGGCCGGCGCCGTGCCAGATGGCAGCGATCACGATGGTGAAGATCGCCATGCGCTGGTTGACGATCCAGTCGAAGGTGAAGCTGGCGAAGCCGAGGTCGCGCACAACGTCCTGGATGCCCATGCCGGGATTGAAGATCCAGCGCCAGACCAGCCCGACGACGATGAAGGAGGTGGCGTAGGAATAGAGGAAGATGGTGCGGAAGACGCTCTCGCCCTTCACCCGCTGGTCGAGGAAGATGGCGAGCAGGAAGCCGACCACCAGCGTGCTGCCGATATAGGTCAGCCCGAAGATCACCATGTTGGCGAGCGAGGTGAGCCAGCGCGGGTTGGAGAACAGCGTGGCGTATTGCTGGAAGCCGACGAAGTTCCAGTTGGCCAGCATCTTCGAGCTGGTCAGCGAGACCAGCGCGGCCCAGCCGGTGCCGCCGACGAACAGGAACAGGACGACGCAGGCCGTCGGCAGCAGCGCGATCGCTGCCGCGACGGTACCCGTCTTCCAGCGGAAACCCGCCATGCGCCGTCCTCCGGGGGGGATTGTCGCCGGCGGCCTGCGCGGCCGCCGGCGACCGATGGCTACTGCGCCGACGCCAGCGCCGCGGCGAAGTTCTCGACGAAGGTGTCGAGCGAGCTGCCGGGCGCGTTCCACAGATCGGAGATCAGGTCGTTGAGCGCGCCGTTCAGCGTCGGCGACAGAAGCACGCCCTGCGAGGCGACGGCGACGCCGGGCGTAGCCACCCATTCGGCGCTCTTGGCCACGCAGGCGTCGAGGCCGGAACGGTCCGCGCCCTTCCAGAACGGCACCGAGCCGTTGTGGCTGGCGAACTTCGCCTGCACGGCCGGGTCGGACATCGTCTCGATCAGCAGCTTCTGGGCATCTGCCGCCGCCGGGTCGGACAGCTTCGGATAGAGGAAGACGCCGCCCTGGAGCTGGTAGCCGCCCTTCTCCAGCCCGAGGATGATGCAGCCATAGTCGATGTCCGGCTTCTGGCCAGCCTTGTTGAACTCGCCGCGCGCCCAGGTTCCCATCTGCATGAAGCCGGCCTGGCCGGTGATGACGAGGTTGGCGGTGTCGTTCCAGTTGCGACCGGGGCTGCCGGCGTCGGTATAGCCGGCGAGCTTGACGAAGGTCTCCAGGGCGCGGCGGAAGTCGGCCGACTTCACCGCGTCCTGCTTGTGGTCGGACATGACCTGCAGGTAGACGTCCTTGCCGCCGTCGCCCAAAAGCACGGCCCAGAAGAGCTGGGCTTCCCAGCTCTTCTGCCCGGCCATGGCGAGCGGGATCTTGCCGGCGGCCTTGAGCTTGTCGAGCGCGCCGATCAGCCCCTGCCAGTCGGCCGGCTCCGCGATGCCGGCGTCGGCCAGCACCTTCTTGTTGTACCAGACGAAGTTCTGGCCGTTGAGCGCGGTCGGCACGACGTAGAAGGCGCCGTCGAGCTGGGCGGCGGCCGCCAGCGCCTCCGGCAGCTTGCCGCGCCAGTCGTTCGCCTCGGCGATGTCGTTCAGGTTGCGCAGCAGCCCGCCCTCGGCGAGCTCGACGAATTCGGGCCCTAGGTTGAACATGGCGGCCGCCGGCGGCGTGCCGCCGACGATGCGGTTGATGGCGGTGGACTTGGCAGCCGGCCCGCCGGCGACGGCGCTGTCCAGCCATTTGCCGCCGCGCTCCTCGAAAGCCTTGGCGAACTCGCCGATGGCGGCCGATTCGGAGGCCGACGTCAGGAAGTGGATGACCTCGGCCTGCTTCTCCTGGGCGATCGACGGCGAAACCGCGGCGGCCATCAACACTGCCGCGGCGGCATGCAACTTCCAGTGCGCTTTCATGTCCTTCTCCTCCACTCTCGTCTGCGTTCGGCCGGCGCCTCCACGCCGGCAATGCCTCATGCGTCGCCGGCCTCCACGCGCTCCCGCGCGGCCGGGGCCGGATCGTCCCTTCGTGCCGGCGCGCTGCCGCGCGCGGCCAGATGCGCGCGCGTCGGCGCGCCCTCGCGCGGCAGCCCGAGCCGGGCGAACTGCTCGGGCGGCGCGTCCGTCTGCCGCATCAGGTCGAGCAGGCGTGCGATCATCGCCAGCTCGACCGCCTCGTCCTCGATCGGGCTCTGCTGGCCGGGATCCGCCGCGAGGTCGTAGAGCAGCGTGCCGAAGCGCTGCAGGTCGCCATAGGTGAAGCCCGGCACGCGCAGCGTCCTGAGTCCCTTGGTGAAGGAGAACGGCTCGGCCAGCGTCGCGCCGGCCAGTTCCTCCACGCTGAAGCGCCGCCAGATGCGCGTCGGCATCAGCGTGTATTCGTAGAGCGGGCCGTTCTCCGTGCTCGTGCTGGCGCGCATGTAGACGTAGCGGCCGTCGGTCACGCAGACATGCGCGCCGAAGGCGCCGAACAGGCCGCGGCCGCGCGAGCCGCCGGCCCCGGCCCGGATCGGCATGCCCTGCATGTCGGGCGTGCGCGCCACGCCGAAGAGGTCGAGCAGCGTCGCCGGCATGTCGATCATCTGCACGAAGGCGTCGCTGCGCTCGCCGCGCCGGCGGCCGCGCGGGTCCCAGACGAAGAGCGGCGTGCGCGCGATCTCGTTGTAGAAGGGCTGCAGGTTCTTGGCCCACCAGCCGTGCTCGCCGAGCAGGAAGCCGTGGTCGGTGCACACGATCAGCATCGTGTCGTCCCACAGGCCGAGTTCGTCCATCGCGTCGAGGACGCGGCCGAGCGAGCGGTCGCACATCGACACCAGCGCGGCGTACTCGGCGCGCGCATGGGCGAGCACGTCCTCGCCATGCGTGGCCGGCGCGTAGGCGGGCCAGTCGAAATGCGGCCCGTCATAGTCGTGCGGATAGAGGTCCTTGTAGTGCTGCTGGGTGAAGAACGGCTCGTGCGGGTCGAAGGTCTCGATCTGCAGGAACCAGCGGTCCTGCCCGGCATTGACGCGCATGAAGTCGAGGCCCGCGTCGAAGGTGCGCGTCTGCGGCTGCTCGGCCTCGGTGGCGAGATAGGTGCGGTTGACCCAATCCTGCCGCCACATCGGCTTGTCGATCGCGACGAGCACGTCGGGGATCTGCGGGTCGCCGACATGGCCCTTCCAGGCGTCGCCCTCCTGGCCGCGGAAGAACTCCCAGCTCGAATAGCGGGTGTGGAAGGTGGCGCCGCCATCCTCGAAATAATGCTGATGGTCGGTGACCAGATGGGTGTAGACGCCGCTCGACTTCAGCATCTCCGGCATCGAATCGTCGAACGGCTCGAGCGGCCCCCAGCCGCGGTGCAGGAAATTGTAGCGGCCGGTGTGCAGCTCCCGTCGCGCCGGGATGCACGGCATCGAGCCGATCCACGAATTGTCGTAGGTGACGGTGCGCTCGGCGAGCCGGGTGAAGTTCGGCGCCACCACGTAGTTCCCGCCATAGGGCGGCAGCATGTGGCGGTTCAGCGAATCGAACAGCACCATGATCGCCTTCACGCGGGGGACCCTCCCCCGGCACCGGAGACCAGCCGCAGCCTCGGCGCGCCCGCCTCCTCCTCGCGCTCGATGACGGCGATCGTGTCCTTCAGCCAGACGATCCAGGCGTCGATCTGCTGGGCGCCCCACTGATGCGCGAGATCGAAGCGGCGCTGGACGGCCGTCGCCTCGCCGCCGATCGGGAGCTGGAGGTCCTTCAGCTTGCGGTCGCGGCCGCGATAGGTGGCGACCTGGTCGATGCGTGCCTCGAGCTCGACATGCAGCAGCTTGAGCGTGGCCTCCTTGCCGAGGAAGCCGGAATAGTGGAAGCGCAGCGAGAATTCCGGGTCGGTGAAGCGGCTGGGCGGGATGTAGGGGCTCGACAGCCAGTCGAGGAAGACCGCGGCGCCGTCCTCGGTCAGCCGGTAGGTCTTGAAGTCCGGCAGGCCCTCGCGATGGGTGACGGCGAACTCGACCCATCCGTCCTTCACCATCCGGCCCATGGTCCGGTAGATCTGGCTGAGCTGCGTGTTGGACCGCATGAAGCGGCCGAAGCTGTCCAGGAACTTCTTGAGGTCGTAGCCGGTCTGCGACTTCAGCGCCAGCGAACCGAGCAGCAGATATTCCAGGCTCATCCGCGTCCTCCCCTCCGCACAATGACTATTGCACAATGCACTATGATACAAGTGGTATAGTGCATTGAGTCATAGGGGGCGCAAATCGAGCGGCACGGCCCATTGACAACGGAGCCGGCCGTTGACCTTTTCACGCACGAGATCTGCGGACAGGCGCAGGACCATGAGGAGGGCGCGCATGCGCGGATCGGCATTCGACTTCAGGGTTGACGCGTTCGCGGTCGCCGTCCTGCGCGCGCCGATCGCGACGCCGGTGAAGACCTCCTTCGGGGTGATGAGGGACAGGCCGGCCGTGTTCCTGCGCGTCACCGACGAAGCGGGGCGGCACGGCTACGGGGAAGTGTGGTGCAACTTTCCGACGGTGGCGGCCGAGCACCGGGCGCGGCTCGCGCAGGAGGTGGTCGGGCCGCTGCTGCGGACGCTGCTGCCGGACGCCGAAGGCCGGATCTACGCGCGGCTGATGGAGCGCCTGCACGTGCTCGCCCTCCAGAGCGGCGAATGGGGGCCGCTGCGGCAGGTGAGCGCCGGCTTCGATGCCGCGATGCATGACCTCGCCGCCCGCCGCGCCGGCCTTCCTCTCTACCGCTTTCTGGACGGCGAAGGCGCCCGCTCGCGGATCGGGGCCTATGCCAGCGGCATCGGCCCGGAGACGCCGGGCGCGACCGCGAAGGCCGCGGCGGCGGCCGGCCACGCCGCCTTCAAGGTCAAGGTCGGCTTCGGCCGCGACACCGACCTCGCCTCGCTGGAGGCGATGCGCGCCGCGATCGGCGCGGGCGGGACGCTGATGGCGGACGCCAACCAGGGCTGGGCGCTCGACGAGGCGCTGGCCCGCAGCGCCGAATATGCCGCCTTCGATCTGCGCTGGCTGGAGGAGCCGCTGCGCGCCGACCGGCCGCTCGACGAGTGGCGGCGCCTCGCCTCACATGCCGCCTTCCCGCTGGCGGCGGGCGAGAACGTCAACGAGACCGACGACTTCGAGGCGATGATGACGGCCGGCGTGGTCGGCACCATCCAGCCCGACCTGGCGAAATGGGGCGGCGTGTCTGGCTGCCTCGACGTCGCGCGCCGCGCCCTGCGGCACGGCGTCACCTATTGCCCGCATTTCCTCGGCGGCGGCGTCGGGCTGGTGGCGTCGGCGCATGTGCTGGCCGCGCAGGGCGGCGACGGGCTGCTCGAGATGGACGTCAACCCCAACCCGCTGCGCGACGACCTGACCGCCGCGCTGCTCGTGGTGGAGGACGGCAGGATCATGCTTCGCGACGAGCCGGGCCTGGGCCTCACCCCCGACCATCTGTTCGGGTAAGGCGGGGCTGACGCCTCAGCCGCGCTTCGACGTCGCCAGCCGCCACAGATAGGGCAGCGCGACGCCGGCGATGATGATGCCCGTCGCCATCAGGTCGAGCGCGCTCACCTCCGCCCCGATCAGCAGCCATGCCACCGCGACGCCGATCACGGGCGCGGTCGCCGCGGTCAGCCCGACCCAGGAGACGGTGAGCCGCGACAGGGCGAAGTTGAACGCGACATAGTTGAAGACGGTCATGAACAGGATCAGGTAGGCGAGCGCGAGCACGCTGGTGCCGCCGTCCAGCGCCGGCGGGTCCCAGCCGGTCGCGAGCACGATGACGATCCCCATGAGCACGCCGCCGGAAAGCTGCAGCGTCGCGGACTGGAACCAGGTGTTGCGGCCCCGGTTCATGAAGCGCGCGATCACCGAACTCAGCGACGAACACACGACGCCGGCGAGCACCAGCCCGTTGCCGACCCAGTCCGCGCCGCCGGCGGCCGCGCGGTCCGACAGCATCAGCGCCAGCCCGCCGAGCCCGATCAGGCCGCCGGTCGGAAAGGTCCAGTGCAACGGCTCGCCGAGGATCAGCCGGGCGAGGAAGGGGCCGAGCAGCGGCAGGAAGCCCCAGATGAGGGCGATGCTGATGCCGTCGGTGCGCGCCGCCCCCGCGATGCCGAGGCCGAACACCAGCCCGGGCGCCATCATCCCCCACGCCACGTTGAGCCCGGTATGGAGGCGAAGCGGCGGAAGCCGGCCGCGCATGAAGAGCACCGCCCACATCAGCACGGCGGCGAAGCCGACCTGGATCAGCATCAGCGAGCCGGCATTGGTCTGCGGCGCCAGCACCTTCTGGACGATGAGGCCCGCCTGCCAGACGACGACCGACAGCAGCGACGCCGTCAGCCCCGGCCCATCGACACCTTCGCGATGCATTGGTTGACCCCGGCCTGCGTCCGTTCAGCGAGGCAGCTCGACCGGCGCGCCCGTCCGGTACGCCTCGTCCGCCGCGAGGCAGATCTCGACCGCCAGCCGCGCCTCGCGCGGCGAAAAGATCGAGCGGCCCTCCCGGAAGCCGGCGAGCGCGAGGCGCAGATTCTCCTCGAGCTCGAACACCTCGCCCGAGCGCGGGATGTCGATCGGCTCCGGCTCGCGGTCGCCGCGCTGGACCTTCAGCGCGAATTCGGGATGCGGCGTGCGGTCCATCGCGCCCGTCCACCAGGTCCGCACCGCGCCCGTCTCCCCGGAGACCTCCAGCAGCGTGTGATGCTCGAAGCCGGAGAGGCACTGGCTGAGCACGGCCGCCGACCCGTCGGCCCATTCAAGCGTCGCGGCGAAGTTGCGGATCAGCCCGTCCGTCCCGCCATTGCCGACCGTGCGCACGCGCGCCGGCCTGCCGTTCTCGGCCGCGTACCACATGACGAGATCGAAGAAATGGACCAGTTCCTCCAGCACCCAGGAGCCGACCTTCTGCGGGTCGTAGCGCCAGCCGCCCGAGCCCTGCCGGAACTTGTGCCGGAACAGCGACAGGTGCTGGTAGCGCACCGGCCCGATGTCGCCCGCGGCGACGATGTCGCGCACCGCCTTCCACTGGTGCGATACGCGCAGCTCGTGGTTCACCGCCACCCGCCCGCCCGTCCGGTCGGCCGCCGCGATCACCTCGTCGCATTGGCGCAGCGACAGGCCGGCAGGCTTTTCCAGAAACACGTTGGCGCCGGCGTCGAGCGCGAGGCAGGCGAAGCGGCTGTGCGCATGGTTCGGCACGGTGACGCTCACTACGTCGTAGCCGCCGGCCGCCAGCATCGCTTCATAGTCGTCGAAGCGCGGGACGTCGGGCAGGTGCTCCGCGGCGGCCTTGGCCGAGCTCTCGCCGTGGCAGTAGACGGCGACGACCTCGGCGCCGTCGATCGCCCCGAGCGCGCGGGCATGCATCTGGCCCCAGGCCCCGAACCCGGCGAGCGCGATGCGGGAGACGCTGTCTGTCACGGTCGAACCTCTCGAAGCGGGCAGGGAAACGGGGACGCGGCGCGGCGGGCGGTCATGCCACGCGCCCGCGCGCGTCGATCGTCAGCCAGCCCGCATCCTTTCCGTCGCGCGTCAGCGCGATGCGGTCGAACAGGTTGCTGACGGGGCAGACATGGTTCGGCAGGATGCGGACGACCTCGCCCAGCGCCGGCGGCTTCGCGCATTGCGAGACGTCGACGAAGCCGTGCTCCTCGGCGAGCTGGTAGATGCTGGCGCCGGGATAGTCGGCCAGCAGGCCGTAGCCCGTCAGCCCGCCGAGATCGCTGGTCAGGGTCTTGGAGCCGGCGTCGACGATGACGCGGCCTGGGCTCGCGGCGCTGACCACCGTCGCATGGACGAACAGCGCGCAGTCCTCCGGCCCGGCGGCGCCCGCGGCCATCATCTGCCGGTCGTTGTAGATCGAGGTGCCCGAGCGGTACTGCGTCTCGCCGGCCTCGCCGACGCGCCGCACGTTGGGCGTGCCGCCGGACGAGACGGTCGTGAGCGCGAGGCCGTGCGCCGCGCAACCCTGCCGCACCGCCTCGACGAAGGCCCGCGTGGCGCTCACATCGCCGTTGGGCGGGTAGATCAGCAGGCCGGCGAAGGCGAGGCCCGGCAGCGAGGCGATGTGGCGCGCCAGCGCGACCGCGGTCTCCACGTCGGGAACGCCGCAGCGGTGGCGGCCCGTGTCGCACTCGACGAGGACGGAGAGCGACGCGGCGGCGGACCGCATCGCGCGCGAGAGGCCGTCGGCGACGAGCCGGCCGTCGCAGGAGACGGTGAGCCGCACGCGCCGCGCCAGCGCCGAAAGGCGCGCGAGCTTCGCCTCGCCGATGATATTGTAGCTGATCAGGATGTCGGCGAGGCCGGCATCGGCCATGATCTCGGCCTCGCCGAGCTTCTGGCAGGTGATGCCGGCAGCGCCCGCATCGACCTGCAGGCGGGCCATCGCCACCGATTTGTGCGTCTTGATGTGCGGCCAGTTCGCGACGCCTGCCTTGTCGCAGGCATCCTGCAATTTGCGGACGTTGCGCTCCGCCACCGACAGCTCGACGACGGGCATCGGCGTTTCGACCGCGAGTCCCCTGCTTTTCCATTCCGGCCATTCGGCGACCTGGGTCATGTGCGTTGCCCTGTCTGCCGGTAGTAGGCGGATTCCCACGGACGGGGATCCGGCGCGACCGGGACGCCGGCCCGGACGAGCCCGCGCGGCCGCAGCAGGTAGGCCCCTTCGCGCCTGACGCCGGCGACGTCGACGAAGGGGAAGTTCGCCTCGACCTTGTCGATCAGGCTGATGTCGGCCACCGCCCCCGGCGCGAGATGCCCGAGGTCGGAGCGGCCCATGGCGCGGGCGGGCGCATCGGTCACCATCGCCACCGCATCCACGAGCGCGACGCCGCAGGTCATCATCTTGCTCATCGTGTGGAGGAGGTCGAAGGCCGGGCCGTCGACGCTCATCATGTGCACGTCGCTGGAGATGATGTCCGGCGCGAAACCGTCGGCGAGAGCGGCCTCGGCGCTGGCGAAGCCGAAGGCGCCCATGCCGTGGCCGATGTCGAACAGGATGCCGCGTTCGCGGGCCTTCGCGACCGCCGGCAGCAGCGCGCCATGCCCGTCGACCGGCGCGTTCGGCGCGGGGCGGAAGCAATGGGTGAGCACGTCGCCCGGCCGCAGACGCTCCAGGATCTCCTCGTAGGACGGCGGCGGCCGGCCGATATGGGTCATCAGCGGCAGGCCGAGGCGGCCGGCGGCGGCGAGCGCCCGCTCCAGCGCCAGCAGCCCGATCTCCCCCGAGGTGCCGCCGCCCAGCCGCACCTTCACGCCGACGACGATGTCGCGGTTCTCCTCCGCGACAGCGACGCACCTGTCCACCGACAGCAGGCCGTCGACGCTCGCCTCGCCGAACATGAGGTCGCGGTCGAAGGCGAAGATGCCCGGATAGGAGATGTTGATATAGGCCAGCGCGCGGCACTGGGACCTGTCGGCGACGAAGGACCGGAAGCCGGCGAAATTGCCGGCGCCGGCGCTGCCGGCGTCGACCATGGTGGTGACGGCCGAACGCCGCGCGATCGGGTCCGGCTCGACGCCATAGCTCGTCGCGGCATGGTAGATGTGGGTGTGCAGGTCGATCATGCCCGGCGTCACGATCGTGCCGGACACGTCCTGCACGACCACGGCATCGGTCGGGTCGAGCGCCTCCGCCACGGCCGCGACGAGGCCGTCCCTGATCGCAACGTCGCGCCGGCCGTCGACGCGATTGCGCGGATCGACGACCCGGCCGCCCTTGAGCAGCAGGTCGTATGGCTGCGTCGCCCCGGTTTCCCGGTGGGCTATCGTCCCCATGTCAACCGCCTTTCCCATGATCGACCGGGCCCCTCATGCCGCGCGTTCCTCGAAGCGCCAGCGGATCGCATGGCGCGACGTTTCGCCCGGCGCGAGGAGGCGCATCGACGGCTTCTCCGCGAGCTCGCCCTCGAAACCCTGCGGGTCGCCATGGCCGGTCCAGCATTCCACGCACAGGAAGGACGCCGGCGGGCGGCTCCACAGCGCCACATGCGGAAAATTGTCCATCTCGACGGCGATGGCCTCGCCCGAGGGCGAGACGAAGCGGAGGCTGCGGCTGTTCGCGTTCAGGAAGCACAGCGCCTCCCGCGCCATGAGCTCGTGCGACAGCGGCAGGCGGCGGCCGTCGAAGGCGATCGGGCGCCGGCCGTCCGTGAACAGGCCGTTGCCGTCGATGACGGGCACCGACGTCGCCTCCTCCCGCTCGAACAGGATCGCATACCCCTCCGGCCCCGCCCCCGCGAAGGACCAGAGGAAGCCGGGGTGAAGCCCGATGGCGAAGGGCATCGCCGTGTCGTCGGCATTGGCCACCTCGAAGCCGATCGAGACCCCGCGCGGGGCGAGCCGGTAGGAGACATCGAGCTGGAAGGCGAACGGGTAGTGGCTCCGCGTCGACGGGCCGTCGCGCAGGGTGAAGGTGACGCCCGTGCCGTCTTGCGCATCTGCTGAGAAGGTCTCGCCCGAGGCGAAGCCGTGCACGCCGATCGGATAGGTCCGGTCGCCGACGCGGATCTGGCCGTTCCGCGCCCATCCCACGATCGGGAACAGGACCGGGCTGCTGCGCGCCCAAGCGTCGCCGCCGGGCCACAGCAGCTCGCGCCCCGCGACCTGCCAGGACACCGGCTCCGCGCCGCGTGCTCGCACGCGCAGCGTCGCGTCCCCCGCGGACAGGGCGATCGCATCGCTCAAGGCGCGACCCTGACGATCATCTCGATCTCGACGGTCATGTTGCCCGGCAGGCCGCCCATGCCGACCGCCGAGCGGGCATGCCTGCCCTTCTCGCCGAACACGTCGATCATCAGCCGCGAGCAGCCGTCGATCACCTTCGGATGGTCGCCGAAGCCTGGCGCCCCGTTGACCATTCCGAGCACCTTGACGACCCGCTCGACCCGGTCGAGCGACCCGATCTCGCGCCGGAGCGCGGCGAGCAGGTTGAGCCCGGCGATGCGGGCGTCCTCGATCGCCTCCTCCAGGCTGACGTCGGCACCGACCTTGCCCGACCGGCGCGTGCCGTCGGCGCGGCGCGGGCCCTTGCCCGACAGGTAGACCAGGTCTCCGTCGCGCAGGGCATCCTCGTAGAGGCCCTGGGCCGGAGCCGGATCCGGCAGGGTCAGGTTCAGCTCTCGAAGTCTCTGCTCGGCGGATATGGCATTCGTGGACGGCATGCGATCGACACCCGGCATTGGCCAGCGAACCGCGCTGGCGACGAAGGGATAAGCTACTATGCGACCGGCGTATAGGACCGGATTTTCTCATTCGACCGATCGATCATGACGTGGCCCCGCGCCTCGTCACGCCGCGATCGTGAAGCGGTAGGACGTCTCCTGCAGATAGCGTTCGCCGGGCCGCAGCACCGGGCTCGGGAAGCCCGGATGGTTGATCGCGTCCGGCCATGTCTGCGGCTCGAGGCACAGGCCCGCGCGGCGGCCGTAGCGCCGCCCCTCCAGCCCCGCGATCGCCACGTCGAGCTTGGACCCGTCATAGAACTGGAGCCCCGGCTCGGTCGTCGCCAGCGTCATGGCGACGCCCGACACGGGGCTGCGCAGATGCGCGACCTCGCGGATCGGCACCCGCGTGATCCACAGGCAATAATTGTGATCGAACGGCCGGACGTCCCTGCCTCTTCCCCGGTCGACGGCGCGGCGCTCCCTGAAGTCGAACTCCGTGCCGGCGACCGACCGGACCTCGCCGGTGGGCATGCCGTCCCCGTCCGTCGGCAGGTAGGCGGCCGCGTCGATGCTCAGCTCGTGCCCGCCGATCGTCTCGCCGCCGTCGAGGTTGAAGTAGCCGTGCGGCGCGAGGTTGACGGGCGTCGGCCGGTCCGCCTCGGCCTCGATGCGCAGATGCAGCGTGCCAGCGCCCGTCATGCTGTAGGTGGCCGCGAAGCGGCAGGCGCCGGGATAGCCCATCCAGCCGTCCGGCTCGGAAAGCGTCATCGTCACGCTGTCGGCCGTGTGGTCCTCGATCTGCCAGGTACGCTTGCTGACGCCGAGCGTGCCCCCGTGGAGATGGTGCGCGCGGGCATTGCGGTCGAGCTGGTGGGCGCTGCCGTCGAGCAGGAAGCGGCCGTCGCGGATACGGTTGGCGCAGCGGCCGACGATGGCGCCGAAATTGCGCGAATGGATGGGATAGGGCTCGAACCGGTCGAAGCCGAGCACGAGCGGATGCGGGTGGCCGTCCAGCCGCAGGTCGCGCAGGCACGCGCCCCAATTCATGATCCACGCGGTCAGTCCGCCGCCGCTTATGCGGACCTGCTCGACCGCGCCGCCGTCCGGCGCCGTTCCGAAAGCCTCCCTCTCCAAGCCTCCCCCTCCCCGAAGCACCGCGATCGCCCGCGATTCCATCGCCTCCGACCCAGTCTGGCCTGTCCGCTCCAACATCTAGCGCCCGGTCGCGAAACGCGTCGCCGGCAGGCCCTCCATGCCGAGATCGAGCGCGAGCAGCGCTCCGGCGAGCGGCTCGGCCGCCTTCTCGTCGGGCGTCAGCCCGTCGCTGATCGAGGTGACGAAGATCGTCTTCAGGTCGGAGCCGCCGAACGCGATCTTCGACGGACGGCTGACCGGCAGCTCGACGGTGAGGTCGAGCCTTCCTTCCGGCGTGAAACGCAGCAGCCTCGACCCGCGCACGGCCGCGACCCAGTAGCAGCCGGCGGCATCGACCGTCGCCCCGTCCGGGCGGCCTTCGGGCAGGACCGCAAAGGTTTCCCTGTCCAGCGGCCGTCCCGTCCCGACGTCGTAGCGCGCCCGCCAGACCTGGTGCGGCGTGACGGGCGTGTCCGCCCAATGGACCGTCAGCCCGTCGGGGCTGAAGGCGATACCGTTGGGGATGGTGAGGCCGCTTGCGATCCTGTCCGCGGCGCCGTCGCCGCCCACGACGAAGAGGCTGCCGACCGGCGACAGCCCGGTCTGCGGCAGCGGCATGGTGCCCACCCACAGCCTGCCCTGGCGGTCGCAGCACGTGTCGTTGGTGCGGTTGCCGGAGGGTGCGGACTCGAGCCGCGCGAAGATGCTTTTGTCCCCGCTCGCCGGATCGAACTTCAGGATCGTGTCGTGCTGGCCGACGAGCCAGCTGCCGTCGTCGGCCGGCTGCACGAAGCCCGCCATCTCCGGAAAGTCCCAACTCTCGGTCGTTCCGCTTTCCGGCCGCGTGCGCAGCACCTTGCGGTCGGGGATGTCGACCCACAGCAGCGCGCCCTCGTCCCAGATCGCGCTTTCGCCGACCTGCGCCGTGAAGGAGCCGACCCGCTCGACCTTCGGCGACAGCACGCGCATCTCAGCCCCGCAGCGTCTTGAGCTCGGCGCGGGCGTTGGACATCATCAGCCCGAGATCCGATCCCGACGCCACCCAGGAAAAGCCGTAGCCGAGATAGTCGCGCGCCTGCGCGGCGCCGCCCGCCAGGATGCCGCAGGGCATGCCGATTTTCGCGCACCGGGCCGCCGCGTCGGCAAGCACCTTCTGGACCTCGGGATGGCCGGTCCGGCCGATGAAGCCCATGTCGGCGGAGAGGTCGCCGGGGCCGACGAAGATGCAGTCGACGCCCGGCACGGCCGCGATCGCCTCGAGGTCGGCCACCGCCTTGCGCGTCTCGAGCTGGAGGATGACGCAAATCTCGCGCGCGGCGCCGGCCGCGTAGTCGGCGACGCCGCCATAGCGCGTCGCGCGGCTCATGCCGGCATAGCCGCGCACGCCGTCCGGCGGATAGCGCGTCGCGGCGACCGCCCTGCGCGCCTCCTCGATGTTCTGGACGTAGGGAAACATCAGCGTCTGGGCGCCGAAGTCGAGGACCTGCTTGACGGTGACCGCGTCGTTCCACTGCAGCCGCACGACCGCGCTCGCCGGCGAGCCGGCGACGGCCTGCAGCAGGCCGAGCATGCGCGGCGCGTCGTTGGGCGCGTGCTCCATGTCGAGCACGACGAAATCGTAGCCCGCGAAGCCGAGCGCCTCGGCCGCGACGGCGCTTCCGCTCATCGCCCAAACGCCGATCATCGGCGGCGTGCGCTTCAGATTTTTCTTGAATGCATTGAAAGGCACGTCCACTTTTTCTTCTCCGCTGCCCCGGCGCGTGGTCACTTCTGGCGGGCGTCTGGAATCTTCTAGCGCCGTCCAAACCACATTGCCAGGGTTTATATCTTATGTCTTATATAAGAAAATGGCCAACGAGGCATGGATGCCTCCGGTCCGATGACGATCCGAAAGGGAGGTTTTCAATGTTTCGATTCGACAAGCGCAGGCTGCGGTTCGCCGCGGCCATTTCCGCGGCGACGCTGGCCGTCGGCATGGTCGGCACGGCCGACGCGCAGGACAAGGTGACGATCACCTTCGCCAACTGGGCTTCCGCCGAAGGCACGACGCGGTCCAGCATCGAGAAGGTGATCGCCAACTTCGAGGCGGCCAACCCCGGCATCGACGTCGTCAGCGAGTCGATCTCCTTCTCCGAGATCGCGCGCCAGCTCGTGCTGCGGGCCCGCTCCGGCAACCCGCCGGACGTGGCGCAGCTCGCCGGCAACGACACGGTGCTGGTCGGCTCGACCGGCTCGCTGGAGCCGCTCGACGGCTATATCAGCAAGGAGCTGGCGGCGAACCTCAAGCCCGGCGCCGACGCCGGCCTGCGCAACAAGGACGGCGCTCTGTTCGCCTTCCCGTGGAACCAGTCGCCGGCCGGCTTCTGGTACAACAAGGACATCATGCAGAAGGCGGGCCTCGACCCGAACAAGCCGCCGCGCACCATCGAGGAGCTGAACGCGGCGCTCGCCGCCGTCAAGTCGAGCCAGCCGGGCGTCATCCCGCTCGGCATGGACACGACCAACCGTGCCTTCGCGCTGAGCTCCAACTGGCCTTGGATGCAGGCCTTCGGCGCCCTCCCCGTCGGCGAAGGCGCGACCGGCGCCGAATCGGCCGAGATGAAGGCCTACCTGACCTGGATGCGCGCGAGCGCGCAGGCCGGCTACATCGATCCGGGCCGCAAGATCGGCGAGTTCCGGCCGCTGGCCGCGCAGGGCAACGTCGCCTTCCACTGGGACCAGGTGCTGCTCAAGGGCGTCATGCAGGGCGCCAACGGCATGTCCAACGACGACTTCTACAAGACGTGGGGCGTGACGACGCTGCCGACCGCCGGCGGCAAGGCGACGACCTTCGAGGGCGGCCACCAGCTCGTCATGTTCGCCAACAGCAAGCACAAGGAAGCGGCCTGGAAGTTCATCGAGTATCTGGCGACCTCGCCCGACGCGATCGCCAACTACACGACCAGCGTCAATTCCTCGCTGCCGTCGATCAAGACCACCGGCAACGCCGAGCTGGACGCCTCGCTCGATACGCCGGTGTTCAAGGCCTTCTCGGAGGAGATCATCCCGACGCTGGCGCCGCAGCCCTACGGCCCCGAGTTCGCCGCCGCCGCGACCGCGATCATGGCCGGCGTGCAGGAGGCCGTCACCGGCTCGCAGCCGATCGACGCCATCGCCGCCTCGATCCAGCAGCAACTGCCGAAGTGATGGCGGCCCAGGCTCCCGCCGCAACGCAAGCCCGCGCCCGGCCCCGTGCCGGGCGCGAGCCCTGGCTCGACTGGATGGTGCTGCCGACGCTGGTCGTCATGGCCGTCGTGGTCGGCTATCCGATCGTCTACACGATCCTGCTGTCCGTCGAGGACTACAACCTGCTGGACTTCAGTCCGGCGAACTTCATCGGCGCCGACAACTACACCAAGCTGTTTTCCGACCCGATCTTCTGGCAGTCGCTCCGCAACACCGCGGTCTACACCTTCGGCAGCGTCGGCATCTCCGCGCTCCTCGGCCTCGCGCTCGCGCTGCTGATGGAGAATCTGGGCGGCGCGCGCTTCCGCGCGATCCGCGCCCTGCTGCTGACGCCCTGGGCCGTGCCCTTCGTCGTGGTGGCGTTCCTGTTCCGCTACATGTACCTGCAGAACGGCGGCGTCATCAACGCGCTGCTGCTGTCGAGCGGGCTGGCGAGCGCGCCGGTCCCGTGGCTCAATTCCGCCTCGCTGGCGCTGCCCGCCGTCATGGTGGCCAACATCTGGGCGATGGCGCCGTTCTTCTTCCTGCTGCTCAGCGCCGCGCTGTCGGCGATCCCCAACGAGGTGATCGAGTCCGCACGCGTCGACCGCGCCGGCACCTGGGGCATGATCTGGCACATCAAGCTGCCCTTCCTGCGCAACCCGCTGCTGATCAGCAGCCTGCTGATGGTCATCTCCAACTTCAACGACTTCGCCAAGATCTGGGCGATGACGCAGGGCGGACCCGGATATTCGACCAGCACGCTCGTGGTCTACGTCTACCGCCTCGCCTTCGAGAACTTCGAGTTCGGCTACGCCTCGGCGATCGGCGTGATCTGGCTGATGATGCTGATGGTGTTCGCATGGTTCTACATGCGCGCGCTGCGGATGGAGAGACGATGAGTTCGCCCGTCCAACCCCCGAGCGCCCGGCGTTTCTCGCCGGGCCGCATCGCGCAATGGGTCGCGATCGGCTTCGCCCTGTTCTGGAGCCTGGCGCCGATCTACTGGATGCTGTCGACCTCGTTCAAGACCGAGCTCGAGGCGACCCGGCTGGTCCCGACCCTGTGGCCCGAGGCGCCGACGGTGGCGAACTATGTCGGCCTCGCCGGCACCTCGC
Source organism: Hyphomicrobiales bacterium (assembly GCA_017305835.1). GTDB lineage: Bacteria > Pseudomonadota > Alphaproteobacteria > Rhizobiales > Rhizobiaceae > RCIO01. Next base: position 48,944 of record JAFKJY010000051.1, read on the forward strand.
TGCCCTTCGTCGCCTTCTTCGTCAACACGGTGGTGAGCTGCCTCGTCACCGCTGTCGTGTGCGTGGTCATCGCCACTCCGGCGGCCTATGCGCTGTCGCGGGCGCGCTTCCGGCTGGCAGGCACGGTCGGATATTCCATCCTCGCCTTCCGCATGCTGCCGATGGTGGTGGTGCTGGCGCCGCTCTATCTGCTGCTGCTCAACGCGCGGCTGCTCGACAGCGGCACCGGCCTCGTCGTCGGCTTCACCACCTTCGGCCTGCCCTTCGCGGTCTGGATGATGAAGAGCTTCGTCGACGCCGTGCCGATCGAGATCGAGGAGGCGGCGCGGGTGGACGGCTATCCGCGCTGGCAGATCCTGCTCAAGGTCGTCGTGCCGCTGATCCTGCCGGGCATCCTGACCACCGCCACCTTCGTGTTCATGGAGGCGTGGAACAACCTGATCTATCCGCTGACCTTCATCACCACGATGGACAAGCAGACGCTGCCGGCCGCCCTCGTGCTGACCTTCACCGGCCAGTTCAAGACGGACTGGGGCGGCATGATGGCCGCGGCCACCATCACCACCTTGCCGCTGATGATCGCCTTCTTCGCGGTGCAGCGCTCGATGGTGCGCGGTCTGACCTCGGGAGCGGTCGCCGGTGCCTGAGACCAGCCCGACCTTGCAGGCCGCCGGACGTTTCGGCGGCCGCATGGCGCTCGTCACCGGCGCGGCCGGCGGCATCGGCTTCGCCATCGCGCGGCGGCTGGCAGCGGAAGGCGCCGGCGTCCTGATGACGGACGTCGACGGCGCCCGGCTGGAGGCCGCGGCAGCGGCGCTGCGGCAGGCCGGCGCGACCGTCGCGACCGCAGTCGCCGACCTCGCCGCCAAGGCCGGGCGCGAAAAGCTCGTGCCGGCCGCGCTCGACCGCTGGGGCCGGCTCGACATCCTCGTCAACAACGCCGCCTTCCAGGGCGAGCGGCGGCCCTTCGCCGAGGTGCCCGACGAGGAGATCGAGAAGATCTTCGCCGTCAACGTGACGGCGGCCGCCTCGCTCGGCCGGGCGGCGACCGTCCCGATGAGGAAGCAGGGCGGCGGCGCCATCGTCAATGTCGGCTCGATCCAGGCGAACCTGCCGGTGCCGAGCTACGCCGCCTATGTGGCGAGCAAGGGCGCGATTGCCGCGCTGACGCGCGCGCTCGCCGTCGAACTGGCGCCCGCCGGCATCCGCGTCAACAGCGTGCTGCCGGGCGTCATCGCCACCGACAATTTCACCCGCGAGCTGGACGAGAGCGGCACGGACAGGCGCGACGGGCCGCTCACGGCCGCGCTGCTCGGCCGCCAGGGCGAAGCCACGGAAGTGGCCGCGGCCGTGGCCTTCCTCGTCTCCGACGAAGCCTCCTTCATAACCGGCGCTGCGCTCCCCGTCGACGGCGGCCGCAGCATCAGCCGCAAGGCCGACCCCTTCCAGTTGTCCTTCGGCGACAGGACCGAACCGGGAAATACCGAATGACCAAGATCGTGCTGCGCAACGTCGAGAAACACTATGGCCCCGTCCAGGTGCTCCACGACTGCAACCTGGAGATCAGGGACGGCGAGTTCATCGTGCTCGTCGGCCCGTCCGGCTCCGGCAAGACGACGCTGCTGCGCATCATAGCGGGGCTGGAGCACATCACCGCCGGCGACCTCTATTTCGACGAGACCCGCGTCAACGACGTCGACGTCGGCGACCGCGACATCGCCATGGTGTTCCAGAACTACGGCCTCTACCCGCACATGAGCGTCTACGACAACATGGCCTTCGGCCTGAAGCGGCGGAAGATGGCGAAGGACGAGATCGACCGGCGCGTGCGCAAGGCGGCCGAGATGCTCAACATCGCGCCCTATCTGCAGCGCCGCCCGCGTCAGCTCTCGGGCGGGCAGCGGCAGCGCGTCGCGCTCGGCCGCGCGATCGTGCGCGACCCCAAGGTCTTCCTACTCGACGAGCCGCTGTCCAACCTCGACGCGCATCTGCGCGTGCAGATGCGCACCGAGATCCTCAAGGTTCACCGCGCCGTCACGGCGACCGCCGTCTACGTCACCCACGACCAGGTCGAGGCCCTGACCATGGGCGACCGCATCGTCGTCATGGCCGACGGCCGCATCCACCAGGTCGGCACGCCGGACGAGCTCTACGACCTGCCCGACAACAGGTTCGTCGCCTCCTTCATCGGCACGCCGGCGATGGGCTTCTTCGATTGCCCGGTCGCGCAGGCCGGCGGCAGGGCCGAGGCGAAGCCGGCTGCCGGCCGCATCCGCCTGACCGGGGCGCAGGGCAGCCTGCTCGCCCGCAACGGCAGGGACAAGGTCACGATCGGCATCCGGCCGGAGCGGCTGTCGCTGGCGCAGCGCGACGACGCGTCGGCGGACGTGCTGCTCGAAGGGACCGTCGACGCGGTCGAGATGCTGGGCGCGGAGCAGTATGTGCATTTCGTCGTCGAAGGCGGCGAGCTGACTGCGCGCGTGCCGCGCGAGCAGCAGGTCAGGGCCGGGCAGAAGGTGGCCTTCCGCGCCGAGGCAAAGCACCTCTACCTCTTCGACGCCGGGACCGGCGCGACGCTGCGCTGACGGCCCCGGCAGCAGAACTGGAGTATCCCCATGGCCCGCATCGCCGGCATCGACACGTTCCGCGTTCCGCCGCGGTGGATCTTCGTCCGGGTGACGACCGACGACGGGCTGGTCGGCTGGGGCGAATCGATCATCCCCAAGCGCGCCCGCGCCGTGGTCGCGGCGGTGGAGGACATGGCGGGCAACATCGTCGGCACCGATGCTTCAAGGATCGAGGACATCGCGCAGCGCCTGCGCCGCGGCTCCTTCTTCCGGCACGGGCCGATCCTGGCGACGGCGCTCGCCGGCATCGAGCAGGCGCTGTGGGACATCAAGGGCCAGCGCGCCGGCCTGCCGGTGCACGAGTTCCTCGGCGGCGCGGTGCGCAACCACGTCCGCGCCTATGCGTGGATCGGCGGCGACAGCCCGGACGACGTGGTCGACCACGCCCGCAAGCGGCTGGAGGAAGGCTTCACCGCGGTGAAGATGAACGCCACGCCGGCCATCGGCCCGCTCGGCGAGCGCGACACGATCGACGCGGCGGCCGCCCGCATGGGCGCGCTGCGCGACGCGTTCGGCAACCGGCTCGACATCGCGCTCGACCTGCACGGGCGCGTCCCCCGCGCCGCGCTGAAGCCGCTGCTGGCGGAGCTGGAGCAGTTCCACCCGATGTGGGTCGAGGAGGCGACGACGCCGGAGAACGAGGAGACACTCAAGGTGCTCGCCCGCGCCGCCCGCTCGATCCCCGTCGCCACCGGCGAGCGGCTGAACTCGCGCTGGGAGTTCAAGCGCGTGCTCGACACCGGCGCGATCGACATCGTCCAGCCCGACGTGTCGATCACCGGCCTGTTCGAGCTGGAGAAGATCGCCCGCATGGCCGAGGTCTACGACGTGGCGGTCGCGCCGCACTGCCCCAACGGGCCGATCTCGCTGGCGGCATCGCTGCAGGTGGCTTTCTGCTGCCCCAACGTCGCGATCCAGGAGCAGAGCCTCGGGCTGCACTACCATGCCGGCTTCGCCGGCCTGCCCAAGGCCGACCTGCTCGACTATCTGAAGGACCCCAAGCCGCTGACGACGGTGGACGGCGTGTTCCCGATGAACGGCGCACCGGGCCTCGGCATCGCGCTCGACACCGACGCAATCGCCGCGAAGCAGCAGGACTGGCGGCTGCCGGATGCGGACTGGACGCATCCCGACGGTACCTATGCGGAATGGTGACGGGCTGTCGCTTCCTCGAAAGCCGGTTCCCTAGCCGGCGAACATCGGCTCCGGCAGGCCTTTGACGCCGAGGTCGTGGATCGCGAAAATCGCGCCCGCCTGCCGGATGGCGGCGCGCTCGGCGTCCGGCACCATCGAGGCGGCGCTGGTAACGTAGAGCACGTCGAGGCCGTCGCCGCCGAAGCTGCACATGGTCGGATGCTTCACCGGCATGTCGATCAAGCGGTCGAAGCGGCCTTTCGGGTCGACGCGGGCGACCTTGCCGCCATGCACCAGCGCGCACCAGTAGAAACCTTCGGCATCGACGGTCGCGCCGTCGCAGCGCCCCTCTATGTCGCGCGTGCTGAAGAACACGCGGCGGTTCGAGATCGCGCCGTCGTCTATGTCGAAGTCGTAGGCGAAGACGGTCTCGGCGCGGCTGTCGGCGAAATACAGGGTGCGGTCGTCGGGCGACCAGGCGAGCCCGTTGGGGACGATGAAGCCTTCGTCCATCCTGTGCGTCGTGAGATCCGGATCGAGCCGGTAGAGCGCGCCGCTCGGATGGGTCAGGGTGGCGTCGCGCGAGCCGCACCAGAACCGCCCGCGCCGGTCGCATTTGCCGTCGTTGAGGATGTTGTCCGGCTTCTCCGGCTCCGGGTCGACCAGCGTCGTCACCCGCCCGTCGGCAAGGTCGACCGCGGCGAAGCCTGTGCGCAGAGAGGCGATCAGCCCGCCGCGCGCGCGGATCGCGAACGAGCCGACGATCTCGGGCATCCGCCACGTGGCGCGCGCGCCGTCGCTCGCGCGCCAGCGGTGGATCGCCGGCTCCAGCGCGTCGACGAAATAGAGCGCCCGCTCGGCCCCGTGCCAGCACGGCCCCTCCCCCAGCAGGAATGGCCCCGGCAGCGCGACCTCGATGCGCGGCTTCACCATGGAAGCGGCTGGTCGGAATAGGTCTGGAAGATGCCGGTGTGGTGGCGGCCGGCGCGGTGGATCACGCCGCGCATGCCCGAGACGCTCTCCGCGACGGGCACGCGCCCGCCCGGCTCGGTGGCAGCCCAGCCGGGATGCAGCGCGATCACGCTGATCTGGCGCGGCGCGAGATCGACCGCCAGCCCCTTCACCATCATGTTCAACCCCGCCTTGCTCGACCGGTAGGCATAGGAGCCGCCGGAATTGTTGAGGGCGATCGAGCCCATGCGGCTCGACACGAAGGCCATGATCTTCAACTCGCCCGCCGCGATGTTGTCGACCAGCGTCTCGGCGAGCTTCATCGGCCCGATCAGGTTGGTTTCGAGGATGCGCCGCCAGTTGTCGTAGTCGGTCTGGCCGAAGGGAGGGTGCGGCCGGCCGATGCCGGCATTGCTGACGAGGATGTCGACCGGCGCACCGGCGAGATGGCGGCCGAGCGCGGCGATGTCGCCATGGTCGGTCATATCGAGCTTCATGACCTCGACATTGCCCTTGATGGCCCGCGTGTCGTGCGCGGTGTCGGGGTTCAGGCAGGTCGCAAGCACGCGGTGGCCTTCGGCAGCGTATTGCCGGGCGAATTCGACGCCCAATCCCGTGTCGCAGCCGGTGATGACGATTGTCGGCATGGAATCCGTCCTCAGTTGGAAAGTTTGAGCGCAGTCTGCGCGCCGCCGGCAGCCGAGCTGTCGAGGCAGGCCATGACGAAGGCGAGGCCGGCCACACCCGCGTCGATCGAGGGCGTGAGCCGGGCAAGCTCGGTCGAGGGGCCGAGGCCGCGCCGGGCGAGGATCATGTCTGCGAAGCCCGCATAGAGGTTGGCGACCGCCTCGGTCAGCCCCTCGGGATGGCCCTGGCGCTGGAGCCGCGTCGCGTCCTTCGACGCCTGCGACAGGTTCGCCTGGCCCGCGCCCACGGTCGTGACGTCGCCGTCGAGATTGGCCTGGCGCAGACGGGCGTGGTCGCGGTGCTCCCAGGCGAGGTGCCCGGTCTCGCCGAACACGCGGATCGACAGCTCGTTCGACGTGCCGGCCGCGGCGTTGCAGACGTCGAGCCGGCCGCGCGCGCCGCCTTCGAGACGGAAGCGGATCTGCGCGATGTCGTGCACCTTGCGGCCGGGCAGCAGCGCGCCGACCTCGGCCGAGATGCTCTCGAACGGCAGGCCGGTGACGAAGGAGACGAGGTGGTGGCCGTGCGTGCCGATGTCGCCGAGCACCAGCGACGGGCCGCTGATCTCAGGGTTGAGCCGCCACCGCGCGGCCCCTTCCGGCGTCGCCTCCACGAGGGTCGCGTTGCCCCCGGCGAAATACTCGACGGTGACCAGCCGCACCGCGCCGATGGCGCCGGAAAGGATGCGGGCGCGCATCTCGCGCAGCATCGGATAGCCGCTATAGGTGTGGGTGACGGCGACTGCGAGCCCCGACTGCCGCACAAGCTCGCGCAGCTCCTGCGCCTCGGCGAGGTCGTTGCACAGCGGCTTCTCGATCATGATGTCGAGGCCGGCGGCGAGCGCGGCGCGCATGTAGCGCGCATGGCTGTCGTTGGGCGTGATGACGGCGATCGCCTCGATGCCGTCCTCGCGCTTCGCCTCGCCGGCGATCATCTCCTCGACCGAGCCGTAGCAGCGCGCCGCGTCGAGGCCGATCGCCTGTCCCTCGGCGCGGGAGCGCTGCGGCCGCGACGACAGCACGCCGGCAACGAGGCGGAAGCGGCCGTCCATCTCGGCCGCCATGCGGTGCACCGGGCCGATCATAGAGGGCGGCGCGCCGCCGACGATGCCGAGGCGCAGCGGCCGGCCGAGGGCGGCGAGAACGGGGTTGGGCATTCTCTATCCTTTCAATCCGAGCATGCGCTCGAGCATCGTGGTCTTGGGGGCGGTCCGCATGCCCGCGTCGAAGGGGCGGTCGCCGACGCGGATGATGTGGTCCGCAATGAAGCGCGCGCCTTCCGCCGCGCCGTCCAGCGCGTTCTTCAGGCAGCATTCCCATTCGAGCGTCGCCCAGCCGTCATAGCCATAGCGGGTCAGGCGGGAAAACACGCCGCGAAAATCGATATCGCCATCGCCCGGGCTGCGGAAACGGCCGGGCCGGTCGAGCCAGTCGCCATAGCCGCCGTAGACGCCGCGCTCGGCGCTCGGCACGAATTCCGCATCCTTCACGTGGAAGGCGGCGATGCGCGCGTGCCAGCGGTCGATGAAGCCGAGATAGTCCATGTGCTGCAGCCGCAGATGGCTCGGGTCGTAGAGCAGCTTCGCGCGCGGATGGTCGCCGACGGCGGCGAGGAAGCGCGCGAAGGTCGCGCCGTCGTGCACGTCCTGTCCCGGATGCGGCTCGAAGCAGAGATCGACGCCGGCCGCGTCCGCCGCGTCGAGCAGGGGCAGCCACCGGCGCGCCAGCGTCTCGAAGGCGAGCGCGACGAGGCCGGCGGGCGGCGGCGGATAGGGATAGGCATAGGGCCAGGCGAGGCCGCCGGAAAAAGTCGCGACCTTGTTGGCGCCAAGCCTTGCCGCGAGCGCGATGGCCCGGCGCAGATCGGTTTCCGCGCGTGCCTGCCGCGCGGCCGGGTCGCCCCTCACGGCGGCGGGCGCGAGCACGTCCACCGCGTCGTCATAGGCGGGGTGGACCGCCAGCAACTGCCCCACCCGGTGCGCGGCGACCTCGCTGGCGACGAGGCCCGCAGCGTCCAGCGTCGCCGCGATTTTCCCGACATAGGCGTCGTCGTCGAGCCGCTCGGCGTCGACGACGCGCGGATCGTGGATCGGCAGTTGCAGGGCCTTGAAGCCGAGCCCGGCGGCGAAACCGGCGATGGCGGGGAGCGTGTCGAACAGCGGCGGCGGCCCGATGAACTGGGCGATGAACAGCGCCGGACCCTGGATCGTCTTCGGTGTGGGCATGCTACCGCGCGGCCAGCTTCGCCGCTTCCGCCTTGGAATAGCTGCGCCCGGCTGTGCTGCGCATGAGCCCGACCGTCTGCCGCTGCGCCCGCTGCAGCCGCACCGGCGGCAGGCCGGCAAGCACAAGCGCGAGGTCGTCGAGCACGCGCTCGCCGATGTCGTGGAAGGCCGCGGGGATGCCGCCCGCCCGGTGAGGCGAGAGCAGCACGGCGGAACTCCGCACCGGGTCGTCGGCGGGGATCGGCTCCTGCGGGAACACATCCGTTGCGATACGAAGCCGTCCGGCCTCGGCGACGAGCGCGGGAAAGTCGACGATCGCCGCGCGGCTCGCCAGCACGAGAATGGCGCCGTCGCGCATGCGCCGCAGCGCGGCCGCGTCGATGAAGCCGGGATTGTCCTTGGTCACCCCGGCGAGCAGGAACACGACGTCGCTGCGCGCGAGGAGGTCGTCCAACCCGACCGCCTCGCAGCCCTCCTCCGCGATCGTCGCGGCCGGCAGCCAGGGGTCGTGCACCAGCAGCCTCGGGCGAAAACCTTCGAGCAGGCGGCGCAGCGCGCGGCCGAGCTGGCCGAAGCCGACGAGGCCGATCGTCGCCCGCGACAGCAGCACCGACTCGGCGCAGCCGGCGCGGCCGTAGCGCTCGGTCCCCTCCCGCACGGCCCGATCAGAGGCTGTGATGCCGCGGGCAAGGTCGAGCGCGAGGCCGAGCGCCATCTCCGCGACCGGCACGGCGAACACCGGCGCGACCGACAGCACCTCGATGCCCCGCGCGAAGCAGGCCTCCGCGTCGACGTTGGGCAAAAAGTTGCCCTCGACGTTGATGACGGCCCTGAGCAGCGGCGCGCGGGCTATGCGCTCCGCCGGCAGGTCGGTCTGGCCGAGGATCGCCGAGACGCGCGGCAGCGCCGCCTCCACGATGTCGTCCGGCACGCGGCCGGCGGCATCCGCCGTCACCACTTCGGCCATCGCGTGGAGGCGCGCAAGCTGGTCGGGATTGAAGATCATCGCGGTGTGGCGCGGATGCGGGTCGAGCAGCACCACGGGACGGTCGTTCGTCATCGTCGCCCTCCGCTCAGGCGCCCGGGAGCACGAGCGGCTCTTTCAGCGTCACGTTCTGGCTGCGGAAATAGAGGCGGATCGGCACGCGCGGCGAGGCGCCGAGGCCGGGCTTCTGCGCCGTGACCTGGACGTTGTGGGAAGGATTGCCGGTGATGGTGAAGACGCCGTCCGGCCCGCTGGTGACGTGCTTGTTCTCGTTGAAGGTGGTGAAGTTGAAGATCCACAGCGACACGTCGGCATCGGCGACCGGATTGCCCTGCGCGTCGACGACGCGGCCGACGATCAGCCCGTCATTGTTCATCGAGGCGTAGAGGTCCCAGCCGAGCGCGATGACGAGCAGGATCACCGGCGTCAGCACGAAGCGGTTGAGCAGCCAGACCTTCCAGCGCGGGCGTTCGAAATCGTCCTCGTCAGCCATCGGTCAGCCCTTGGTCGCGCCGGAGGTGAGCCCCTGGATGAACTCCTTCTGCGCCAGAAGGAACAGCAGGATGCCGGGCGCCAGAACCATGATGCAGAAGGCGTAGAGCGCGCCCGTCGTATCCTCCTGGTAGGACAGGAAGCGCGACAGGCCCAGCGGCAGCGTCTGCATCTCCGGCGAGCGGGTCATGATCAGCGGCCACAGGAAGTTGTTCCACGACCAGATGAAGGACAGGATCACGTTGGTCGCCATCGCCGATTTCGCCAGCGGCATCATGATCGTCCAGATGATGCGCCATTCCGACAGCCCGTCCACCTTGGCCGCGTCGATCAGCGAGGCGGGGATGGCGTCGAAGCTCGCCTTGAAGACGAAGATGCAGATGATCGTCGAGAACTGCGGCAGGGCCAGCCCGAGATAGGAATCGAGCAGCCCCAGCTTGGCGGTGATCAGGTAGGCGGGGATGATCGTCGCCTGGAACGGCACCATCATGCAGGACAGGAACAGCATGAGGATGAAGGTCTTGCCGCGGAAGCCGCGCGTCAGCGCGTAGCCCGCCATGGCGTTGAGCACGATGTTCGCCGCGATCGTCAGCACCGTGACGATGACCGAGTTCAGGAAGTAACGGGCGAACGGGATCGCGTACCAGACGTCGACGTAATAGAACAGGTTCGGGTTGCGCGGGATGATGCTGGGCGGATAGTTGAAGATGTTCTCGCCCGAGATCGACGTCTTGAACACCCAGTAGAACGGCACCAGCATGACGAAGCTGGTGAGGATCAGCGCGAGGTGGATCGGCCAGCGGGGATATCGGCGCATCAGTCTCGCTCCACCGCGCCGGCATTGCCGCCGGAAAGCCGGTTCGCAGCCCATGCGATGACGAGCAGCAGCACGAAGAACACCACGGTCACGGCGCCGGCGTAATCGAACCGCGTCTGCACGAAGCCGAGCTTGTAGATGTAGGTGACGAGGATCTCGGTGGCGCGGCCCGGCCCGCCGCCGGTCATCACGTAGACCAGGTCGAAGCTCGTCACCGAGTTCAGCATGCCGATGACGAAGCACAGGAAGATCGAGGGCCGCAGCAGCGGCAGCGTGATGCGCAGGAAGCGCCTGAACGCGTTCGCCCCGTCGATCTCCGCCGCCTCGTAGAGGTTGCCGGGGATGTTCTGCAGGCCGGTCAGCAGGATGATCATGTAGAAGCCGAGCATCTGCCAGATGTTGGCGGCGATCACCGACGGCAGCGCCCAGGTGAAGGAGTTCAGGAACGGGATCGGCGCGTCGACGAGATGGAGGGAGCGCGCCACGTAATTGAACAGGCCGACGCGCTCGTCGAACATCCAGCGCCAGATGATCGCCACCGCGACCGTCATCAGCGGGTAGGAGAGGAAGATCAGCGTGCGGTAGATGTTGCGCCCGCGTATGTCGGTGTCGACCAGCAGGGCCAGACCGAGCGCGATGGCGATGCCGACGGGGGCCGAGGCGACGACGTAGAGCGTGTTCCACAGCGCCTGCCAGAACACGTCGTCGTCCAGCATCTCCTCGTAGTTCTCGAGCCCGATGAAGATCGCCGGCTTGAGCGGCGACCACGCCTCGAACGACAGCACGACGTTCCAGACGAGCGGCAGGATGCGGTAGAGCAGGAAGATCAGCAGCGACGGCGCCAGGAAGCACCAGATCAGCACCGCCTGCCGCGTGCTCTTGCGGGCGACGAACGGAGCCCGGCGATCCGGCTCGACCTCGGAGGCAAGTGATACCATCGGCTATACCATGAGCTGTCGCCTCGAACGGCGACGGCAGGCGGCAGGGACGGTCCGCCCCTCGCGCACGCGGCGGAGGGGCGGAATGGGAGGCTCAGGACGACGGCCCGGCCGTCACGAGCGGCGCATCACGCGGGCTACGGCCTTTTCCGCATCGGCGAGCGCGGTCTTGGCGTCCTTGCGGCCGAGCACGCCGTTCTGGAACTCGGCCCAGAACGCGTCCTTGACCTGCGCGTCGTTCGGCAGAGGCCAGTTGCCGCACATCTTGTCGGTGTGCTCGAGCTGCGTCTGCAGCACGGTGTAGGCCAGCGGGTCGTCGGTCTTGACCTTCTCGAGGCCGGCCTTGTCGGCCGCCAAGTTGCCGGTCAGGATGCGCCGGCGCAGCGCGAACTCCGTCGCCCACTTGTTGCCCGTCATGTGCTTGACGAGCGACCACGCGAGATCCGGGTCCTTCGAGGTCTTGGAGATGGCGAAGCCGTGATTGGTCGGCGTCGACCAGTCGCCCGGGTTCTGCACCGCGCCGAGCGTGTCGCCGTTGACCCACGGACCCTGCCCCTTGACGAAGAAATAGGCGGCCGAATGGGCCTGCAGCATGCCGACATTGCCCGAGGCGAAGGCGCCGTTCGGCTCGACCCAGCGGCCCGTCCAGGCGATCTTGTTGATGCCGCCCGCCGCGGTCTCCTCGGCGAGCCGCTCCAGCACCGCCACGGCTTCCGGCGTGTTGAACGCCGGCGTCTTCATGTCGTCTTCCAGCAGCTTGACGCCGTTCATCTGCATCAGCGGCCAGTAGAGCCAGTCGAAGTTCAGCGTCAGGAAGCCCGTCTTCTCGCCCTTCGCCATCGCCCGCGAAGCCTTCATCAGCTCGTCGAACGAGGTGGGCGGGGCCGAGATGCCGGCCTCCTTGAACATGGTCTTGTTGTAGAAGAGGAGGGTCTTGGCGATGTAGAAGGGGACGACGTAGTTCTTCTTGTCGTACACGAAGCTCCCCAGGTAATCCTGGTTGTAGAGCTTGGCGACGTCCGGCTCCTTCTCCATGTAGGGCGTCAGGTCGAGCAGCGCGCCGTTGGCGGCCCACTCCACCCAGATCATGCCCTGCAGGTCGATGATGTCGGGCGCGGTGCCGGCGACGAGCTGCGTCTGGTAGAACGCCGGGAGCTCCGGACCCTTCTTGTCGAGCCACTCGATCTCGACGCCCGGGTTCTGCGCCTGGAAGTCCGCGAACTCCTCTTTGAACAAAGCCTCCTGGTCCGCGATGTTCCAGGTCAGGATGCTGAGCTTCTTGTTCGACTGCGCCCGCAGATAAGCGGGCATCGCCAGCACTCCGGCGGCGGCAAGACCACCCTTAATGACAGTCCTACGGTCCATTCTGTCCTCCCTCAAGACGGCGTTCCCGGCTCCTCGTCGGGTTCCAGCACGGAATGATAGCGATAATGTTTTTGCGGTCAAGCAAACTCGCAGAAAAGATAGCCTCCGAAATTATCCAATGAAATCTGCATAATAGAGGCGAAGGGCCGCGTTGACAGCAATTTGAAAGCGGTATCATATTGGCGCGCATTCTTGCCACGACGACCGCCAGGGGGAGCGCCCGTGCCAACTCGCCGCCCAGAGGATCTGCGCAGTGCCCGCTGGTATACGGCGGACAGCATGCGCGCCTTTGCCCATCGGCAGCGGATGCAGCAGATGGGGCTGCGGCGCGAGGAGTTCATGGGTCGCCCGGTGATCGCGATCCTCAACACCTGGAGCGACCTGTCGCCCTGCCACGCGCATCTGCGCGAGCGGGCCGACGCGGTGAAGCGCGGCGTGCTGCGCGCCGGCGGCTTTCCGGTCGAGCTGCCGGCGCTGTCGCTCGGCGAGGTCATGGTCAAGCCGACCACCATGCTCTACCGCAACCTCCTGGCCATGGAGGCCGAGGAGCTGCTGCGGCAGCATCCGATCGACGGCGCGGTCCTGATCGGGGGCTGCGACAAGACCGGCCCCGGCCTGATCATGGGCGCCGTCAGCATGGACCTGCCGGTGATCTTCTGCCCGGCCGGGCCGATGCTGAACGGGCGCTGGCGCGGCACCAAGGTGGGCGCCGGCACCCACACCCGCAAATACTGGGACGAATACCGCGCCGGCCACATCGGCGAGCGCGACATGGTCGAGATCGAGGGCGTGTCGACGCGCTCGCCCGGCACCTGCAACACGATGGGCACCGCCTCCACCATGACGTCGATCATCGACGCGCTGGGGCTGACGCTGCCCGGCGCCTCCAGCATCCCGGCCATGGACGCCGCGCATCCGCGCATGGCATCGGCCTGCGGCGAGCGCATCGTCGACATGGTCTGGGAGGACCTGAAGCCGTCGCGCATCCTGTCGCAAGGATCGCTGCGCAACGCGCTGCACGTCGACGTCGCCCTCGGCGGCTCGACCAACGCGGCCGTGCACCTCGTCGCCATGGCCCGCCGCGCCGGGCTCGCCATCGATCTCGACGACCTCGACGCGGCGGCGCGGCGCACCCCGGTGCTGGCCAACATCTTCCCGGCCGGCGACGCGCTGATGGAGGATTTCTACTTCGCCGGCGGCGTGCTCGGCCTGATGACCCGGCTGACCGACCGGCTCGACCTCGACGCGCTGAACGTCACCGGCGGCACGCTGCGGGACGCGCTCGCCCGCGCCCGCGTCGACGACGACGACGTGATCCGCCCGCTCGACAGGCCGGTCACGACCGCGCCGGCGATTGCCGTGCTGACCGGCAACCTCGCGCCGGACGGCGCCGTCATCAAGCCGTCGGCGGCGAGCCCCGCGCTGCTCACCCACCGCGGCCGCGCCATCGTGTTCGACGGCCATGCCGACTTCAACAAGCGCCTCGACGACCCGTCGCTCGACATCGACGAGACCTGCGTGCTGGTGCTGCGCGGCGCCGGGCCGGTCGGCGCGCCGGGCATGCCGGAATGGGGCGCGCTGGCGCTGCCGAAGGCGCTGATCAGGAAGGGCGTGCGCGACATGGTGCGCATCTCCGACGCGCGCATGAGCGGCACGCACTACGGCACCTGCGTGCTGCACGTCGCGCCCGAATCGCATGTCGGCGGCCCCCTCGCATTGCTGCGGACCGGCGACGAGATCGTGCTCGACGTCCCCAACCGGCGGCTGGACATGCTGGTGCCGGACGAGGAGATCGCGCGCCGCAGGGCCGCCTGGACCCCGCCGCCGTCGAATTACGCACGCGGCTATACCGCGCTCTTCCAGCGGCATGTTACGCAGGCGGACAAGGGGTGCGACTTCGACTTCCTGGAGGCAGGCGCCCCGACACCGGAGCCCGACATATATTGAGAAAATCCCCACCCGGCCGAGCCACCCGCCAGAACGACCAGGATGCCGCGCCAGGCACGCGCGAGCGCATGGGCGCGACGCGGCCGCGCATGGTGGACGTGGCGCGCGTGGCCGGCGTCTCGACGGCGACCGTGTCGCGCGCCCTGCGCGAGCCGGAGGCTGTGTCGCCGCGCATGCGCGAGCGGATCGACGCGGCCGTCGAGCGCCTGTCCTACCGCCGCAACCTGATGGCGGGCGGGCTCGCCAGCGCCCGCAGCATGACGATCGGCGTCGTCATCCCCTCGATGATCAACGCCTTCTTCTCGAACACGCTCGAGGGGATGGAGTCGGGGCTGGCCGGCAGCGGCTACCAGCTGCTGATCGGCAACAGCCGCTATGGGCTGGAGACGGAGGAGCAGCTCGTCGCCTCGCTGCTGGCCTGGTCTCCCGCCGCGATCGTGGTGACCGGCTGCCGCCACAGCCGCGGCACGATGCGCATGCTGCTGGACGCCAACATCCCCGTCATCGAGATGTGGGAGCTGTCCGACCGGCCGATCGACACCGTCGTGGGCTTCTCCCAGCGCACGGCCGGCGCCGCGGCCGCCCGCCACCTCATAGAGCGCGGCGCGACCCGCCTCGGCTTCATCGGGGCGATGCTCTCCAGCGACTACCGCGCCGGCGACCGCCGCGCCGGCTTCATGGCGGCCGCGGCCGAGTGCGGCTTCGCGCCGCCGGCCGAGGTGAGCGTGCCGGAGCAGGCGACGGCGGTGGGCGGCGCCAAGGCGCTGTCGCAGCTCATGGACGCCCACCCGGACGTCGACGCGGTGCTGTGCTCCAACGACGTGATGGCGCTCGGCGCCATCTTCGAGGCGCACCGGCACGG
Source organism: Hyphomicrobiales bacterium (assembly GCA_017305835.1). Lineage (GTDB taxonomy): Bacteria > Pseudomonadota > Alphaproteobacteria > Rhizobiales > Rhizobiaceae > RCIO01. The sequence continues at coordinate 63,973 of JAFKJY010000051.1, forward strand.
CTGGCAGGTGCCGCAGCGGCTGAAGCTGTGCGGCTGCGGCGACATCGACTTCGCCGCCGCCACCGAGCCGGCGCTGACGACGATCCGCCCGCCCCGGCGCGCCATCGGCGTCAAGATCGCCGAGGTCCTGCTCCAGCGCTTCGCCGGCGTGGAGGCCACCGAGACCGTGTTCGATCTCGGCTTCGAGCTCGTCGTGCGGGGCAGCACGTGAACCAGGAAAGGCATCGCAGGAAGACATCATGAGCACCGACATCCACTCCGTCCGCCCCAACGCGTTCCGCACGGCGCTCGCGGCCGGACGTCCCCTCATCGGCATCTGGTCGATGATGAACTCGGTCGACGGCAGCGAGGCGCTCGGCTGGTCGGGCTACGACTGGCTGCTCGTCGACGGCGAGCATGCGCCGGTCTCCCTGCACGACGCGATGGCGCATTGCCGCGCGCTGGCCGCGACCCCGACCATTCCCATCGTGCGGCTGCTGTGGAACGACCCGCTGCTGCTCAAGGCGCATCTCGACGCCGGCGTCTGCACGATCATGCTGCCCTATGTGCAGAGCGCCGCCGAGGCCCGCAGCGCCGTCGAGATGATGCGCTATCCGCCGGCCGGACGCCGCGGCGTGGCGGCGATGCACCGGGCGAGCCGCTACACGCGTCTGAAGGATTACGCCACGCGCGCGCCGGAATCGCTGTTCCTCATCGTCCAGATCGAGACGACGGAAGCCCTCGCGCATTGCGAGGAGATCGCCGCCGTCGACGGCGTCGACGCCGTCTTCTTCGGCCCCGGCGACCTCGCCGCCAGCATGGGGCTGACCGGCCAGGCCGCGCATCCCGACGTCACCGCCGCGATCGAGGACGGGCTGCGGCGCTGCCGGCCGTCCGGCAAGGCGGTCGGCGTGCTGGCGCCCAATGACGAGATCTCGGAGCGGCACATCCGCTCCGGCTTCGACTTCGTGTCGGTCGCCAACGATTTCGCCATGCTGGTGCGGACCGCCGACGCCGCGGCGTCCCGCTTCCGCAGCATCGCCGACGCATCATCCGGGAACAGGGCCTGAACCATGGCAACGGTCGAATTCCGCAAGCTCGTCAAGCGTTACGGCACGCTCGAGGTCGTCCACGCGATCGACCTCCAGATCGCCGACGGCGAGTTCATCGTCCTCGTCGGCCCGTCCGGCTGCGGCAAGTCGACCTCGCTGCGCATGCTGGCGGGGCTGGAGGACATCAGCGCCGGCGAGATCCTGATCAACGGCCGCGTCGTCAACGAGGTCGAGCCGCGCGACCGCGACATCGCCATGGTGTTCCAGGACTACGCGCTCTACCCGCACATGAACGTCTACGAGAACATGATGTTCTCGCTGCGCTACCGCAACGTGCCCCGGCAGGAGATCGACAGGCGCGTGCGCGAGGCGGCCGCCGTGCTGGGGCTCGACCCCTATCTCAAGCGGCGGCCCAGGCAGCTCTCCGGCGGCCAGCGCCAGCGCGTCGCCATGGGTCGCGCCATCGTGCGCGACCCGCAGGTCTTCCTGTTCGACGAGCCGCTCAGCAATCTCGACGCCAAGCTGCGCGGCTCGATGCGCATCGAGATGAAGAAGCTGCACCAGCGCCTCGGCGTCACCACCGTCTACGTCACCCACGATCAGGTCGAGGCGATGACGCTCGCCGACCGCGTCGTCGTCATGAATGGCGGCCATATCGAGCAGATCGGCACGCCCGACGAGGTCTATCACGCGCCAGCTAGCCTGTTCGTCGCCGGCTTCATCGGCGCGCCGACCATGAACCTGATCCCCGTGCAGCGCGAGGGCGCGCGCGGCCTGCGGCTCGGCTCCTCGTCGGACGTGGTGCAGGTCCCCGCCGGCCGGCTGCCGGAGGCCGGCGACCTCGTCTTCGGCCTGCGTCCCGAGGACGTCGAGGTCGCGCTGACCGACAAGGCCCCGGCCGGCCATGTCGACGTGCCGGCGCTGGTCGAGGTGGTCGAGCCGCTCGGGGCCGACACGCTGGTCTTCACCACCGTCGCCGGCCACCCGGTGGCCGCCCGCGTGCGGCCGGACGTGCGCCCCGCCCCCGGCTCGGCGCTGAAGCTGCGCTTCAATCTCGGCCGCATGCACCTGTTCGACACCGCCAGCGGGCGCTCCGTCAGCGCGCCCGCCGCCCACGCCTGACGATCCTGTCGGCGCCTGCCTGGAAAACGGGCCACCGGCCCGGACGCGCCGCGCTGCTCAAATGAGAGAACATGCCATGCTCCAGAAGACGAATCCGTTTTTGCGAGAGGGGAATCTGATTGGTGGGGATTGGGTTGGGGCCGATGGCGGGGCGACGCTGGATGTGGTGAACCCTGCTACGGGCAAGAAGCTGGGGACGGTGCCGAAGGCGGGGCGGGCGGAGACGAAGCGGGCGATCGAGGCTGCGCAGGCTGCGTTCGTGGAGTTCCGCAGGACCTCGGCGCTCGACCGCTCGAAGCTGCTGCGCAAGCTGCACGACGCGATCATGGACAACAGCCAGGCTCTGGCCGAGCTTTTGACGCTGGAGCAGGGCAAGTCGCTGGCCGAGGCGAA
>JAFKJY010000154.1 GCA_017305835.1 Hyphomicrobiales bacterium
GTATCTTCGCAATCGTCTCCACGACCAACATCCAAAACAAATGCCTCCGATCAAACCGGAGGCAGTGTGAAACACCTGCCGTTACAGGGGTCCCTTTTGGATGCCGATCACCCCTGAAACGGGGTCCTTATTCCACGCCGAAACACAGCATGGGTGCTGTCGGGCAATGCTCCGGTCGCCTTCGTGCGCGCTTTCGGCGCGGGTTCCGGCCTGAAGCTGGAGAATGGCGACGGCGCAAGGATCGCCGAATTCGGACTGAAGGCTTCGGCGAAGTTCACCCGCGCCGCGATCGAGATCTGCGGGGATGGCACCGCGACCGCAGCGGCCGGTTCCGGCGCAGCCGCCGCGTCGGCGCCGGCCGCCGGCGCCCCGACGGGCGGCGCCGGCCAGCCGTTCCGCGATTGCGAGACCTGTCCCGAGATGGTGCCGCTGCCGGCCGGCGGCTTCATGATGGGCTCGAGCGCCAAGGAGGTGAAGCAGCTCAAATATGTGCAGGCGGCGCTGCCGCGACACGAGGTCACGATCGGCTATCCCTTCGCCATTGGCCGCTTCGAGGTGACGGTCGAGGAGTTCGACGCCTTCACGAAGGAGACCGGCGTGCCGGTCGGCGGCAAATGCGGCATCCGCACGATGGAGAGCGGTCCGCAGGCCTTCAAATATTCCGGCACGCTCGTGCCCGGCGGCGACAAGTCGCCGGCCGCGCCTTATGTGATCGTCATCGCCGACGGCTCCTACGCGCAGCCGGGGCTTGCCGTCACCGCCAGGCAGCCCGCCGGCTGCGTCTCGCGCAACGAGATCAAGCAATATCTCGCCTGGCTGAGCCTGAAGAGCGGCAGGCACTACCGCCTGCCGAGCGAGGCGGAATGGGAATATGCCTATCGCGCCGGCACCGACACGATCAATTTCTGGGGCGACGATTTCAGGAAGACCTGCGACTACGCCAATTTCGCCGACCGCAAGTCCGGCTACCAGGCCGCGCCTGCTGCCTCCTGCGCGGAGAAGATCCATCCCGGCTGGACGGCCGAGGTCGGCTCCTACAAGCCCAATCCCTGGGGCCTCTACGACATGGCCGGCAACGCGCAGGAGGCGGTCGAGGACTGCCTGCACGAAAGCTATGAAGGCGCGCCGACCGACGGCTCGCCATGGACGAAGAAGGACTGCGTGGTCTTCGTGGCGCGCGGCGGCGACTACGAGCTGACGCAGTTCTCCATGCGCGCCTCGGAGCGGCTGCTGTTCGGCTATGTGCCGGAGGCCAGCGACGGCATGTGGACGGCGGAGGAGGGGTCCGACGAACGGTTCAACGCACTTGGCTTTCGCGTCGCTGTCTCGCTCGATGACACGAGTTGGGACAAGGACGCCAGGTAGCTGGATTGTCGAGCAAGGCTGCTCGCGGATGGGCAAGATCACCGCGCACAAGTGCGGCTGTGGTCTTGGCATCGTTTGAGAAACCACCGAAAATGCCCTTATGCTGGTGCGGGCTGCGTACACGATAGCATTCCTGTGCTTGGTCGGCGCAGCCGGCTGGGGATTGCATGGCGTCCTCACCACACAGGACGACGATGGCTTCCTGCAATGGCGCGATCCAGCGGTGACGGCGGCCGGACGCGTGCTCTATGCGAGCCACTGCGCTTCCTGCCACGGTATGCCGGATGGATCGGTGAAGCCGACGGTCAACACGTCCGCAAAGGCTCCTCCGCTGCACGATGCTTCGGGCCATACTTGGGAGCATCCCGATTTTGCGCTGTTCCAGCTCGTTCGCGATGGCGTCGCCGTTGCGAACTGCGTACCCCTCGATCCGGAGCTGATGCCGAAGTTCAAGGGGATCGTCAGCGATGCCGAGCTGGTCGCGATCCTGTCGTACATCAAGTCGACATGGCCGAGAGCCGTCCGTCAGAACCACGACCGTGTGAACATGATGTACGGCCCATACAACAGGGCGGTTCGGAAGCTGATCGACACGGGTTCGGGCGAACACGGCTGACCCGGCTGGCAGGCAAGCGACCCGCCGCGCCAGCGGAGATCGGTTTGCTGCTGCCAGACCTCCGCTCTTTTGCCGCAGGCCGCACAGCTCCCTTCCGGTTCACGGGCATGTTATCAAACGCGCCAGAGGTGACGCTTGGACGAGATGAGAAACAGGCGAGGGTCGAAGGTCGCGTTTGTCGCGGCTTGCGTGCTCGTTCTGCAATCCTTCCTGTCGGCGTGGGCGGTCGGCGCAATGCCGGTCCTGGACGCCTTCGGCAATCCGCTCTGCGTCACCAGCGTCGATCACGGCGGCGCGACGCCCAACGGCGGTCACTCCAAACTGCCCGACTGCTGCGCCTTCGGTTGCAGCATGGTGTCGCCCCTGCTTGCCGTGGCGGCGGCAGATGGCACCGGCTTAAACAAGCCGCTGCCTTCGGTCGATATCCGCTTCGGCCTTGGCCATTCGTTCCATGTCGATGGCCCGGACCATGATCCTGGCAGCCCCCGCGCTCCTCCTCTGACGGCCTGATCCGCCCGGCGTCGCGTTTGCGCGCGCCGGTTCCCGTCAGAATTCGCCCCTGCGCTTCCCGCGCGGGCGCCATCGGAGCATGCAATCAATGCGCAATTCCATCCGCGATGCCGCGCGCATCGCCCTGAAGTCCTATCCGCTTTCCCGTCGTCACTCCTTCGCGGAACGGCACGGAACCATCGGCTTGTCGCTGATGCTGCTGTTCGCTTTGAGCCATCCGCTCTGGGCGCATGAGTTCAAGGCCGGCGATATCGAGATTGTCCAACCTTGGTCGCGCGCCACGCCCGAGGGCGCCAAGGTCGCGGCTGGCTACCTCGTCCTCAAGAACCATGGCTCGTTCCCCGATCGGCTCGTCTCGGCCACCGGCGAGATCGCCGGCGTGACGCAGGTTCATGAGATGGCCGTCGACGACAAGGGCGTCATGACCATGAGGCAGCTCGCCGATGGGCTCGACGTCCCGGCCGATGGCGAGGTCGCGCTCAAGCCCGGCTCCTTCCACATCATGTTCATGGACCTCAAGCGGCCGATCAAGGAGGGCGAAACCTTCAAGGGCACGCTGACCTTCGAGAAGGCCGGCAGCGTCGAGGTCGAGTACACGGTGGATGCGATGGGGGGCAACGCCATGAAAGACCATTCCATGGGAGGCGGCCATGACAACGTCGGAGACTGATGGCCCGAGTAGAGCAAGGCGCATTGGAACGGCCGTCGCGATAGGGTGTCTCGTGTTCATGGTGTTCGGCGCGGGGGTCATGCTCATCTGGCCCAAGACGGTGCAGACGGCCGTCAACAACGTCGCACCGATCGGCGGCCCGTTCACCCTGACCACGCAGACCGGAGCGAAGCTCTCCGACACCGATCTGCGCGGCAAGCCGTTTGCCGTGTTCTTCGGCTTCACCCGGTGCCCAGAGGTATGTCCGACCACGCTGTGGGAGATGACGGAGGCGCTGAAGACGCTCGGCCCCGACGCCGACAAGCTGAGGGTGCTGTTCATCTCCGTCGATCCGACGCGCGACACGCCGGAGTTTATGGCGCGCTATCTGCAGTCGTTCGACAAACACATAACGGGATTGACGGGCACCGAGGACGAGATCGCCGCGGTCGGCAAGGAATACTACGTCTACTACCGGAAGGTGGCGACCGAGGATGGCGACTACACCATGGATCATACCGCCACGATCTTCCTTATGGACGCGCAAGGGCAGTTCACCGGGACGATCAACTACGGAGAAGACATGGGGATACGCTTGCAGAAGCTGCGCAACCTCATAGCGGGCACGGCATGAAGCCGGATCGCATCGCCGGCTCCAGCCCGCGGGCGCAGGTCGTCCTGACCTTCCTCACGGGCGCGGCTGCCGGGCTCGTCTTTCTCGTCGGGGCCTCGGCCGTTTCTCCGGAAGCGGCGGCGGCGCTGCTCGATCTGCATCGGGACGGCATCGGCGCGAAGGATGCGCTCGTCATCGCATGGCTGTTCGGTCAGGTGGCGATCCTCGTCCACCATATCTTGCCGGGCATCGCACGCGCCTGAACGCCTCGAGCACGTCGTTCGGCCGCAAGTGCTGCGGCCGCACATCATGCGGATCGGGCAGGAAGCCCGGCCCGTGCAAACCCTGCCGGCAGGGGGTGCCGGCTTTGACCAAGGAGAAAACCATGTTGAAGAAACTCGCGATCGCGGGCGCTGCGCTCGGAATGGCGGCCATGCCCGCATTCGCTCATGTGACGCTCGAAAAGGGCGAGGCGCCCGTCGGCTCGACCTACAAGGCGGTGTTCCGTGTGCCGCATGGCTGCGAGGGCAAGGCGACCAACGTCGTGCGCGTGAAGGTGCCGCAGGGCTACTACGCGGTGAAGCCGATGCCGAAGCCGGGCTGGAAGCTGGAGAAGGTGATCGGCAAATACGAGAAGCCTTACAACAACCACGGCACCGAGATGACGGAGGGCGTCACCGAAGTGGTGTGGAGCGGCGGCAACCTGCTCGACGACGAATATGACGAGTTCGTCGTCCGCGGCTCGCTCGGTGCCGACCTGGAGGCTGGCAGCACGCTCTACTTCCCGGTCGTGCAGGAATGCCCGGACGGGGCGGCGGCGCGCTGGATCGAGATTCCGGCCGCGGGCCAGTCGAGCGACGAACTGCAGAAGCCGGCGCCCGGCATCAAGCTCCTCGAAAAGGCCGGCGGCCACTAATCGAGAGGGGTGGCGTGCCATGGAGCGCGCCACCCTCACCACGCATTCCCGGGGGGAACGACATGACGGCAGCCTTCCAGATACGCTTGCATCGCCTTGCGTGGTTGCTGGCGCTGATGCTTGCGGCAGCGCTGGTGCACGCCGGAGCGGCATGGGCGCATGCATCGCTGAACGCCACCGATCCGCAGGACGGAGCCGTGGTCGAGACCGCGCCGCAACGGCTTTCGCTGACGTTCAGCGAGCCGGTGTCGCCACTGTCGCTGCGGCTGGTGCGGCCGGATGGCTCATCGGTCCCGCTCGACCGGTTCGTGGTGAAGGACCGCACCGTAGAGATCGAGGCACCAAGCGACCTCGATCGCGGCACGCATGTGCTGAGCTGGCGCGTCGTGTCGGCCGACGGGCATCCGGTCGGAGGCTCGGTCGTCTTCTCGATCGGCGAGGTGAGCGCCAATGCTCCAGTGTCCGAAGAACAGATCGACTGGACGGTGCGCGGCTGGCTATGGCTGAGCAAGGTCATGCTCTATGTCGGCCTGTTCATTGGGGTCGGCGGCGTGTTTGCCCGCCGTATCCTGATGCCGGGCACCGATGCTGCGGATGGCTTCATCGCGGCGACGCTTCTGCTCGGCGCGGTCGGCGCCATCGTCTCGCTCGGCTTCCAGGGGCTGGACGCGCTTGGAGCACAGGCGGGCCGCGTGATGGAGCCCGTGGTCTGGTCGACCGCGTTCGGCACCAGCTATGGAAGCACCGTCGTTGCCGCCCTCGTCGCCTTTGCGCTGGCGGGCGGTGCGCTCGTCCTGAAAGGATTTGCCGCCAAAGTGGCGGCCGTCGCCGCATGGCTTGTGGCCGGGGTCGCGCTGGCGCTCTCCGGGCATGCGAGTGCGGCATCGCCGCAATGGCTGATGCGCCCGGCAGTGTTCCTGCACGCCACCGCGATCGCCGTGTGGATCGGCGCGCTGGCTCCGCTCGGGCTGGCTCTGCGTAGGGGCCAACCGGGAGCGGTGACGGGGCTGCGCCGGTTCTCGCGTATCATCCCCGCGATCGTCGCCATGCTCATCCTTGCCGGCATCGTTCTGGCGGTGGTGCAGGTTCAGGAGCCCGCGGCACTGCTCCACACCGCCTACGGGCAGGTGTTCCTGGCCAAGTTCGTGCTGCTCGCGGGTCTGTTCCTGCTCGCCGTCGTAAATCGCTGGTTCCTGACCGCGCCGACCGAAGCGGGCGATCCTTCCGCGACACGCCGGCTGGTGCGCGCGATCGCCACGGAGACGTTCATCGTGCTCCTCATATTCGGCGTGGCCGCTCTGTGGCGCTTCACACCGCCGCCGCGCGCGCTGGCTGCGGCTGCCGCCGCGCCGGCGACGACGCATATCCACACCGCCAAGGCCATGGCCGACCTGTCCGTGACACCCGGCCGAGCCGGTTCGGTAAGCGTTTCGGCCATGGTCATGACGGGAGAGTTCGGGCCGCTCGATGCCAAGGAGGTGGCGTTCGTCTTCGCCAATCCGAAAGCCGGCATCGAACCATTCAGACGCAAGGCCGAAAAGCCCGGCGACGGCACATGGCGGGCCGACGGTGTCGTCCTGCCCCTGCCGGGAGAATGGAACGTGAGTGTCGAGGTGCTGATCAGCGACTTCGATATCGCGCAGCTCGACGGCCGCATCGAGATCAGGCCGTAAGGTCGACCAACTTCATCACAGGAAAGGAACGCTGATGAAACCCCTCAAAATGTGGCTTTCTGCCGCGGCGCTCGCCGCCGCCTTTGCTCTTTCCGGGCCGGCCATGGCGGACAATGCCGATGCCGGAGCCATCCGGCATCTGATGATGGCGCAGTTCGACAGGCCGGATGCACGGCTCACCGTCGAACCGGTCACGGTCCACGGCAGCATCGCCGTGGCGGGCTGGGCGCAGGGCGACATGGGCGGTCGCGCGCTTCTACGCCGCCACGGCGACCAGTGGCGTCTGGTCCTGTGCAGCGGCGACGCCCTCAAACAGGCCGCGTCGCTTCGGCAGTTCGGTCTAACCGCCGAGGAGGCGGATATGATGGCCAAGGCCGTCGTCGAGGCGGAGGCGGGCCTCGATCCCGCGCTGGTGACGAAGTTCTCCGCCTTCGACGGCGTCATGATGATGAACGAAGAAGGCAATCACCCGCCGCTAAAAGGGCATACGAGTGGACATCGCGGCTAACCAACGGGGGTACAGACGAGCGCGCCTCCATTGCTGAGAGCCAGGCGGAAAATGACGACCGACGCAACAGCGGCCGGCCGATGCGCGTGCGCGGTCTTGGGAGGTCATCGCGCCCGCTGTCATCAGCCGGCCGTCCAGCCTGAGGCGGCGGAACTCACTAGAGCTCAGCAACCCTTCCGTCGCAAGCTACCAGCCGAAACCAACGCTCTTTGATGTTCCGGAAAGTTCCCTGGGTACGCTACGCGGACCGGATCGATCCAGCATGGCGTCAGCTCGGCCCTCCGCGCAGGCTGGTCCACACGCGCGCCGTCATCGCCGCCTTCTCTACGGTTCTGATCCCGGCGGCTGGATGGAGAATGTCCTCTCCGGTTAACGCTGGCTCGACATCTTACTTAATGCAGTGCAATAATCTTGCATCAGCATTCGGCTAAGGGGGCTACTAGCAGTCGACTGGTCTGAGCCAATGGTGGGCCCTCCACTAGATATCAGTCGCGTGAAAGACGCCGCGCAGAAGCTGGTCGATCATTACGCGAAGGAAGCTTTGGATCGATCAAAGCAGATCGAGAAGACCTCTGTGGTCAAGTCATTTGCTAGGGCTGTTCGACTTGAGGTCCAACGGATTCTTGATCGCGATGCCAGCCGAGGTGATTGACACGAATCTAATGTAGGGCAATTCTGCTCCTGCAGTGATGCGTGGGTGGGAGGAACTGATGGCGACACCTGCCATGATCCAACCGTCCCGCAATCGCAGGAAGGGCAGGGATGCCGAAAGGCTAGAGCGCCTGTTGATCGAGCTTACCGGCGCACGCGACCATGCCCATGCGGTAGCGGATAGCGACTACATAGTCTACCTGATCGAGATGGCCCTGTTGGAGGTGGCCGACCGCTCCAGAGCCGCAAGGGGCTGAAGGCCCGAGGGGTATAACCCCTTCGAACCGCCTACCTTTCGAGGCGCTGCACGTCCTCGCGAACGTAGGCATCCGTGACTCCCAACGGCAAGGGAGAAGCACGATGGACACAGCGGAGAGCACGCTACATCTTATGCCCGAGGATGCCGTTCGGCTCGGCCTGTTCTGGGCCTCGATTGCAATCAAGCCTGAGGACGCCGTCCGGCTCGCTTACGGTGGCGGGCTGGACCTCACTTCGGCCGCGATGGTCATCCGGGCCTATGGCGCGGAGTGGAATCGGACTAAGTTGAGCAGCGCCTGTCACTAACCGTCTACGGCGCCGTCGGGTCCGGGACGCAGGTCCCAGCCGTCGTTTGAGCGGTCGCGTCATAGCTCTATAGCCGCGCCGCCAGAATGAGATCTGCCTCGTAGCCTTTCAGACTGGTTGAACGCCGAGCCTGACAGCGCCCCGCGTATCGCTCGTTCGCGAACGGTATTGTGTTTCGGCGTGGAATAAGGACCCCGTTTCAGGGGTGATCGGCATCCAAAAGGGACCCCTGTAACGGCAGGTGTTTCACACTGCCTCCGGTTTGATCGGAGGCATTTGTTTTGGATGTTGGTCGTGGAGACGATTGCGAAGATACG
>JAFKJY010000052.1 GCA_017305835.1 Hyphomicrobiales bacterium
AAACATCTGCTCAACGCCAAGAGCAAGCTGCGCGCGGCCATCAACGGCACCACCTTCGCGGCCGAGCTGCTGGCCAGCGGCGCGGTCTCGGAGCAGGCCTTCTACGGCGCGGTCGCCCGGGTGCTCGCATTGCCCTTCCTCGACGAGGTCGATGCCGACGCGCTGGTGATGCGCGAGCGCGACGGGCTGGCCGCGCTGCGCCTGCGCGACGGCGTGCGCACGGCGCGCCTGCATGTGCCGTCGGGCCAGTCGCTGATCCTGATCGCGCCGGACGAGCGCGAGTTCGGCCGGCTGCGCGGCCTGCCCGCCGACCGGCCGGACCTCGCCGCAAGGCTGCGCATCGTCACGCCGCGGGCGCTGCGCCGAGCCGTCGAGCAGCGCTGCCAGCGGGCTCTGCTGCAGCGGGCGACCCATGCGCTGTTCGACGTGCTGCCGGCCTGCTCGGCGCGCATCGTCATGAAGGGCAGGCAGGGCTTCCTTGCCGGCGCGCTGGTGGGACTGTACGCGGCGCTGTTCTTCGTCGCCTCGGGCGAGGCGACGCTCGCCGTCCACGTCTTCTTCTCGCTCTTCTTCATGGCCTGCGTCGTGCTCCGGCTGCTCGCCGTGCGGCGCGGGCCGCCCCAGCCTTCGCCGACATTCTCGGCCCTGCGACCCAAGCAGATGCCGCGCTACTCGGTGCTCGTCGCGCTCTACCGCGAGGCCGAGATCGTGCCCGAGCTGCTGGTGGCGCTCGGACGGCTGGTCTGGCCGCGCGGCAAGCTGGAGATCAAGCTGGTCTGCGAGGCCGACGACGCCGATACGATCGCCGCCATCCGCGCCCAGGACCTGCGGCCGCTGGTCGAGGTGATCGAGGTGCCGAAGAGCGCACCGCGCACCAAGCCCAAGGCGCTCGCCTACGCGCTCCAGATGGTCACCGGCGACTATGTCGCGCTCTACGACGCCGAGGACAGGCCGCACCCGTTCCAGCTCGTCGAGGCCTGGCAGCGCTTCGAGGACGCCTGGCCGGACCTCGCCTGCGTGCAGGCGCCGCTCGCCATCTCGAACCGCGACCGCGGCCTGCTCGCGCGCATGTTCGCCTTCGAATATTCCGGCCTGTTCAACGGCATGCTGCCGTTCCTGTCGCGCAACGAGCTGGTGCTGCCGCTCGGCGGCACGTCGAACCATTTCCGCCGCGACATACTGGAGGTGATCGGCGGCTGGGACCCGTTCAACGTCACCGAGGACGCCGATCTCGGCCTGCGCCTGCGCCGCCTCGGCTACCGCACCGAGACGATCTCGCTGCCCACCTGGGAGGTGGCGCCGGAGACGCTCGCCGAATGGCTGCCGCAGCGCACCCGCTGGTTCAAGGGCTGGATCCAGACCTGGCTGGTCCACATGCGCGATCCGCGCCGGCTCTATTCGGAGCTGGGCGCGGCCTCGTTCATCGTCTCGCAGATCCTGTTCGCCGGCATGGTGGTCTCCGCGCTCGCCCACCCGCTGCTTCTCGTCACCATCTTCTATCTCGTGCTGGCGCTGCTCGGCGGCGGCCATTTCGCCACCTATCATTCGGCCCTGCTCGGCCTCGACGTCGCCAACATCGCGCTCGGCTATGCGGCCTTCCTGCTGCTCGGCGGCTCGACCCTGCGCGGGCGCGAGAAGCGCCATCTGCCGCTGATCGCGCTGTTCATGCCGGTCTACTGGATGCTGCTGTCGGTCGCCGCCTGGCGGGCGCTCTGGCAGCTCTACCGGGACCCGCATCTGTGCGGCCTTATGTATCAAAGGCACCAAGCTGGCGCGAGACCTAAGCCGCTGATTCCACTACAATCGGCGCTATGCCTCGCAAGGAACACAACGTCAGCCGCCAGCGCTCGCGCGGCAATGCCATCACGATCAACGGGCTGCTCACCTGGCGCGCGCGGCGGCTGCGCAGCCTTCGCTTGAAGGAAGGTGACGTGGCCACCATCGAAGCCGACATTGCGGCAATTGACCGGGTGCTTGTGAACGTGATCGGCTTCGACGGCGACATAGACGCCATCACGCGAGACTTCCGGCGCGAAGCCATGTTCCGACGCGGCGAGCTACAGCGTGCCGTGGCGACCGCCCTGCGCGAAGCTAACGAGCCGTTGACGGCGCGCCAGATCACGGAACGGGTGCTTGCCGGCAAGGGCTACGCGATGCGTCCCGGCCGCGACAGCAAGCAGTGGATCACTCGCGTTCGGAAGGTGTGCCACAAGCTGCCGCTAAAAACGATGCGGCCCGACGATGGCTGCATGGCATGGGGCATACGGCGCTAGGAGCGCTAGCGCCGTATGCGGCTTACGCAGCCATCAGCTGATAGCCGCCATTGTCGTTGGCCCGCCTAATGTTGATCGGCTGAGGCTGGACGGTGGGGATGCTGCGCCTCGAAAGCTCATCAATCCCGGAGTCGGTATTCAGATTCAGCTTCTCAATCGCCAAGCGACGGATGATCGCTTCGGCGGTGCTATCAATTTCATACTCACCACGCTCCCAACGGCCAATCGACTGCTTGTCATGGTGAACAAGCTCAGCCAATTCTGCCTGCGTGTAGCCCATTTCGGTACGCAGGAAACGCAGTTCGTCACCGCTCATTCCGTGCTTATGCGAAATGATGCCGAGAGCAATTACGTGGTGAAGTTCGTTCACCGCAGGAATCGTGATGATTTCATCACCGTCATCGTCAATGACGAAGTCCAGCCCGTCGATGAAGACGTTCTGAAGGCCGCTTTCGGTGTAGTGATGGGTGCTCATCTGACTCTCCAATGATGTTTCCTGCGCGGGTCGCGACTTCGTCAACCCACATGACTGTTATGATTTTCAGGAAACATGCTTTTCTATCTGGGATAACAATTACTCTTACTGCTCTACTTCCGCTGTTTGGACACGTACACTCCATGCCGTATTTGTTGTATCCAGACCGTGTAGACGGCTCAGGTTCTATATGCACGAATCCATTTTTCAGGACGTACAACACATCCGATATGATCAAATCCCGCTCAGCCATTTGGTTGATGGCGTGGCGCTTGTAGGAGATTGTGAGACGCGCAGATCGCGCTATCTCTCGAATCCCGTCTGTCGCTTTCGCCTTCGTCCAATTGCTGTCGCTTGCCGTCAACGCAGAGGCTCCGTGATAGTTGCTCCTTATATCATGGTGATACCTAACGCTATTGTAAATAGGCAACAGGGGTTACGTAGCGTTCCGCTGCCAGTAGCCTGCCCACACACGGCTGACAGGATGGTTGAGCGCGCCGCCTAGCAACGCCATCGCGTTCGCACCGTTGGACCGGCGGCGGTGATCTTCAAGCCACGCTGCATGGTTCGCGTACTGATACAAGTAGCGATGCGAGACGTGGTGATGCTGCCCGCCGACCATGCGGCGAAGGCGGCTGAAATAGCTCTCGACCCAATTCGTATGCTTGCCGTGGCCGTCGCTATAGCTTTCGCTGTGGTTGATGCGGGTCGAACGGAACTGCATTTCCAGCGCGTCCCAATGCGAGGCCTCGTCTGCGAACAGGTGCGCGTCGGCAGCCATGCGGGCATGGGCGATTTCGACGCCATCGGCTTCGCTCTTGCGCACGAACGACAGGATGCGGCCACCACGTTCGCGAAGCGCCACCACGACGCGGCGCGCGCCCTGATTGGCCTTCACGCGGCGGTCAACGCGATCTTCAATGCGGTTTTCCTGACGCGGGGTTTTCTGGAAATAGGCACCGTCAATCTCGACTTCGCCGTCAAGGATTTCGGAAGCGGTTTCGGCAGCAAGCGCCTCGCGGAGCTTGTGCGCCAGCACGAAAGCCGTCTTGTATTGCACGTCCAGATCGCGAGAGAACTGGACCGCCGACATGCCCTTTGCGCCGTTCACGAAAAGGCAGATCGCCGCCAGCAGATCGGTGAAGGACAGCTTGCGCGAGGCGAACATGGTGCCGCTCGTGACGCTGAACTGCGCGTAGCAGGCGGCGCACTTGAACTTGCGGCGGGTCGGAATGTCGTAATGATCCAGGCACCCGCACTTCGGGCAAACCGGCTCGCCCTTGGTGGCGGTCCAGCGCAGAGACTTGAACGTCTCGTAAGCCTTTTCCTCGCCACCCTTGTAAATCTCTTTCAGAGAGAGGATGCGGGCTTCTGCGGAGAGTAGGAAGTGCTGTGCCATTTGTCATCGTTTCCGATACGTCTGTATCGGATATAGTACGTTGACGTATGACATGCAAGGGCATAAGTCATCATCTGCGATACGTTTTGCATCGGAGGCGATACAATGCCCGAACGAACGGACTATGAGGCGCTAGCGGCTAACCTCCTGAAAGCCGAGTTGAAGCGGAAAGGTGTGACCTATGCGCAGCTCGTGGACAAGCTGGCGGACATAGGCGTTGACGAGAAGGAAGTGAACGTCCGTAATAAGCTGTCTCGGGGGAAATTCACGGCAGCTTTCTTGCTTCAATGCCTAAGCGCGGTTGGGTCGTCATCCTTGCATTTGGACTAGCGCTTCTAGGCGAAGCACAGGCACAGGAGTCCGTCCCATCGCCCGCTGATAGCCCAGCCATAGAAGCCGGCGGTGAGGGGCAGGCTGGCGCCAAACACAGCACCACAGGTGACTTTTCGCTTCCAATCCGAATAGTGGATAATCCCGGCGAAGCCGAGCGCACCCGCCGCCGCGAAGATGACGCCGATCAGCGTGAGCGCGACGACCTCGCCGCTCAGCAGTCTATGGCGGAATCGACCCAGCGTATCGTGGTGATTTCCTGGTGGCAGCTTGGCTTGGCCACTGGGGGCACGCTGCTGGTTTTCGGGAGTCTTGCCGCTGCTTTCAACGCCAACCGTATCGCCCGCGAGATTGGCCGCGACCAGTCCCGTGCCTACCTCCACATGAACAGCGCCGAATTCACGTGGGGTAACGAGCAGGGCGGCCACCCGATCATCGTCCTGACCGTCAAGAACACCGGGCAAACGCCCGCTAAATGGTTCGCGGTTCGGTACAAGGTGTTCGTCAAGGCCCTCGCTGACGATAGCACTCTTCCAAACTCGGGATACGATTTCAGCACCCTCACATTCACCGGCAAGCAGTTCCGACGCTGGAATGCCTTGGGAGCATCTAGCGAACGGACGCTTCCATGCTGGGATGAAAAGGAGGCCGCTGAAGTCAGCGCGATTTACAAAAACCGCCTCAGGCACAGCGTCGAAATCGCTGGCGTTCTTCGATACGAGACTTTCTTTGGCGAGATATTCGAAACCGAATTTTGGTTCGCTCGCCGGAAGCCCGGAGGCTACAGCGTGGCCGATATAACCGAAACCGAGGTGCCGCATAAAATGCAGCACGCTCGCGCCGTTCTCAGAACCTATGAGCAGGTTGGAAGCCGCAAGCATCCACCACGCGATTAGTCCCCACATCAATGCACGCATAGCGCGGTCCTTTCATTTGGACCGGCATTAGCGTAGCGATTTCAGCACCTTAATTTTGGTGCCGTTGCTACCTAAGGCCGCATCTGTGGGAGAAGACGCCGCACCCGCGCGGACGTTTCCGCGAGCACGAGTTCGAGTAGGCGCGGCCGGCCGCCGTCGCCCTACTTCGCCGCGAGGAAGTCCGGCGCCTGGCCGATGATCGACAGGTCCTCCTCGCCGATGGCCTTCTCGTCCTTGCCCTCGTAGGGCGTCTCGCGCAGCAGCCGCCGCATGACGGCGAGCCGCGCCCGCCGCTTGTCGTTGGCGCGCACCACCGTCCACGGCGCGTAGAGCGTATGGGTGCGCTCCAGCATCTGGTTGCGCTTCTCGGAATAGTCGTCGAACTTCTGCATGCCGGCGACGTCGACGTCGGAGAACTTCCAGTTGGTCAGCAGGCTGTGGCGCCGGTCGTGGAAGCGGCCGAGCTGCGTCTCCTGCCCGATGTCGAGGTAGAACTTGAAGAAGCGGATGCCGTCGCGGACGATCGACAGCTCGAACTGCGGCGCGTAGTCGAGGAACTTGCGGTGCTGCTCGGGCGTGCAGAAGCCCATCACCGGCTCGACGCCGGCGCGGTTGTACCACGAGCGGTCGAAGGTCACGAACTCGCCGGCCGTGGGGAACTGCGAGACATAGCGCTGGAAGTACCACTGGCCCCGCTCCGTGTCGGTCGGCTTGGGCAGCGCCACGTTGCGGGCCGAGCGCGGGTTGAGATACTGGCGGATGACGAAGATGGTGCCGCCCTTGCCGGCCGCGTCGCGGCCCTCGAACAGCGCCATCAGCCGCTCGCCGCTCGCCTGCAGCCAGGCGTGCAGCTTGACGAGCTCGGCCTGCAGGAGCTCGAGCTCCTTCTCGTAGGCCTTGTTCTTCAGCTTCTTGTCGTAGGGATAGCCGCCGGCGCTGATCTCATGGTCCTTGATCCAGTCGGGCAGGTTCGGATCCTCGATGTCGAAGATGCGCTCCTTGCCGGCCACCTTGAGCTTGATCGGCTCGATCCTGCCGCCCTTGCGCCCGGCCTCGTCCTTTTTCATGCATGAGATCCTTTCCGCTGCGGCCGGCCATGCTATTGGGGGGCGGTTCGCCGAACAAGTGGGAAGCCGCGGTCCACGATGAGCGATGCCGATCCCGAAAGCGCCGCAGCGGGCTTCGCCCGCATCGCCGCCGGCCGGCTGGCTGAGGCGCGCTGGACGCTCGCGGCTGCGGCGGTTGCGATCGCCGGCGTCACCTTCGCCGCCGGCGGCTCGTGGCTGGTCGCGATTGCGGCAATCGCTGCCGTCGCCTGCGTGGCGGCGCTGACGCCTTGGCGCACACGGGCCATGCGGCTGGCGGAGGCGACCGCCGTCCGCTCGCCCATCGACCGCCTGTCGGCGCTGCGGTTGGCCGCCGCCGTTTCCGACCCGCTGGTGGTGTTCGACCGTTCGGCGACGGTGGTGCAGGCCAACCCGGCCGCCGAGGCTGTCTTCGGCAGCCTGCGCGGGGTCGACCTGCGCCTGCGCTTCCGCGCGCCGGAGATGCAGGAGCTGATCCGCCAGACCCTCGACGACGCCACCCATCCCGCGCCGGTCGACTATGTCGAGCGCGCGCCGATCGAGCGGCTGTTCCGCGTCGCCGCTTCGCCGGTCGGCGATGGCACGGGGCTGTTCGTGCTGGTCTTCCGCGACCAGAGCGAGGCGCGCCGCATCGACCGCATGCGCGCCGACTTCATCGCCAATGCCAGCCACGAGCTGCGCACCCCGCTCGCCTCGATCGCCGGCTTCATCGAGACGCTGCGCGGGCCCGCGCGGAACGACCCGAAGGCTCAGGCCCGCTTCCTCGAGATCATGCAGGCCCAGACCGAGCGCATGGCCCGGTTGATCGACGACCTGCTGTCGCTGTCGCGGCTGGAGATGAAGCCGCTCGCCGCACCCGGCCAGAGCGCCGACCTCGTCGAGGTCATCGCCGGCGTCGCCGATACGCTCACCCATCTCGCAGCGGAAGCGGGCGTCGTCGTGGAGCGTAACCTGCCGGCCGAGCCGGTGCTGGCGGCGGGCAGCCGCGACGAGCTGACCCAGGTGTTCGAGAACCTGCTGGAGAACGCGATCAAGTACGGCCGCTCCGGCGGCCGCGTCGTCGTCTCCGTCGCGCGTGCGCCGGCGCAGGCGGCCGGCGGCCGGCCGCAGGTCGAGGCGTCGGTGCGCGACTTCGGGCCGGGCATATCCGAGGAGCACATCCCGCGCGTCACCGAGCGCTTCTACCGGGTCGACGCCGAATCGAGCCGCGCCCAGAAGGGCACCGGCCTCGGCCTCGCCATCGTCAAGCACATCCTGACCCGTTACGGCGGGCGCCTGTCGATCGCCTCGCAGCCGGGGCACGGCGCGGCTTTCACCGTCCATCTGCCGGCCGCCTGACCGGCTTTCTTTTTTCCGTCATCGGACTGGCCTATGGTGCCTGCCGCGGTCCGGCATGCGGGCCGGGAGGCGCCTTTGAAATGCATATCGTCCGCAGCTTCGACGAGGATCTGAAATACCTGTCCGGCCGCATCGCCGCGATGGGGGGGCTCGCCGAGCGGATGGTGGAGGAGTCCGTCTCCGCGCTCGTCCATGCCGACGAGACGCTGGCGCGCAAGGTGGTCGCCGACGACCTGCTGCTCGACATCGCCGAGCGCGAGATCGACGAGAAGGCGATCGGCATCATCGCGCGCCGCCAGCCGCTCGCCGACGACCTGCGCGAGATCATCGGCGCGATCCGCATCTCGGCCGACCTGGAGCGCGTCGGCGACCTCGCCAAGAACAACGCCAAGCGCGTCGTGGCCATCACCGCCGCGCAGCAGCCGGTACGCGTCGTGCGCGGGCTCGAGGCGCTGGCCGAGCTGGCGCTCGGCCAGTTGAAGGACGTGCTGGACGTCTACGCCACGCGCGCCGTCTCGACGCTCGCCTCCGTGCGCGAGCGCGACGCCCAGATCGACGCGGTCTACACGTCGCTGTTCAGGGAACTGCTCGCCTCGATGATGGAGGATGCGCGCAACATCACGCCGTGCACGCATCTCCTGTTCTGCGCCAAGAACCTGGAACGCATCGGCGACCACGCGACCAACGTCGCCGAGACGATATACTACGCGGCCACCGCCGAGCAGTTGCCCGAGCGGTCGCGGCAGGACAAAAGCCACAGCGTGACACTGGACGTGGCGGCGCGCTGAGGCGCACCGCTTGGGCGGGATTGCCCGCCCGTCGGATCAGCGCGCCCGGCGCCGCTCCGCCGCCGGCTGGTAGGCCAGCCGCGAGTGGTAGCCGCAATAGGGCCCGCTCTCGCCGACGTCGTTGCCGCAGAAGTTGAAGTCCTCGGCGAGCGGGTCGCCGTTCGGCCATTTGCAGGTGCGCTCGGTGAGCTGGGTCAGCTCCAGCCGCCGCGAGATCGGCACGACGACGTCCTGGACCGGGCGCAGCACCTGCCGGGCGACCGGCTCGGCGTCGAACTGCACCTGCAGCGCGGTGGCGCCGATCGAGGCGGTGATGGTGCGCGTCGGCCGCGTGGCCGTCTTGGCCGGCCCGGCGCTCGCCTTCTTGGCGCGCGGCGCCGAGGCGGTCGCCCGGCCGCGGCCGGAGAGCTTGAGACGGTGGACCTTGCCGATCACCGCGTTGCGGCTGACGCCGCCGAGCTGGGCCGCGATCTGGCTCGCGCTCAGCCCTTCCGACCATAGTTTGCGCAGCAACTCCACGCGTTCGTCAGTCCAGTTCATCGGGATCCGCTCCTCGCGAAACCATGCGGGAATCGGAATCCTTCACCGCCCGGTCCAAAGGCCGGTGGCCACCACATCTACACTGGTGAAAGAGTCCGCCGCACGAAATCTTGTTATGTCGGCCTCAAACTATCGCAACGCTTGACTCGGTGACAAGAGTCGCAGGGACACAGGGAATCGGTTTTTGGGGTTTTCCCCAACTTGGGCCAGCCGGGGCCAAAGCGTTGTGCGAGCCGGCCGTGCCGGCCCGGAAGGCCAGCTTTTCGTTGACTCCATGGTGAAATGACCTGATATACCCATGCTCAGCGCCGCCCACCGGGCGGCTTTTTTGATTTGGCGGCCCGCGTGCCGCGGGACATCTTTGGCTGACAGCCCGCGTGCCGCGGGACAAGGGAAACGGAAGAGAGGCAATGAGCGGTTCGGCGCTGTACGAGACATTCGCGCGCGCCCCACTTGCATTCGAGCGGGGCGAGGGATCCTGGCTGATCGAGGCCAGCGGCGCCCGATATCTCGACTTCGCCGGCGGCATCGCCGTCAACTCGCTCGGCCACGGCCATCCGCATCTCGTCGCGGCCCTCAAGGACCAGGCCGACAAGCTCTGGCACGTCTCCAACCTCTACCGCGTGCCGGGCCAGGAACGGCTCGCCGAGCGGCTGGCCGCGGCGACTTTCGCCGACAAGGTGTTCTTCACCAATTCGGGCGCCGAGGCGCTGGAATGCGCCATCAAGACGGCGCGGCGCTACCAGTTCGCCAACGGACACCCCGAGCGCTTCCGCATCATCACCTTCGAGGGCGCCTTCCACGGCCGCACGCTGGCGACGATCGCCGCCGGCGGCCAGCAGAAATATCTGGAAGGCTTCGGCCCCAAGGTCGAGGGCTTCGACCAGGTGCCCTTCGCCGACATCGACGCGGCCGAGAAGGCGATCACGCCGGAGACGGCGGCGATCCTGATCGAGCCGGTGCAGGGCGAGGGCGGCATCCGCGCCGTGCCGACCGAGAAGCTGCGCCGCCTGCGCGAGCTGTGCGACAAGAACGGCCTGCTGCTCGTCTTCGACGAGGTCCAGTGCGGCATCGGCCGCACCGGCAAGCTGTTCGCCTACGAGTGGTCGGGCATCGTCCCCGACGTGATGGCGATCGCCAAGGGCATCGGCGGCGGCTTCCCCGTCGGCGCGTGCCTGGCCACCGACGAGGCCGCTAAGGGCATGGTCTCGGGCGTGCACGGCACCACCTTCGGCGGCAACCCGCTCGCCATGGCCGTCGGCAACGCCGTCCTCGACGTCGTGCTGGAGGACGGCTTCCTCGACGAGGTCAAGCGCAAGGCGCTGGTCTTCAAGCAGGGCCTGGCCGGCATCGTCGACGAGTTCCCCGACGTGTTCGAGGAGGTCCGCGGCGTCGGCCTGATGCTCGGCCTCAAGTGCAAAATGCCGAACGGCACGGTCAACGCCGCCTTCCGCAGCCACAATTTCCTCGCCGTTCCGGCGGGCGAGAACGTGATCCGGCTGCTGCCGCCGCTCAACGTCTCCGACGAGGAGATCCGCATCGCGCTCGACGCGATCCGCGCCAGCGCCGCGTCGCTGTCGACCGCGGCCGGCGCGGCCTGAGGCGGGGCGCGAGCGATGAGCGTCAGGCATTTCACCGACCTTTCGCGGCTTCCCGCCGCCGAACTGCGCGCCATGCTCGACGATGCGCGCGCCCGCAAGACCCGGCTGAAGGCCGGCGCCCGCGAGCGCCCGCTGGACGGCAAGGTGCTGGCGATGATCTTCGAGAAGCCGTCGACCCGCACGCGCGTCTCCTTCGACGTCGGCATGCGCCAGCTCGGCGGCGAGACGATCATGCTCACCGGCACAGAGATGCAGCTCGGCCGCTCCGAGACGATCGCCGACACCGCCAAGGTGCTGTCGCGCTACGTCGACGCGATCATGATCCGCACGACGGCGCATGTGCGCCTGATGGAGCTTGCCCAGCACGCGACGGTGCCGGTCATCAACGGCCTGACCGACGACACCCATCCCTGCCAGATCATGGCGGACCTGATGACCTTCGAGGAGCATCGCGGCCCGGTGAAGGACCGGCTGTTCGCCTGGACCGGCGACGGCAACAACGTGCTCCACTCGCTGGTCGAGGCCTCGGCGCGCTTCAGCTTCCGCCTGAACATCGCCGTGCCCGAGGGCAGCGAGCCGGACGGCAGGTTCATCGACTGGTCGAACGCCAATGGCGGCCGCATCAACGTGACGCGCTCCGCGGTCGAGGCCGTGAAGGGCGCCGACTGCGTCGTCACCGACACCTGGGTGTCGATGGGCCAGGAGCACCGCGCGCGCGGCCACAACGTCTTCCAGCCCTATCAGGTCAACGAGCGGCTGATGGAGCAGGCCAAGCCCGACGCGCTGTTCATGCACTGCCTGCCGGCGCATCGCGGCGAGGAGGTCACCGACGAGGTGATCGACGGTCCGCATTCGGTCGTCTTCGACGAGGCCGAGAACCGGCTGCACGCCCAGAAGGCGGTGCTGGCCTGGTGCTTCGGCGCTTGATGGCGACTGCTGCCGCACCTATCTGACCGGCTTCGACGGCAAAACCTGCAGCGGACCTTTCGCGGCCCCGGCCGGACCGATAGCCTGTCCGCGCGCGCAATCGGGAATTGAGACTTGACTGAACACGCTCCGACGCTCGGCGATTTCGGCTTCGCCGGTGATGACAATGTCGTTCCTTTCGAGGTGGGCGCGCTCGACGTGCGCGGCCGCGCCGTCCAGCTCGGCCCGCTGCTCGACCAGATCCTCGGCCGGCACGACTATCCCGAGCCGGTCGCCCGCCTGCTGGCCGAGGCGGTCGCGCTGACCGTGCTGCTCGGCACATCGCTCAAGTTCGACGGCAAGTTCATCCTCCAGACCCGCTCCGACGGGCCGGTGGACATGCTGGTGGCCGACCTGCGCACGCCGGGCTCGGTGCGCGCCTACGCGCGCTACGACCAGGCCCGCCTCGACGCGGCGGTGGCGGCAGGGCACGACGCGCCCGAGCAGCTTCTCGGCACCGGCGTGCTGGCACTCACCGTCGACCAGGGGCCGCACAT
This sequence comes from Hyphomicrobiales bacterium, assembly GCA_017305835.1. GTDB lineage: Bacteria > Pseudomonadota > Alphaproteobacteria > Rhizobiales > Rhizobiaceae > RCIO01. The sequence goes on from JAFKJY010000052.1 coordinate 12,210, forward strand.
GCAGCGCTACCAGGGCATCGTCCAGCTCGACGGCGCCTCGCTGGAAGAGGTGGCGCGCGTCTATTTCCGCCAGTCGGAGCAGATCCCGACCGAGGTGCGGCTGGGCGTGGCGCGCCAGCGCCTGCGCGGCGACGCCGGCCAGCCGGCGCACTGGCGCGCCGGCGGCGCGCTGATCCAGTTCCTGCCGCAGTCGACCGAGCGCATGCGCCAGCCGGATCTCCCCGGCGGCGACGGCGACGACGCGGAGACCGGCCTCTCCGGCCCGGCCGACGACGCCTGGCAGACGGCGCGCGCGCTGTTCCTGACCGCCGACATCGACGAGCTGACCGACCCCACGGTCGGCACCGAGCGGCTGCTGTTCCGGCTCTTCCACGAGCACGGCGTGCGCGTCTACGACGGCACGCCGGTGGTCGACGACTGCTCCTGCTCGCGCGACAGGATCCGCGAGATCCTGTCGGGCTTCACGGCCGAGGAGATCGTCGAGAGCACCGAGGACGGCCGCATCCGCGTCAATTGCGAGTTCTGCTCGACCGAGTATTTCTTCGACCCGGCCGAGTTCGGCGACCAGGCGCCCGGCCGCACGCTCAATTGATCGTGCGGACCGTGCCGGGCAGGTCGAGCGAGAACGCGGGAATCTCGACCTCGAAGGTGCGGCCGGCGCCGTCCTCCATCGTGTAGCGGCCGACCATGAAGCCGGACGGCGTCGTCAGCGGGCAGCCGGACGTGTACTGGTAGCTGTCGCCCGGATCGAGCTCGGGCTGCTCGCCGACCACGCCCGGCCCGCGCACCTCCTCGACGCGGCCCGCCCCGTCGATGATGCGCCAGTAGCGCGACAACAGCTTGACGGCGCTGTCCGAGCGGTTGGCGATGGTGATGCGGTAGGCCCAGAAATAGCGGCTCTCGTCCGGCTCGGACCGTTCCTCGAGGAAGAACGGCTCGACCCTCACCTCGATCTTGCGCGTCACGCTCCGGTACATCGCGGTTCCCATTTTCGGTGCAGCCTAGCATAAAGGCGATCCGGCCGGATTTGCGGCCGTGCGAAGGGAGACGGCATGCTGGACGGCTGGGCGCGCAGGCGCATCGACCCGGCGCTCGACCGCGTGGGTGCGGCGCTGGCGCGCCGCGGCGTTTCGGCCGATCTGGTGACCTTCGCCGCCGCGCTGCTCGGCCTCGCCGCCGCCGCCCTCGTCGCGTTCGGCCTCGTCTGGGCAGCGCTTGCCGCGATGCTGGCGAGCCGCCTGCTCGACGGGCTCGACGGGGCGATCGCCCGTCACGCCGTGCCGACCGACCTCGGCGGCTATCTCGACATCGTGCTCGACTTCCTCTTCTACGGCGCCTTCCCGCTCGGCTTCGTGCTGCTCGACCCGGCGGCAAACGCCGTCGCGGGTGCGGTGCTGCTGCTGTCCTTCTACGTCAATGGCGCGAGCTTCCTCGCCTTCGCCGCGATCGCCGAGAAGCGCGGCCTGACGCGGGAGGCGCGCGGCCGCCGCTCCTTCCTGTTCACGACCGGGCTCGCCGAGGCGACCGAGACGATCCTGTTCTTCGCCGCCTTCTGCCTGTTCCCGGCCTGGTTCGCGGTGCTCGCCTGCGTCTTCGCCGCCGCGACCTTCTGGACCGCCGGCGCGCGCGTCATTCTGGCATGGAGGACGTTCCGGCCATGATCACGCAGTCGCAATACCGCGCGCTCGCCCTGGCGCTGCCCGAGGCGGTCGAGAGCAGCCATTTCGACGTCGCCGCCTTCCGCGTGCGCAACAAGATCTTCGCGACGCTGCGCGAGGCTGACGGCCGCGCCATGGTCAAGCTCACGCCGGACCAGCAGAGGCTGTTCACCGAGACCATGCCGGGCGTCGTCTCGCCCGTTCCCGGCGGCTGGGGCCTGAAGGGCTCGACGCTGCTCGACCTCGCCGCGGCCTCCGAAGACGACGCCCGTCACCTGCTGGAGATCGCCTGGCGGAACGTCGCGCCGAAGAAGCTGGCGGCCGGCCGCTAGAACTCCCAGGGCGAGGCGAGGTCGAGGTCGCAGGTCTCGAAATGCCTGAGATTGCGGGTTGCGAGTCGACCGCCATTCACCCGCGCGATGGCCGCGATCATGCCGTCGGGAGTCGTCATTTCGCGGCCCCGCCGATAGGCTTCCCCCATGATGCGTCCGCACTCGATGGCGGCATCTTCGGTAAGCCCGAAGATGCGGGTTGCATGCCGTGCCCGGATCTCGGCCAAGGTAATGGAAAATCTGGCGGCGCGCTGATCGTGGGCGATTTTTTCGATGCCGAATGTTATCTCGGCGATGACCACCGTCGACAGCGCAATCTCCCGGTCGTGGCGTTCAAGCCACTCAAGAACCTTCCGGTCAGGCCGCTTGCGCATCGTCTCCGACACCACGTTCGTGTCGATGAAGATCACAGATCGATGCCCGGATTGACCTTGCGCGATTCCTGAATCACCTCTTCGAAATCGATCTCGTCGCTCCCGTTCTCCGCAGCCAGACGCCGGTAGAATTCCGCAGCGGGCTCGCGCCCCGTTTCGCGAAACTCGTAAGCTTCCAGCGCCCGCTCGACGATCTGCGCGACGGTGCGCCGCTCGCGCAAGGCGAGGCGATGCGCGATGTCGCGCGCCTTCGCGCTTCGGACTGACAGTTGAGGCTCGGCCATGGCAGCACTCCTTACTGCCAAGATAGGGCCGGCTGCTGCTGCCATCAAGATGGCAGCAGCCATCCTGATGGCTATGCCGCCTTCTCCAGCGCCCGGTCGATGTCGGCGATCAGGTCCTCTACGTCCTCCAGCCCGACCGACAGCCTGAGCGTGCCGCCGGTGATGCCGAGCTGCTCGCGGGCGGCTTCGGCGAGGTTCTTGTGCGTGGTGGTGGCTGGGTGGGTGATGAGGCTCTTGGCGTCGCCGAGATTGTTGGAGATGCCGACGATGTCGAGGGCATTCTGGAAGGCGAAGGCCGCCTTCTTGCCGCCCGTCAGCTCGAAGCAGATCAGCGTCGAGCCGCCCTTCATCTGCCGCGCGATGATGTCGGCCTGCGGATGGTCCTTCCGGCCGGGATAGATGACGCGAGCGATGCCCTCGCGGCCGGCCAGATGGTCGGCGATGCGGGCCGCGCTCTCCGTCTGCTGCCTGACGCGCACCGGCAGCGTCTCCAGCCCCTTGAGCAGCGTCCAGGCATTGAACGGCGACAGGCTCGGGCCGGTGTGGCGGAAATAGTCGTGCAGGTTCTCGTCGATCCACTTCTTGTCCGACAGCACGACGCCGCCGAGGCAGCGGCCTTGGCCGTCTATGTGCTTGGTCGCCGAATAGACGACGACATGGGCGCCGAGCTCCAGCGGCTTCTGCTGCAGCGGCGTGGCGAACACGTTGTCGACCACGACGCGGGCGCCGGCCGCGTTGGCGACCCGCGCCACGGCGGCGATGTCGATCACCTCCAGCGTCGGGTTGGTCGGGCTTTCAAGGAAGAACAGCTTCGTGTTCGGCCGCACGGCCTTTTCCCATTCCCCGATCTTCGTGCCGTCGACCAGCGTGGTCTCGACGCCGTTCTTCGGCATCAGCGTCTCGATGATCCACCGGCAGGAGCCGAACAGCGCGCGCGCGGCCACGACGTGGTCGCCGGCCTTGACGCTGCACAGCAGCGCTGCCGCCACCGCCGCCATGCCGGAGGCCGTGGCGCGTGCGTCCTCCGCGCCCTCCAGCGCGCACATGCGCTGCTCGAACATGTGCACGGTCGGGTTGGCGTAGCGCGAATAGATGAAGCCGGGCTCCTCGCCCTTGAAGCGGGCTTCCGCCGCTTCCGCTGTCTCGTAGATGAAGCCCTGGGTCAGGAAGATCGCCTCGGAGGTCTCCCCGAACTGCGACCGCATCGTGCCGCCGTGCACCAGTTCGGTGGCCGGCTTCCAGTTCTTCTTCACGCTCATGCTGCTGCCCCAAAAACAAAAAAACCGGCCGCGAAAGTCGCATGCCGGTTCGTCGTTCGGCCCTTTAGCGACTTGTTTAACGTGGCTGCAAGCCGACCGGCCAAATCACCACGGGATAAAGGTGCTTTAGACCCGGCATCGGCTTGCGTCAATCGGCGGCCTCATTAAACCTCCTGCCGTTCTGCGGAGATCGGCGGTGCGTCAGACGGGGATTTTGCCGGATCGGGACATCGCGGCGCTGTTCGATGCCGGCGCGCTGTCGACGTCGCGTCCGCTCGACGCCGACCAGATCCAGCCGGCGAGCCTCGACCTCAGGCTGGGCGACGTCGCCTACCGCGTGCGGGCGAGCTTCCTGCCGGGCGGCCGGCACCGCATGGCCGACAAGCTGGAACGGCTCAAGCTGCACGAGATTTCGCTCGCCGAAGGCGCGGTGCTGGAGACGGGCTGCGTCTACATCGTGCCGCTGATCGAGGAGCTGAAGCTGCCGCACGGCATCTCGGCCTCGGCCAACCCGAAGAGCTCGACTGGCCGGCTCGACATCTTCACCCGCGTGATGACCGACGGCGGCCGCGAGTTCGACAAGATCGCGGAAGCCTATGCCGGCCCGCTCTGGCTGGAGGTCAGCCCGCGCACCTTCCCGATCGTCGTGCGCACCGGCTCGCGCCTGTCGCAAATCCGCTTCCGGCGCGGCAACGCGGTGCTGTCCGAGATCGAGCTCGCCGGGCTGCACGCCCGCGAGACGCTGGTCGCGGCCGAGGAGCCGAGCATATCGGGCGGCGGCATCGCCCTGTCGATCGACCTCGAAGGCGACGGCGACGGGCTGGTCGGCTACCGCGCCAAGCACCACACCGGGCTGGTCGACCTCGACCGCAAGGCCGCGCACCAGGTGCTCGACTTCTGGGAGCCGCTGCGCCTGCGCGGCGCGCGCGAGCTGATCCTCGATCCCGACGAGTTCTACATCCTGGTTTCGCGCGAGGCGGTGCACGTGCCGCCGGACTACGCGGCCGAGATGACGCCGTTCGACCCGCTCGTCGGTGAGTTCAGGGTCCACTATGCCGGCTTCTTCGATCCCGGCTTCGGCCATTCGGGCGCCGGCGGCGCCGGCAGCCGGGCGGTGCTGGAGGTGCGCAGCCACGAGGTGCCGTTCATCCTCGAGCACGGCCAGACCGTCGGCCGGCTCGTCTACGAGCACATGCTGTCGCGGCCGGACCGGCTCTATGGCGGGGACCTGAAGTCGAACTATCAGGCGCAGGGCCTGAAGCTCTCCAAGCATTTCGTGGCGTGACCGGCCGGCGGCGCGAGCCGCCGGCCGTCGCGGGCCTCAGAGCCGCCAGTCGCGGCGCGGGTCCTCGTCCGCCATCGGCTCGAAGCGGTCGCTGCGCAGCAGGCCGAACAGGACGTCCTGGCGCGTGTGCACCAGATAGGGCGCGAAGCCGGCGCGGCGGCAACCCTTCAGCGAGGCCGGATTGTCCTTGCCGACGAAGGTCAGCACGTGCTGCGCGCCGATGCCCGCCGCGCGCTCGGCGATGCGGGCCATCGCCGCGGACATGATGCCCAGCCCGCGGTGGCGGGCCGGCGTGTAGGCGTTCTCCAGAAGCGCCTCGCCGGCGGCGAGCCGCGGGAAGCTCTTCAGCCTGGCGATCGCCTCGTTGCGCTCGGGGCCGAGCAGCCACTGCATGTAGCAGGGCTGGCCGGAGCGCTCGTCGACGGCGACATGGCCGCCGTCGAGGCCGAACTTCTCGGCGAAGCGCGTGCGCCAGGCGACCTCGATGCGGTCCTGCGGCGCGAGCGAGGCGGTGTCCGCCGGCAGCAGCACCTCGAGGTCGGCCGCCGTCATCGGGCGGACCGAGATCGGGATCTTGGCCGAAGGATACTCGATCGCCACCGCGAGGTCGCGGCGCAGGCCGTAACTGATCGCATGCCGCTTGAGGCCGAGCTGGATCCGGCCCTCGATGCGGTATGCGAGCACCCTGGCCCTGTCGGCCAGATTCGTGTGCGAATAGGCGGGTGACAGTACTTCTACACCCATGATGGGCCTCCGTTGGGGACCCGTCCGCTTGTCCCGCTACGGCACATAGCACCCGTCGGAGCCCGCCGGATATCGCGAAATTTTCTTAACCTTTCGGACCCGTTAACGTCTTCGCGCAGGGTGCATGCGGGACCGGGTTCAGCCCAGTTCCGCGGGATTGCGCGGCACGTCCTCCAGCGTCGGCCGGGTCGGCCGGATCACCATGCGATGCACCCTCGGCGGGTTCTCGCCGCGGTGCAGCGCGCGGAGCTGCGCGGTCACGGCGGCGTCGTCATGGGTGGTGCGCCGGTTGTGACGGACGTACTCGATCCAGTTGGGCAGCTTGAAGCTCTCGATCCACAGCTCGGAGTGCTCGAGGTCGCGCATCAGCGTCCATTCGATCGAGCCGTTGCGGCGGCGGATGCGCCGCCGCTGCGTCATCGCCCTGAGGAACTCGCCGATGTCCTTCTGGTCGATCAGGTATTCGATCGAGATCACGATCGGGCCGCTGCGGTGCTGCAGGTCGAAGGCGAGCTGCGGCTGCTTCCAAAGGTTGACCGGCTCGAGATTGCTGCGCGTGGCCGACGGGATGCCCCAGACCAGCCCGATCGCCGCGCTCGCCAGCATCGCCAGCCCCGAGATCTGCAGCGCGGTGGCGACGCCGTAGCTCTCGGCCGCCGCCCCCCACAGCCAGCTTCCCAGCGCCATGCCGCCGAACAGCGCGGTCTGGTAGGCGGCGAGCGCCCGAGCCACCACCCAGCGCGGGCAGGAAAGCTGCACCGCCACGTTGAAATAGGTGAGCGCAAGCAGCCACGTCCCCCCGAGCACGACCAGCGCCGGTAGCGCCGCGACCACCGACGAGGCGATCGACAGCAGCCCGGCGCCGGCGGCGAAGGCGACCATGCAGATGCGCACGAACCATTCGCTGCTGAGGCGCTCGCGCAGCAGCCGGCCGAACGTGCCGCCGATCACCGCGCCGACGCCGAAGGCGCCGAGCAGCAGGCCGTAGACGAGCGGGCCGGATTGTAGCGAATCGCGCGCCACGACCGGCAGCAGCGCCTGCGCGCCGATGCCGGAGAAGCCGAACAGCGCGGCCCTGAGCAGGATCACCTCGATGTTGGGCGACATGAACACGTAGCGCAGCCCGGTGGCGATCGCCGCGCCCAGATGCTCGCGCGGCAGCGAATCGGGCGGCTGCATGCGCGGCATGCGCAGCAGCGCGCCGATGATGCCGAGATAGCTGACGGCGTTGATGGCGAAGGCCGCCACCGCGCCGCCGGCCGCGACGATGAAGCCGCCCAGCGCCGGCCCGATGCTGCGCGCGATGTTGAAGGTCACCGAGTTGAGCGCGACGGCGGCCGGTATCGTCTCGCGCGGCACGAGGTCGCCCACCGAGGCCTGCCAGGCAGGATTGTTGAGCGCGGTGCCGCAGCCGAGCAGGAAGGTGATGGCGAGCAGCGTCAGCGGCGTGTTGCCGCCGGCGAGCTCCAGCGCGACCAGCGCGACGGACGCGGCGAACATCAGGAGCTGGGCGACCAGCATGATGTTGCGCCGCTCGTAATTGTCGGCCAGCGCGCCCGCCACGATCGAGAACATCATGACCGGCAGCGTGTTGGAGGCCTGCACCAGCGCCGGCCAGGTCGGGTTCTGCGTGATCGACGTCATCAGCCAGGCGGCGCCGACGTTCTGGATGACGGTGCCGAAGGACGACATGGCGAAGCCGAACCACACCATGCGGTAGAGCGGGGACGCGAAGGGCCCGTCGGGCTTCCTGGCGGCCTCGTCCTGTGGACCGTCGCTGCTTGCCATACCGTTCGCCTGATTCTGCCTGTGGCTGCGGCTCGCCCCTTGTCGCAGGCGCGTCGCCCCGCGGCAAGACGGGAAGCGGGCTTGCCGCGCCGGGCTGTCCGTCCGCCTTGCGGGATGGAGCGCGCCGGATCAGCCATCCAGAACAGCCGGCGACATGGCCTGAAGTCTTGGGGCGCTCCGGAATGTATCCGCACGGAGATAAGTATATCAGTCAATCAAGGCATCGGGTGCGATGCCTTGAAAAAAGTCGAAATTTGTATAAGAGGAAGGAAAGCAAGCTTCGAGGTGCCCTATCGGTTGCAATTTTCCTCAAACGTTACTATGTTTCGATCATGTGCATGGAAACGTTCATCAGGGTATCGAGGCTCGCCGGCGAAGCACGTCCTTCGTCCCGGAGCGGCATGCCCTCGAACCCCTGAACGCCGCACAGACCCCGCTCCGGGACCAGCCTCCAAATGCGGTTCATGCCGGCGACGCCGAGGCGTCGCGCGATGGAGGACCTTCGTGAGACATCCCATGCAATTCTGTATTTCCTGCAGCCGCAACCTGCCGCGGGCGGCCCGCCGTTGTCCGTGGTGCGAGGTGCCGGCGGGCATCCGGGTCGGCGAGGCTGCCCGGCCGCCCCTGATGGCGAGGCCGGTGCGATGAACGCCGTGTCTTTCGCTTCTGCCGGCCTGCAGAGCGACCGGCCCGCGACCGTGCAGCAATATGGTGCGCTGCCGTGGCGCAGGGACAGGCAAGGCCGCATCCGCGTGCTGCTGGTCACGTCGAGCCGCGGCCGCTGGATCGCGCCCAAGGGATGGCCGGTCGAGGGCAGGGCGCCCTATCTTTCGGCCGCGCTGGAGGCCTTCGAGGAGGCCGGCGTGATCGGCGAGATCCGCTCGCAGCCGCTCGCCGGCTATCATTGCCTCAAGGAAGGCGAGGACGGTTCCTTGCAGCGCTGCCGCGTGACCCTGTTCAGCCTGCGGGTCCGTGGGACGCTGACCAACTGGCCCGAACGCGACCGGAGGAAGCGCCGCTGGTTCGCGCTGGATGAGGCGGCCGAGATGGTCGGCGACGCCGAACTCGCCGACCTCATCCGCGCCATCGGGGCCGAGCCCGGCATGCTGACGGAGATCGACCGGGTGCCCTCCGGCGGCGAGCGCCAGCCGGCCGCGTCGATGGCGTGAGCAGGACCGGCATGCAGGGGGCGCCCGCTAAGTCGGCCGCCCCTCTTTTTTCGCCGCGCGGGCCGTGCTACCTACCTCGGCGTCCGAGCCTCGGGCCGGACGCCGAGCGGGTGTAGTTCAATGGTAGAACGGCAGCTTCCCAAGCTGCATACGAGGGTTCGATTCCCTTCACCCGCTCCAGCTTGCCCTACAAGGTTTTCAGGCCGATTCCGGCCGATCCGACCGGCTACGGTTTTACAGCGGGTTTTACGTATCCGCTCCGATAGTAGCTCATGACGAAGGCCGGCCCTCTTTCCGCCCGATCGGCCAGCGAGGTTGCGCGCGGCGCGGTTCACGCCTATCTGCGCGGCGCGGGCAATGGAGGATGGCGGTGACGGCATTCGAGCGGTTCTTCGGCGACAGCCCCCTGCGGGTCGCCATCAAGCTTCTGATCCTGTCGCTGCTGGTCGGCGTGGTGATGAGCGCCTTCGGCTGGACCGTCTGGGACATCTGGTTCGGCCTGCACGACTTCGTCCTGCGCATCTGGAACATGGGCTTCGCCGCGCTCGGGCGCTTCGGCGACTACGTCCTCGTCGGCGCCGCCGTGGTGGTGCCGGTCTTCCTCGTCCTGCGCATCCTGAGCTGGCGCCGGCAGGGCTGAGCCGCCGCGGCCGTCCGTTGGCCCAACGCGGCTTGCTTGCGTGAGCCGCGCGCGCGGTGCACATGCGCGCCATGAGTTTCGCAGCCGAGAGCCACGAAAGCCGACAGGCGCCGCGCCCGCGCTCCTTCGCCGTCACCAACCGGCTGGTGCTGTCGATCGCCGTGCCGATGACCTTCGCCTATCTCACCACGCCGCTGATCGGCATCACCGGCACCGCCGTCGTCGGCCAGCTCGGCGACGCGGCGCTGCTCGGCGGGCTGGCGGTGGGGGCGATCGCCTTAGACATCGTCTTCGCCACCTTCAACTTCCTGCGCTCCGGCACGACCGGGCTGGTCGCGCAGGCGCTCGGCCGCGGCGACGCGCAGGAGGAGCAGGCCGTGTTCTGGCGCGCCTTCGCGATCGCGCTGGCGATCGGGCTCATGCTGGTCGCCGCCGCGCCGCTGGTGGTGGAGGCGACGGGCTGGTTCGTCGGGCCCTCGCCGGAGGTCGCGGCGGCGATGGCGACCTATGTCGGCATCCGCATCATGTCGGCGCCGCTGGCATTGTCGAACTATGCCGTGCTCGGCTACGTGCTCGGCCGCGGCGAGGGCACGACGGGGCTGGTCGTGCAGGCCGTGCTCAACGGCGTCAACATCGGCGCCTCGATCCTGTTCGGGCTCGTGCTCGGATGGGGCATCGCCGGCGTCGCCTGGGGCGCGGTGCTCGGCGAGCTGGCAGGCTTCCTCGCCGGTCTGGCGATCCTGCTGCCGCGCTTTCGGCGCGCCGGCATGGTGTCGCGGGCGCGGCTCGCCGACCCGGTCCCCTTCGTCGCCACCCTCGGCGTCAACCGCGACATCATGATCCGATCCTTCGTGCTGATCGGCTCCTTCGCGCTGCTCACCCGGCAGGGCGCGCATTTCGGCACCGTCACGCTTGCAGCCAACGCAGTGCTGATGAACATCTTCCTGTTCTGCGGCTATTTCCTCGACGGCTTCGCCACCGCCGCGGAGCAGCTCGCCGGCCGCGCCATCGGCGCCCGCTATGCGCCGGCCTTCTACCGCACCGTCCGGCTCACCGCCCGCTGGGGCTTCGGCCTCGCCTTCGTGCTGAGCGCCTTCTTCCTCGTCTTCGGCGGCCACTTCGTCGCGCTGGTGACGACGGCGCAGGACGTGCGGGCGGTGGCGATGGACTATCTGCCGTGGGCGGCGCTCACCGCCGTCAGCGGCGTGCTCGCCTTCCAGATGGACGGCGTCTTCATCGGCGCCACCTGGTCGCGCGACATGCGCAACATGATGCTCGTGTCCTTCGCGCTCTACGTCGCCGCGCTCTGGTCGTTCGGGACGAGCTTCGGCAACCACGGCATCTGGGCCGCGCTGCACGTCTTCCTGCTCGCGCGCGGCCTGAGCCTGCTGGCGATCATGCGCGTGCGGGCGAGGGCGGCCTTCGCCTAGGCTCGGCCCTGCCGCTTGCCCGGCGAATGGCCGACCGGGATCAGATCGCCCGGCACGAAGCGCCGCAGCAGGCCCCAGATGCCCTTCGGCTCGATGAGAACGATGCCGATCGACACGGCGCCGAGCACGATCAGGTGCCAGACGCCGGTGTCGGCGAGCAGCTCGCGCAGCACGAAGAAGACGAGCGTGCCGATGATCGGCCCCTCGAACGAGCCGATGCCGCCGATCACCACGATGAAGATGACGTAGACCGTCCAGTCGATGATGCTGAACGAGGCGGGCGGGGCGACCCGCAGCTTCTGCATGGTGATGATGGCGCCGGCGATCCCGAGGAAGGGCGCGGCCCACAGGAAGCACAGGATGCGCGCGCGCCTGAGGTTGACGCCGATCGCGCCGGCGCCTTCCTCGCTGTCGCGCATGGCGGTCAGCCCGACGCCGATGCGCGAGCGCATCAGATACCAGGTCGACAGAAGGGCGAGCGCGGCGAGCGCGAAGGCGAGCCAGTAGACGTTGACGTAGCGGTCGGCCGTGGCGGCGCCGAAGCGCTTGACCGCCGCGACCGGCATCGAGACGCCGGAGCCGCCGCCGAAGGCCGACAGCTTGCCGGCCGCCAGCATCAGCGTTTCGGCGACCACCCAGCTCCCGACAGCCAGATAGCCGGCGCGCAGCCGGAAGATGATCGCCATCACCGGCAGCGAGAAGACCAGCGCGACGAGGCCGGCGAGCAGCACCGACAGCCAGGGGTCGAAGCCCGCGAGCACGAGGAAGCCGAAGAAGGCGTAGGCGCCGATGCCGACGAAGGCGTGCTGGCCGACGGTGACGATGTCGGCATAGCCGGCGAGCAGGTTCCACATCAGCGCCAGCACCAGCATGGTCAGGAACTCGGTGACGAGCTGGAGCCCGCGCGGCGACAGGCCGAAGGGCGCGGCGAGCAGGAACACGGCGCCGGCGACGAGCAGCGCGCGGCCGATGAGGACGGCTGGGTTCATGGTCAGTACCGCGGGAACAGGCCCTGCGGCCTGAGCGTGAAGATGACGAGGAAGGCGATGTGGCCGGCCAGCACCTGCCAGGCCGCGTCGAACTGGCCGCCCAGGGTCTGCGCCACCCCGAGCAGGATGCCGCCGGCGAGCGTGCCCCACAGGCTGCCGAGCCCGCCCAGCACCACCGCCTCGAAGGCGATCAGCAGCCGGCTCGGGCCGCTGGTCGGGTCGAAATTCGTCCACACCGCCATGAAGGCGCCGGAGATCGCGATGGTGATGCCGACGATGCCCATGGCGATGGCGTAGATGTGCGGCGAGGGCAGGCCGATCAGGTTGGCGGCGGAGGGATCGTCCGAGACGGCGCGGATGCGCGCGCCGATGCCGGTCCTGTAGAGCACACGGTCGAGCAGCAGCACCAGCAGCACGGCGGCGACGAAGATGGTGAGCGGCAGCACGCCGACATTGATGCCGTCGACGACGTGGATGGTGGCCGTCTCGATGGAGCCCGCCGGCACCTTGCGCGTGTCCGCGCCGTAGGTGCCCTGCAACGCGTTCTGGATGATGATCGACAGGCCGAAGGTGACGAGGATGACCGGCAGCACGCCCTGTCCGAGGACGCGCTGCAGCAGCAGCCGCTGCAGCACGTAGCCGGCGACGAAGGCCAGCGGCACGATGATGGCGACGGCAAGCAGCAGCGGCACGCCGAGCCCGACGGCGAGCGACAGCACCATGAAGCAGACCAGCACGATCAGGTCGCCATGCGCGATGTTGATGAAGCGCATCACGCCCGCCGACAGCGACAGGCCCATCGCGAACATCGCGTAGAGTCCGCCGAGCAGCACGCCCTGCACGATCTGGTTCGCCCAGGCTCCCGCCATCCGTCAGCCTCCGAAATAGGACCGTTCGACCTCTTCCCGGCTGAACTCGCCGGGACGGCCGCTTAGGTTAACCTTGCCTTCGAGCAGGCAGTAGAAACGGTCGGCCACCGCCAGCGACCGCGAGATGTCCTGCTCGACGATGAGGATCGCCGTGCCGCGGTCGCGGATCTGCGGCAGCATGCGGTAGAGCCCGTCGATGACGACCGGCGCCAGCCCGAGGCTGATCTCGTCGCACAGCAGAAGGCGCGGGTTGGCGAGCAGGGCGCGGCCGAGCGCGACCATCTGCTGCTGGCCTCCCGAGAGCTGGCTCGCCCGCTGGTTGCGGCGCTCGCGCAGCACGGGAAAATAGCCGTAGACATCGTCGCGGCGGATCTCGCCGCGCCGGCCGGTCTGCCAGCCTATGTCGAGGTTTTCCTCGACGGTCAGCGAGGGAAACAGCCGCCGCCCCTCCGGCACCAGCGCGACACCCGCCGCCACGCGCGCCGCGGTCGTCTGGTCCGCCATGCTGCGGCCAGACAGCCTTATTTCGCCCTCGACGCGCGGCACCTGACCGACGATCGCCTTGAGCAGCGACGACTTGCCGGCGCCGTTGGCGCCGATGATCGAGACGATCTCGCCCTCGGCGATGGTCAGGCTCACGTCGAACAGGGCGCGGAACTTGCCGTAGAAGACCGAGAGCGCGTCGACCTCGAGCAGCGCCGTCATTGCCCGGCTCCGAGGTAGACGTCCTTCACCCGGCGGTCGACCAGCACCTCGTCCGGCGCGCCGGTGGCGATGAAGGTGCCGTTGTAGAGCACGGCGATGGTGCCGGCGATGCGCCGCAGCGCGCGGATGACGTGCTCGATCCAGACGATCGTGGTGCCGCGCTCGCGCACGGTCGAGATGATGTCCAGCAGCGTGTCGCATTCGGCGTCGGTCAGCCCGCCGGCGATCTCGTCGAGCAGCAGCAGGCGCGGCCCGCTGCCCAGCGCCTTGGCGAGTTCCAGCCGCTTCAGGTCGAGCAGCGAAAGGTCGCCGGCGCGCAAGCTGCTGCGGTGGTCGAGCTCCACCAGCGCCAGCACGTCCTCGGCGCGCGCCGAGGCCTCGCGCATGGACAGCGCGCCGCCATGCAGGCCGGCCGCCAGTACGTTCTCGAACACGGTCATGTTGGTGAAGGGTTTCGGGATCTGGTAGGTGCGCGCGATGCCGAGCCGGCAGCGGTCCCAGACCGGCATGGCGCCGACGTCGCGCCCCTCGAAGCGGATCGAGCCCGCGCTCGGCGACAATACGCCGGCGATGACGTTGAACAGCGTCGTCTTGCCGGCGCCGTTCGGCCCGATCACGCCGACCACGGCGCCCTGCGGCACGGTCAGCTCGACCCCGTCCAGCACCTTGAGCGCGCCGAAATGCAGGGCCAGTCCGCTGAGTTCGAGCATCGTTCCCGGTCCGTCGCTTCCGACCATAGTCTGCTACCGATGCGGCGGGATGCTCAACTGGATAAAAATGGGCGGCGCCGCGCGGTCCCCCTCTCGCGCGGCGCCGCCGGTTCGCCTCAGTACTTGATCGGCGTCGGTTCGCCGTTCAGCGGCACTTCCGGCGTCGTCGTGTTGTCGACGATGGCCATGTCCAGCGGATACTTGCTGCCCTTGATCCACTGGCCGACGACCAGCGGCGTCAGTGCCGTGTTCGGGAAAGGCCCCTTGGAGAAGTCGATCGTGCCGACCACCGACTTGTAGTTGGTGGCCTTCAGCGCGTCGCGGATCGAGGCCTTGTCGTCGAGGTTCTGCGTCCGCTTCAGCGTGTCGAAGATGATCTCGAACAGCGAGTGGCGGAAGCCGAGCGGCAGCGACCACTGGCGGCCGCTGGCCGCCTCGTAGGCGTCGCAGAGTTCCAGAGACGACTGCCCGGTCAGGCCCGACGAATAGGGGTGGAACTTGCTCCACCATACCTCGACGGTGAGGCCGATGGCGCGGTCGCCGAGCGGCTCCATCGCCGCCGGGAACTCGCAGGCCTTGCCGACATAGACCACTTCCGGCTGGAAGCCCTGTTGCGCCGCGCCGTTCCAGAAGGTGGTGAACTCGGGCGGCGGCAGGACGCCGGAGATGATGTTGACGCCGGCCGCCTTGAAGGCGCCGATCTGCGCATTGTAGTTCGACGCCGGCATGTCGAAGCGACCCGGATCGACCACCTTGAAGCCGCTCTTCTCGAAGACGGGCGGGAAGCCGTGGTCCTTGTCGGACTGGGCGATGCCGTCGCCGTCGTTCGGCCACAGCCCGCCGATCACGCCGCCCGGCTTCAGCTTGTTCCAGTAGGGGATCATCGTCTCCACCAGCTCCTGGCCGGAGAAGAAGTAGTGGTAGGTCCAGTCCCAGCCGACCTTCGGGTCGCCGTTGCGGCCGAAGAAATAGGGCTCCAGCGGCGCGTCGTTGCTGATGCAGGGGACGCCGTTGACCTCGCACTGATCGGACACCGGGTTCACGGTCTCCGGCGTGGCGAAGGTGGCGATCAGGTCCACCTCGTCCTTCAGGATCAGCTCCTGGGTGACTTCCGCCGCGCGGTTCGGGTTGGACTGGCTGTCCTTGATGATGATCTCGAACGGGTGCTGCGTGCCGTTGACGGTGATGTTGCCGCCCATCGACTTCTTCACCTGGTCGAGCACGAAGGGAATGTGCTCGGTGAAGAAGGCCAGCGGGCCGGTGGTCGGCTGCACCACGCCGATCTTGATCGTCTTGGGCGCCGACAGCGCCCTGGTCATGAAGCCGGGGGCAGCCGTGGCGGCCGCACCCGCAGCGAGGCCGGTCAGGGCCTGTCTGCGATTCAGAAGAAGAAGCTTCCCGCTCATTGATTTCCTCCCGTTGGCGTTCTGCGGCCGTCGGCGGATCGCTGACGGACGGCGGCTCCTCGTCGTGGACGATATTGCAAAAATGGTTTGAAAGCAAACCAATTGCCAACATGCCGCCGCCGATATAGTTTGGGTCAAAACAAAATGACGGGAGGCGCGGATGCCGAAGGTCGCGGGCGCCGAGTTCTGGCGCGACATCAAGCCCATCGAGAAGGTGTTCAGGGAAGGCGCGCAGCCGGAGGCCTATGTGGCGGATGCGCCCTTCGCCGACGAGCGCTATTTCGTGCCGTTCACCGAGACGGTGTTCTCGCGGCCTCTGTGGATCTCGCCCAACCAGAACAAGTGGGCCGACATCCTCTACGCCAAGGCCGCCGGGCTGGTGAACCGCCACTACCACCCGCACGAGGTCTTCGCCTACACGATCTCCGGCAAGTGGGGCTACCTGGAGCACGACTGGATCGCGACGGCCGGCGATTTCGTCTACGAATCGCCCGGCGAGGGCCACACGCTGGTGGCCTACGAGCACGAGGAGCCGATGCGGGCCTATTTCATCGTCACCGGGCCGCTGGTCTGGCTCGACGAGAAGGGCGAGGGCGTCGGCCATTTCGACGTCTTCGACTACATCGCCATGTGCCGCCGGCACTACGACGCGGTCGGCCTCGGCGCCGGCCTGATCGACCAGCTCATCCGGTGACCCGTGGGCGCGCTCCGGCTGACGGATCTGGAGGCCGGACGGCCATGAGGCAACTCGACGGCAAGGTGTGCATCGTCACCGGCGGCGCCGGCAGCCTCGGGCTCGAGGCGGCGAGGCTGTTCCTCGCCGAGGGCGCCTCGGTGATGCTGGTCGACCTGCGCGGGGCCGACCTCGCCCGCGCCGCTGCCGCGCTCGACGGCGGCGACCGCGTGGCGACCTGCGCGGCCGACGTCTCGCGGGCGCAGGACGCGGCGCGCTACGTGGCGCAGACGGTGGAACGCTTCGGCGGCATCGACGTGCTGTTCTCCAACGCCGGCAATTTCGGCACAGTCGCACCCATCGCCGACTATCCGGTCGAGACCTTCGACGCGGTCTACGCCGTCCACGTGCGCGGCGCATTCCTCGCCGCGCAGCATGCCGTGCCGCATATGCGCGATGGCGGCAGCATCGTCATCACCTCGTCGGTGGCGGCCACCCGCGGCGATCCCGGCGTCTATGCCTACATCACCGCCAAGCACGCGCAGGTCGGGCTGATGCGCTGCCTCGCCAAGGAGCTCGCGCCGCGCCGCATCCGCGTCAACACGATCCATCCCGGCCCGCTCGACAACGCCTTCCAGCTTCGCGTCGAGGAGGGGCTGGGCCGCGAGATCGGCGGCGACGGCACCGAATTCTTCAATCGGATGATCCCGCTCGGCCGCCACGGCACGGCTGAGGAGGTGGCGCGCTCGGTTCTCTACCTTGCGTCGGACCAGAGCAGCTTTACAACCGGCTGCATGCTGATGGTCGACGGAGGAATGAGCACGTGAGCCGCAACAAGACCGGCAGGCCGGCGCGTCCGTCCGTCCAGAGCGACGAGATCGATCTCGGGCCGCTGAGCGACCTGATCCCGTTCAACCTGCGGCTGGCGCAGGATACCGCCCTGCAGGTCTTCGTCCAGAATTCGCGGGAGCGCAATTTCCGGCCGGGGCACTTCGCGGCGCTGATGATCATCCGGCTCAATCCGGGGCTGACCCAGATCCAGCTCGGGCGCGGCATCTCGCGCGACAAGTCGTCGGTGACGCCGCTGGTCAAGGGGCTGGAGCGCGACGGCCTGATCGAGCGCCGGCCTTCCACCTCCGACCGCCGCAGCGTCACCCTGCAGCTCACGCCGAAGGGCGAGACGCATCTCGACGAGCTGCTCGTCCATGTGCGCGAGCACGACCGCAAGGTCGACGAGCTCGTCGGGCTGGAGAACAAGCCGGAGTTCCTGCGGCTGCTGAAGAAGATCATCTACGAGCTGAGCTGACCCGATGTACACCGCAAGCACCGCCTTCCTCGACGCGCTGGTCGCTTGCGGGGTCTCCTGCATCTTCGCCAATTTCGGCTCCGACCACCCGGCCCTGCTCGAAGCGATCGCCGAGGCTCGTGCCACCGGCCGGGCGATCCCGCGCATAATCACCTGCCCGAACGAGATGGTGGCGCTGTCGGCCGCGCAGGGCTACGCGCAGGCGACCGGCCGCGCGCAGGCGGTGGTGGTGCATGTCGAATGCGGCACCCAGGCGCTGGGCGGCGCCGTTCACAACGCGCTGCGCAGCCGCTCGCCGGTGCTGATCTTCGCTGGCATGTCGCCCTTCACGCAGGCCGGCGAACTGCCCGGCAGCCGCAACGAGTTCATCCACTGGCTGCAGGACATCCCCGACCAGCGCGGCATCCTGCGAGGCTACGTCAAATACGAGAACGAGCTGCGCACCGGCGCCAACATGGCCCAGCTGGTCCACCGCGCCATGCAGATCGCCCACAGCGCGCCGCAGGGGCCGGTCTACCTCGTCGGCACGCGCGAGGTGATGGAGGCCGAGACCGCGCCCGTCACGCTCGATCCCGCCCTGTGGCGGCCGGTCGCGCCGCGCGCTCTGCCGGAGGGCGGCGCGGCCGAGATCGTCGCGGCGCTGGCGAAGGCCGAGCGCCCGCTGGTGGTCACCTCCTATGCCGGCCGCGACCCCGCCGCCTTCGACGAGCTGACGGCGTTCTGCCGGCGCATCGGCGCGGGCGTGGTGGAATCGGCGCCGAGCGCGGCCAACTTCCCGCACGACGACCCGCTCTATCTCGGCAATTACTGGAACCAGCCGGTGCAGAACCGCGCGCTGGCCGAGGCCGACGCGATCCTGATCGTCGATTCCGACGTGCCGTGGATCCCGACGATCAACCGGCCGTCGCCCGGCGTTCCGGTCTTCCACATCGACACCGACCCGCTGAAGGAGCGCATGACGCTCTGGTATGTCGAGGCGGTGCGCGCCTTCGCCGCCGACGCGGCGTCGGCGCTGCGCCAGCTCAACGCCGCAGCCCAAAGCCAGCCGCTCGGAGACGTCGAGGCGCGGCGGACGCATTATGCGGCGCTCCACGCCGAGCGCGCCGGGAAGCTGGCGCGACAGGCTGCGCCCGCCGGCAAGCTGACCGCCGAGATGGTGACGGCGGCCGTGCGCCGGCAGGCAGCGCCCGACGCGATCCTGCTCAACGAGGGCATCACCAACTATCACGTGATCTCGGACCACGGCGCGCCGACGCGGCCCGGCACCTATTTCGCCAGCGGCGGCAGCTCGCTCGGCTGGAACGGCGGCGCGGCGATCGGCATGAAGCTCGCATTGCCGGAGCGCGAGGTCGTCGCGCTGACCGGCGACGGCTCCTACATGTTCTCGCTGCCCTCGACCGTGCACTGGATGGCGCGGCAGTACGGCACGTCCTTCCTCACCGTCGTCTACAACAATCGCGGCTGGAACGCGCCGCGCTTCTCCGCGCTCGCAGTTCACCCGAGCGGCTATGCCAGCCGCGCCAACGACCTTGACATCGCCTTCGACCCGCCGCCCGACTATGGCGGCATCGCGGCCGCCTCCGGCGGCGCGCTGGCGCTCGCCGTCAGGTCGCCGGACCAGCTGGAGGACGCGATCGCCGCCGGCTTCCGCGCGGTGCGCGAACACAGGCGCTGCGCGGTGCTGGACGTCTGGCTTTGAAGAACTGGCAGGAGAAGACGATGGATATAGCGATGCTTATAGGCGGCAAGGCGGTGCAGGCCACCGGCGGCGCCACCTTCACCCGCAACGACCCGTTCACCGGCAATCCCGCGACCGTCGCCCCGGCGGCGAATACCGCCGACGCGATCGCCGCCGTCGAGGCCGCCGCCGCGGCGTTCCCGGCCTGGTCGCAGATCGGCCCGAACGAGCGCCGCACGCTGCTGCTCAAGGCCTCCGAGGCGATGGCCGCGCGGGTGGAGGACTTCACGAAGCTGGTCGTCGCCGAGACCGGCGCCACCGCGCCCTGGGCCGGCTTCAACGTCATGCTGGCCAGCCAGATGCTGCGTGAGGCAGCCTCCATGACCACCCAGATCGGCGGCGAGGTGATCCCCTCCGACAAGCCCGGCACGCTGGCGCTTGCCGTTCGCGAGCCGGCCGGCGTGGTGTTCGGCATGGCGCCGTGGAACGCGCCGGTGATCCTCGGCACCCGCGCGCTCGCCATGCCGCTCGCCTGCGGCAACACGGTGGTGCTAAAGGCCTCCGAGCAGTGCCCCGGAACCCACCGGCTGATCGGCGAGGTCCTCCACGAGGCCGGCCTGCCCGACGGCGTCGTCAACGTCGTCACCAACGCGCCGGCCGACGCCGCGGCGGTGGTGGAGGCGATCGTGGCTCATCCGGCCGTGCGGCGCGTCAACTTCACCGGCTCGACGCGGGTCGGCCGCATCATCGCCGAGCTGTGCGCGCGCCACCTGAAGCCGGTCCTGCTGGAGCTCGGCGGCAAGGCGCCGCTGATCGTGCTCGACGACGCCGACCTCGACGCGGCCGTCAACGCCACCGCCTTCGGCGCCTTCATGAACCAGGGCCAGATCTGCATGTCGACCGAGCGCATCATCGTCGACGAGAAGGTGGCCGACGCTTTCGTCGCGAAGCTTGCGGCCAAATCCAAGGCCTTGCCGGCGGGCGACCCGCGCGGCCATGTCGTGCTCGGCTCGATGATCGACCTCGCGCCGGCCGAGAAGATGGACGCCTTCATCGCCGATGCGACGAAGAAAGGCGGCAAGGTCGTCGCCGGCGGCAAGCGCACCGGCACCGTGGTGGAAGCGACGATCGTCGACCATGTCCACGACGGCATGCGCATCTATGCGGAGGAATCCTTCGGACCGGTCAAGCCGGTGATCCGGGTGAAGTCGGTCGACGAGGCGGTTGCCGTCGCCAACGACACCGAATACGGCCTGTCTGCGGCCGTCTTCGGCCGCGACATCCAGCGCGCGCTCGCCGTCGCCCGCCGCATCAGGTCCGGCATCTGCCACATCAACGGCCCGACGGTCGGCGACGAGGCGCAGATGCCGTTCGGCGGCGTCGGCGGCAGCGGCTACGGCCGCTTCGGCGGCAAGGCCGCGATCGCCGAGTTCACCGACCTGCGCTGGATCACCATCGAAGATCCCGGCCAGCACTACCCGTTCTGAGCTTGGGGATGGCGTGCCGGGGCGGCAGTTTGGGCCCGCCGCCCCGGCACTTCACTCGATTGGATGCCTGGCCCACTCGTCGAGGCCGCTGTCGCGCAGCGCGGCGATGCTGTCGAGGCCGTGCCTGTCGGCATGGGCCGCGAGGCCGCGGACGATGCGTCCGGCGAGCCCCGGACCCTCGTAGATCATGCCCGTATAGAGCTGGACGAGGTCGGCGCCGGCGCGGATCTTCTCGATCGCGGTTTCGGCCGAATCCACCCCGCCGACGCCGACCAGGACGGTGGCCGGGCCGAGCAGGCGGCGCATGCGCGCAAGGATCGCCGTCGAGCGGGTGAACAGCGGCTGCCCCGACAGGCCGCCCGTCTCGCTTCCCGCCGGGTCGGTGATGCCGTGGCGCGACAGCGTCGTGTTCGACACGATCACGCCCTCGGTCCCGTTGTCCAGAACCTCCTCGGCGATCTCGGCCAGCTCCGGCTCCGACAGGTCAGGGGCGATCTTGAGGAAGATCGGCGTGCGCTTGCTCCCACCCCTCAGTGCTTCGTCGCGCGCGACCCGCACCCGCGCCAGCAGCTCGGCCAGCGAGGCGCGGCTCTGCAGGTTGCGCAGGCCGGGCGTGTTGGGCGACGAGATGTTGACGGTGAGATAGGCCGCGAGCGGCGCGAAGCGGGCCGCGCCCAGCTCGTAGTCGGCGATGCGGTCGGCACTGTCCTTGTTGGCGCCGATGTTGACGCCGACGAGACCCGGCCGGCCGGCCCGTGCGCGCATGCGCGCCAGCGCCGCGTCGTGGCCGGCATTGTTGAAGCCGAGCCGGTTGACCACGGCGCGGTCGTCAGTCAGCCGGAAGATGCGCGGCTTCGGATTGCCGGGCTGCGGCAGCGGCGTCACCGTGCCGATCTCGACGAAGCCGAAGCCGAGCCGCAGCAGCGCGTCCGGCACCTCGCCGTTCTTGTCGTATCCCGCCGCCATGCCGAGCGGGTTGGGGAAGTCCATGCCGGCGACGGTGACCCTCAGCCGCGGGTCGGGCCGGGGCGCCGGGCAGAGCGGCACGTTCGCCTTCAGCGCGGCGATCGAGAGCCCGTGCGCCGTCTCGGGGGCGAGCGCGAACAGCGCGGCGCGGCCGAAGGCGTCGAACATGCCCGGCATCACCACGCCGAGGGGAAGCGGTGGGTGCCGTCCGGCCCGAGCGGCAGCGGCCTGGCCCAGGCGACGTGGCGCAGGTCGAGCGGGCCATAGAGATGCGGAAACAGCGCGCCGCCGCGCGACGGCTCGTATTTCAGCGCCTCGCCCAGCAGCGCGTCGTCGACGGCCACCAGCACCAGGTCGCGCTGGCCGGCAAAATGCTTCGCCGCCGTCTCGGCCACCTGCATCGCGGTCGAAAAATGGATGAAGCCGTCGGAGAGGTCGATTCCCGCGCCGTCGAAGCGGCCGGCCTTCTCGGCGGCCTGCCAGACCGGGCGCGGGCATATCTTGTAGATCAGGGCCATGCCCGGCCTATAGAGCATTTCCAGCAAAAGTGCGAAGCGGTTTTGCGTCCGGAAATGCGGTTGAAACAAAGAGATGGAGCAATTCCGCCGTTTCCGTGAAAACCGGAACCGCCGGCGCCGCGCCGGAAAGACGGCGCGCGCGACATTCGGCGATTTCAACCGCATTTCCGGCGCATTGGATGCTATGCTGCGGCTCGAACGATCGTGCGGAGGGATTCCCATGCGTGCCACCCTGATGCTTGCCGCTGCGGCCGCCGCCCTCTTCATGGCCGGGCCGGCCTCCTCGGCCGACGAAGCCGGCCGCTACCGGCTGGAGCGCACCGACGGCGGCTTCGTGCGCATGGACACGCTGACCGGCCAGATGTCGTTCTGCACCCAGCAGGCCGGCGGGCTCGACTGCAAGGCGGCGGCCGACGAGCGGCCTGCCGCCGCGGCCGAGATCGACAGGCTCTCGCGCCGCGTCGAGGCGCTGGAGAAGCGCATCGCCGGGCTGGAGACCGGCAAGCCGCAGAACGCCCTGCCGACGGACGAGGAATTCGAGCGCACCATGGGCTTCATGGAGCGCTTCTTCCGCCGGTTCATGGGAATGATGCAGGATTTCCAGCACGAGCAGAAGCCGGGCCAGCCGTCCACGACGACGCCCGACCGCACCTGAAACTCGCCGCCCGCCTGCGTCATCTGCGCCCCGGCGCGGCCTTTGGCTTGAAAAGGCGCCGTCCCCCCGCATAATCGGGCGACTCCGTCGCACGCCGCGGCACGGCAGCGGCCGGCGGAGCGGGGAGGACCATTTTGGCCGGCTACAAATTCGTCGTCGCGGACGATCATCCGCTTTTCCGGGGAGCGTTGAAGCAGGCCCTGATGCGGATCGGCCCCGACAGCCGGATCCTCGAGGCGGGCGACTTCGACGGCGCCAAGGCGCTGATCGCGGCCAATGCCGACGCCGACCTCGTCCTGCTCGATCTCTCCATGCCGGGCGCCAGCGGCCTTTCCGGGCTGGTCGCGATGCGCGGGCAGCATTCCTCGCTGCCGGTGGTCGTGGTGTCGGCGCATGACGATCCCGAGACGATCCGCCGTGCGCTGGAGCTCGGCGCCTCGGGCTTCATCTCCAAGTCCGCCTCGATGGACCAGATCTGCTCCGCCATCTCCTCGGTGCTGGAGGGCGGCATCTGCACGCCCGACGGCATCGACCTCGGCGAGGAACGGGACCCCGAGATCTCCGACCTGATCCGCCGCCTGCAGACACTGACGCCGCAGCAGGCGCGCGTGCTGGGCATGATCGGCGAGGGCCGCCTCAACAAGCAGATCGCCTACGAGCTCGGCGTCTCGGAGGCGACAGTGAAGGCGCATGTCTCGGCGATCCTGCAGAAGCTCGGCGTCGACAGCCGCACCCAGGCCGTGATCCGCCTGTCGCGCATCGGCTCCGACCCGGCCGCGATAGGATCGTAACTTATTCGGCGGCCGACAGCCGGCCGTGCCAGCGCGCCAGCACGGCGCGCAGGGCCGCGGGCTTCACCGGCTTGCCGATCACCGGGATGTCGAGCCGCTCGGCCTGCTGCCGAACCTCGCTGGAGCGGTCCGCCGTCACCAGCACGGCCGGCAGCTCGTCGCCGTGGCGCTGCCTGAGCGTGGCGACCACGTCCAGCCCGTTTTCGCGGTCGAGGTGGTAGTCGGCGATGACGAGGCTGGGTGGCGCGGTCTCCGGCCCGTCGCGCAGGTCGGCCGAGCCGCGGCACGTCTCGACCGCGCAGCCCCAGCCTTCGAGCAGCCGGCGCATGCCGTCGAGGATGCGCGGGTCGTTGTCGATGCACAGCACGCGCATGCCGGCAAGGCTCGCCGGGGCGCCGGCCGCCGGCCGTTCCTCGAAGGTGGCCGCCGCCTGCGGCGCCGCGACGCGCGGCGCCAGCACCGAGAAGCGGGTGCCTTGCGCCAGTCGCGAATGGATGCGGATCTCCAGCCTCAACACGCGCGCGATGCGGTCGACGATCGAGAGGCCGAGACCCAAGCCCTGCGCCTCGCGCATGCCTTCGTCGAGCCGCGTGAACTCGCGGAACACCGTGCTCAATTTCTCCGGCGCGATGCCGATGCCCGTGTCGATCACCTGCAACTCGACGAGGTCGCCGCGCCGCCGCGCCCCGATCAGCACGCCGCCCCGGCGGGTGTACTTGATCGCGTTGGAGACCAGGTTCTGCACCAGCCGGCGGAACAGGTTGCGGTCGGTGTGGAGCGCGATCGAAGACGGCACGATGCGCAGCTCCAGCCCCTTTTCGGCGGCGAGCGGCTGGAAGTCGGTGGCGACCTGGCGCAGCAGCCCGTCCAGCCGGAAGGTCGAGGGCGACGGCTTCATCGCGCCGGCGTCGAGCCGCGAGATGTCGAGCACGGCGCCGAGGATCGCCTCGACCGAATCGAGCGAGGATTCGATGTTGCCGAGGCCGCCGCGCAGGGACCCGTCGGCCGTCGTCTCCAGCAGCGAGGCGCAGTAGAGCCGGGCCGCGTTGAGCGGCTGCAGGATGTCGTGGCCGGCCGCCGCCAGGAAGCGCGTCTTGCCGAGATTGGCCTCCTCGGCGAGCATCTGCGCCTGGGCCAGCTCCTCGTTGACGTGCATCAGCTCGGCGGTGCGGCTCGCCACCCGCTGCTCCAGCGTCTCGTTGACGCGCTTCAGCTCCGCGTCGGCCGCCACCCGCGCGGTGATGTCGGTATAGGTTGCCACCAGCCCGCCGTCCGGCATCGGGCTCGCGCGATACTCGATGATGCGGCCGCTGGAGGAGAGCTCGACCTGCCAGGATTGGCCGAAGCGGACGAGGCGGTCGAGCACGAGGTCGTCCTCGCCCGGCTGTATGTCGCCGCGGCGGACGAGGTGGCGCAGCATGTCGGCGACCGAGACGCCGACGCGCCCCATCTCGTCGGGCAGCTCGAACAGGCTGAAATACTGGCTGTTCCAGCAGATCAGCCTGAGGTCGCGGTCGAACACGGTGATGCCCTGCTCCATCTGGTCGAGCGCGGTCTGGAGCAGGTCGCGGTTGTGGTGCAGCGCCTCCGAGGCGTCGTCGAGCAGCCTCAGCGCATCTGGAGAGGCGCCTTCGCCGCGCTGGAAAAGCAGCGACAGGATGAGCCGTGCCGACGACGATCCGACGGCGCTGGCCAGCAACTGCTCGGCGAAGCGCGCCAGCTCGATCGAGGCCCGCTCGGTGCCGGCCAGCCGCATGCCTTCGCTCGCCTCGAAGCTCTGCAGCGAGCGTTCCGTGCGCTCGACGCCGAGATAGCGCGCGATCGTCTCGCGCAGGTCGTCGACGGTCACCGAGGTGCGCATGCGCCGCAGCGCCGGCACGGGATGCGCGTCGCGCGGCACGAAGATGGCCGCCTGGATGCGCTCGCGGGGCGCAGCACTACGCGACAGCGAGCCGAGCACGAAGAACAGCGCGTTGATGGAGAGGCTCCACATCACGCCATGGTTGAGCGGGTCGGCCTCGGCCCCGAACAGCGCCTGCGGCCGCAGGTCGGAGATGCCGAAGGGGCCTGCGGTGATGAGCTCCAGCCCGGGCGGGGCGATCGACGGCAGGAGCAGCGTGTAGGCCCAGACGAGCGTGCCGGCGGCCATTCCGAGGCCGGCGCCCCGGGCGTTGGCGCCGCGCCAGAACAGGCCGCCGATGAGGGCCGGCGCGAACTGCGCGATCGCGGCGAAGGAGATCAGGCCGATTGCCGCGAGCCGCGTGTTGGTGGTCGCCTCGCGGTAGTAGAGGAAGGCGGCGAGCAGGATGAGGAAGATGGCGGCCCTGCGGACGTTGAGGATCAGCTTGGTCATATCCTCCTTGGCGCGGAAGTCGGGCCGCAGGAAGCGCCGCAGGAAGAGCGGGATGACGAGGTCGTTCGAGATCATGATCGACAGCGACACGCTCTCGACGATGACCATTGCGGTCGCCGCCGAAAGGCCGCCGATGAAGGCGATCATCGCCAGCGCGTCCTGGTGCTCGAACAGCGGCAGCGACAGCACGTAGAGGTCCGGCGTCGTGCGGCCGCCGACGGTCGCCAGCCCCGCGAAGGCGATCGGGATGACGAACAGGTTGATCGCCACGAGGTAGAGCGGGAACAGCCAGCTCGCCTTGCGCAGCTCCTCCTCGCGCCGGTTCTCCACGATGGTGAGGTGGAACTGGCGCGGCAGCATGATGATGGCGAGGCCCGACAGGACCGTCAGCACGATCCAGGTCGCGGGCGAGGTCTGGTAGGCGAGCGAGCGGGCGACGGCCTCGTTGGCCCCCACCTGCCGCAGCAGGTCACCCGGGCCGCCGAACAGGAAGAAGACCACCGCGAGGCCGACGGTAAGGAAGGCCGCCAGCTTGATCACCGATTCCACCGCCACTGCCAGCACCAGCCCGTCCTGGTGCTCGGTGGCGTCGGCATGGCGCGTGCCGAACAGCACGGCGAACAGCGCGAGCAGCAGCGCCACGATCAGCGAGATGTCGCCGAACACGAGGTTCAGCGCCGGCGGCGCGCCGTTGTAGTGCTCGACCATCAGGCTGACCGAGGTCGAGATCGCCTTCAGTTGCAGCGCGATGTAGGGCACCGTGCCGAGCGTGGCGATCAGTGTCGCGATCGAGGCGACGGCGAAGCTCTTGCCGTAGCGGGCGGCGAGGAAGTCGGCGATGGAGGTGATGCGCTCCGACTTGGCGAGCCGGATCATGCGCCTGAGCAGCGGCACGCCGAACAGGAACACCAGCGCGGGGCCGATATAGATCGCCAGGAACTCCCAGTTGCGCTCGGCCGCCAGCCCGACCGAGCCGAAGAAGGTCCACGAGGTGCAGTAGATGGCGAGGCTGAGCGCATAGATCAGCGGCCGCGCGCGGCCGGGGTCGATGCGGCGCGACCGCCGGTCGCCGATGCTGGCGATGGCGAACAGCATCGTGACATAGGCGACGGCAATGACCGCTATGAACCAGCCCTGCACCGGGCGTCATCCTCCCGCGCTCGGCAGCCCCGGGAAGCCAAGCACAGGGCGGCCGCGCTGTCCATCGGCGCGCCTGCAAGATGGCGCTTCCCGTGGCGCGCCCATTTGCTATGTTCGGTTGTGTGAATTGAGCGGCGGCGCGTCATGCGCGCAGATCAGGGGAGAGACGGATGCTCAAGGAATTTCAGGAATTTATTGCACGCGGCAATGTGATGGATCTGGCCGTCGGCGTCATCATCGGCGCGGCCTTCGGCAAGATCGTCGATTCGCTGGTCAACGACATCATCATGCCGATCGTGGGCGCGATCTTCGGCGGCCTCGACTTTTCCAACTACTTCCTGCCGCTGTCGTCGGGCGTCACCGCCACCTCGCTAGCGGCGGCCCGCGAGCAGGGCGCGGTCTTCGCCTACGGCAACTTCCTGACCGTGGTGATCAACTTCCTGATCCTCGCCTGGATCATCTTCCTGATGGTCAAGGGCGTGAACAACCTGCGCCGCCGCGTCGAGCGCCAGAAGGAGGCCGCTCCCGGCACGCCGCCCGCACCGCCGGCCGACGTCGCGCTGCTGACGGAGATCCGCGACCTGCTGGCCACCCGCAGGTAGCCGCGCGCGGCCTCGTGGCCCAATCCGCCGGCCTTTGCATCGGGCCTGCGGGACGATAGAGAGTTGGCAGGATGAACCAGGAGCGGGGCCGCGCGGCCCCGCTTCGCTTTTGTGCCCGGAGGCATGCCTTGCTCGTCGACGATCTGCGCCCGGAAGCCCGCGCCGCGCCCGAAAGCGGCATCGTCGCGGTCGCCAATTACGGCTGGTCGAAGCCGGACGTGATCCCGCTCTGGGCGGGCGAGGGCGACCTGCCGACGCCGGCCTTCATCGCCGAAGCCGCCTCGCGGGCGCTGGCCGGCGGCGAGACCTTCTACACGCGCCAGCGCGGCATCCCCGAGCTGCGCGAGGCGCTGGCGGCCTATCATTCCCGCCTCTTCGGCCGCTCCTTCGCGCCGGAGGAGTTCTTCGTTACCGGCGGCGGCATGCAGGCGATCCAGCTCGCCATCGACTGCGTGGCCGGCAAGGGCGACGAGCTGATCTACATGAGCCCGGCCTGGCCGAACTTCGCGGGCGCCGTCGGGGTGGCGGGCGCGACGCCGGTTCCGGTGCGGCTGACCCCCGGCGACAACGGCTGGGTCTGCGACGTCGACCGCATCGCCGCGGCGATCACCCCGCGCACCCGCGCCATCTTCCTCAACACGCCGTCCAACCCGACCGGCTGGACCGCCGACGCCGAGACGCTGCGCACCGTGCTCGACCTCGCCCGCCGGCGCGGCCTGTGGATCATCGCCGACGAGATCTACAGCCGCTTCTACTATGGCGGCCGCCGCGCGCCGTCCTTCCTCGACGTGATGGCGGAAGACGACCGCATCATCTTCGTCAACTCCTTCTCCAAGAATTGGGCGATGACCGGCTGGCGCATCGGCTGGATCAGGGCTCATCCCTCGCTCGGGCAGGTGATCGAGAACCTCGTCCAGTATTCGACCTCCGGCGTCGCGCAGTTCATGCAGCGCGGCGCGGTTGCCGCGCTCACCGAGGGCGAGGCCTTCGTCGAATCGCAGATCGGGCGCGCCCGCCAGGCGCGCGACATCGTCTGCTCGGCGCTCGCCGCCACCGGCCGGGCGCGCGTTCTGCCGCCGCAGGGCGCCTTCTACCTGTTCTTCGCGGTCGACGGCGTGACGGATTCGCTCGCGGCCTGCTTCGACATCGTCGACAAGGCGCGCGTCGGGCTGGCGCCGGGCATGGCCTTCGGCGAGGGCGCGGACGAATGGTTCCGCCTCTGCTTCCACCGCCGCCTCGACCATGTGGAGGCGGCCGCGACCCGGCTTGCCGAGTGGATCGCCAGCCGCTAGGCGAGGGCGACCGGCAGGAGGGGACCATGGCCAACCACATGTTCGATGCGATCCGCGCGGCGGCTCGCCCGGAAGCGATCTTCATCGAGACGACGGACGGGCGCCGCTGGACCTATGCCGACATGCTGGCGGCGTCCGCCCGCTTCGCCGGCGTGCTCGCGGCACTCGGCGTCGAGCCGGGCGACCGGGTGGCCGTGCAGGTGGAGAAGAGCCCGCAAGCCGTGCTGCTCTACCTCGCCTGCCTGCGCGCCGGGGCGATCTACCTGCCGCTCAACACCGCCTATACGCTGGCCGAGCTCGACTATTTCGTCTCCGACGCCGAGCCGCGGCTGGTCGTCGTTTCCCCCGCCGCCCGCGCCGGCGTCGAGGCGATCGCCGCGCCGCGCGGCGCCCGCGTCGAGACGCTGGACGAGGCGGGCGGCGGCTCCCTCGCCGACCGCGCGGCCGCCATGCCGGGCGACTTCGCCGACGTCGCGCGGGGGCGGGACGACCTCGCCGCGATCCTCTACACCTCGGGCACCACCGGCCGCTCCAAGGGCGCGATGCTGACGCACGACAATCTGCTGTCGAACGCGGTCGCGCTCTGCGACATCTGGCGCTTCACCGCCGTCGACCGGCTGATCCACGCGCTGCCGATCTTCCACACGCACGGCCTGTTCGTCGCCACCAACGTGGTGCTGCTGTCGGGCGCGTCGATGATTTTCCTGCCGAAGTTCGACGCCGACGAGGTGCTGCGGCTGATGCCGCGCGCCACCGTGCTGATGGGCGTGCCGACCTTCTACGTCCGCCTGCTGCAGCATCCGGGCCTGACGCGTGAGGCGACGGCCGGCATGCGGCTGTTCGTCTCCGGCTCCGCGCCGCTGCTGGCCGAAACGCACGCGGCGTTCGGGGCGCGCACCGGCCATGCCATCCTCGAGCGCTACGGCATGACCGAGACCAACATGAACACGTCGAACCCCTATGACGGCGACCGCGTCGCCGGCACGGTCGGCTTCCCGCTGCCGGGGGTGGACCTGCGCGTGACCGAGCCGGAGAGCGGCGCGCCGCTGCCGGCCGGCGAGACCGGCATGATCGAGGTGCGCGGCCCCAACGTCTTCAAGGGCTACTGGCGCATGCCGGAGAAGACCGCGGCCGAGTTCCGGCCCGACGGCTTCTTCATCACCGGCGACCTCGGCAAGGTCGACGCGCGCGGCTACGTCCACATCGTCGGCCGCGGCAAGGATCTCGTCATCAGCGGCGGCTTCAACGTCTACCCGAAGGAGGTCGAGACCGAGATCGACCAGCTCGAGGGCGTGGTCGAGAGCGCGGTGATCGGCGTGCCGCATCCCGATTTCGGCGAAGGCGTGGTGGCGGTGGTGGTGCGCGGCAAGGGGGCGGCCCTCGACGAGGCGGCGGTCATGGCCGGCATCCGCGACCGGCTGGCGCGCTACAAGCAGCCCAAGGCCGTCGTCTTCGCCGACGAGCTGCCGCGCAACACCATGGGCAAGGTGCAGAAGAACGTGCTGCGCGAGCGCTACGCCAAGCTGTTCGCGCAGTAGGGCGCCGCTCCGGCTCAGGCGGCGACGAAGCGCAGCACCATCTCGACGCTGCTCTCGCGCAGCCGCGCCAGCTCGGCGGGCGCGCCGATGTCGCGGCCGAAGATCTTCGAGAAGGTCGCGCGGTTGGAGACGTTGAAGAAGCACAGCGCGCTGACCTGCCAGTGCAGCTCGAGCGGGTCGAGCCCCGGCCGGAACACACCCTCCGCCACGCCGCGGTCGTAGATCGAGGCGATGTTGTCGATGGCCGTGACGTTGAGCCCGCGGATCACGTCGGAGCGCTCCAGATACTGCCCGTGGTGGATGTTCTCGATCATCACCATGCGGATGAATTCCTCGTGCTCGTGGTGGTGGTCGAAGGTGAACTCGACCAGCCGGCGCAACGCCTCGCGCGGCGGCAGGCCGTCCGTGTCGAGCTTCGCCTCGCCCTCGCGCACAGTGCGGTAGGCGTTCTCCAGCGCGCGCAGATAGAGCCCGTCCTTGTCGCCGAAATAATAGTAGATCATGCGCTTGGACGATTTCGTCCGCGCCGCGATCTCGTCGATGCGCGCGCCCGACAGCCCGTTCATCGCGAATTCGCGCGAGGCCGTTTCGAGGATGTCCCGCTTCGTCCCGTCTGGATCCTGCGACCGCTTCGGCGGCTCGCGGTCCTTGCGGATCGCCTTCGGACGGGCAGGGGTCGGCTCGCGCATCGAAACCTCACGCGCCGCGTCGCGGCGTTGACAAACTAACCAGTTCGTACATAGTGCACGGAACGGCTGAGCCATTTATCGGCTCGCGCCGCGGGAGCACAAGGCCGGCACGACGACCGGCCGCGCGGGGAGGAGCGATGGCAGCGGCAACGGACGCGGTCGTCCGGGCGATCGAGGCGCTGATGCGCGGCCACAGGCTGGCCGGCCAGCCGCGCCCCGACATCCGCGTCGGCCTGATCGGCCGCGGCATCCAGCTTTCGCGTTCGCCTGCCATGCACGAGCGCGAGGCGGCCCGGCTGGGCCTGTCCTGCGCCTATCTCTTGATCGATTTCGACCTGCTCGGCCTCGGCGACGACGACCTCGGCGCCGCGCTCGACGCCGCGGCGGCGCTGGGCTTCCATGGCGTCAACGTCACCCACCCGTTCAAGCAGCAGGTGCTGCCGCTGCTCGACGCGCTGGCGCCGGATGCGGCCGCACTCGGCGCCGTCAACACCGTCGTCTTCGGCGCGAGGCGCGTCGGCCACAACACCGACTGCTGGGGCTTCGCCGAGAGCTTTCGCGCCGCCATGCCCGGCGCCCCGCTCGGCCATGTGGCGTTGTTCGGCGCCGGCGGGGCGGGCTCGGCCGTGGCCTATGCGCTGGTCGGCCTGGGCGCCGGCCGCATCGACGTGGTCGACAGCGAAGCCGCACGTGCCGCGGCCCTCGTCGCGCGCCTGTCGGCTGCGACCGGCGCCACGCGGCTCGCCGTTGCCGACGCGGCGGCCGCCGTCCGCGACGCCGACGGCATCGTCAACACGACGCCCGTCGGCATGGCCAAATATCCCGGCATGCCGTTTCCAGCCGGGCTTCTGTCCGCCCGGCAATGGGTGGCCGACGTGATCTATTTTCCGGCCGAGACCGAGCTTCTGCGGCGCGCCGCAGCCCTCGGCTGCCCCACGCTGCCGGGCATCGGCATGGCGATCGGCCAGGCGGCCCGCGCCTTCGAGCTGTTCACCGGCCGCGCCGCCGACATGGCGGCGATGGCGCACCATTTCGAGGCGGCGGCATGAGTGCGTGCCCTTGCCTCACGAGCTTGCGGGCCGGCCGCCGGCCCGGACGAAGCCGCCGGGACGTCCGGCGGGAACCACAGGCCTTGACGTCACAACAGGGAGGAAGACCATGACCGTGCATGCCACTCGCCGCCGCTTCCTGGCGGGCACCGGACTTGCCATCGGCGCTGCCGCGCTGCCGTCGCTCGCCTTCGCGCAGGACAAGCCGAAGCTGCGCTTCTCGGCCGTCTTCTCGGACCAGGACATCCGCGCCGAGATGATGAAGATGTTCGCCGACGCCACCAAGGACGACTTCACCTTCGAGGGCTATTACGGCGGCAACCTGTTCAAGCAGGGCACCGAGCTCGTCGCGCTCCAGCGCGGCAATCTGGAGATGGGCAACATCGCCCCGCAGGACATCTCCAACCAGATCCCCGCCTGGTCGATCCTGACCGCCGGCTACCTCTTCCGCGACGCCGCGCACGTGACCAAGTTCTTCGCCAGCGACGCCGGCGCCGAGATGAAGAAGATGACCGAGGACCAGCTCGGCGTGAAGGTTCTCGGCCCCACCTATTTCGGCGTGCGCCAGGTCGGCCTCAAGGTCGACAAGGAGATCAGGACGCCGGCCGACATGGCGGGCATCAAGCTGCGCATGCCCGGCGGCGAGGCGTGGCAGTTCCTCGGCCAGGCACTCGGCGCCAACCCGACCCCGATGGCCTATGCAGAGGTCTATACGGGCCTCCAGACCGGCGCCATCGACGGCCAGGACAACCCGCTGCCCAACGTCGAGAACATGAAGTTCTACGAGGTGATGAAGCAGATCGTGCTCACCTCGCACCTCGTCGGCTTCGACCTGCTGACGATCTCGAAGAAGGCATGGGACGCCGCCTCGCCGGAGCAGCAGGCCAAGCTCCAGGCGGAGGCCGACGCCGCGATCGCCTTCTCCACCGACAAGCACCTCGCCCGCGAGAAGGAGCTGGTCGAGAAGTTCAAGGGCGCCGGCCTCAAGATCTACGAGCCGGACCAGGCCGCCTTCCGCGACCACGTCCAGAAGCAGTACCTGGCCTCCGAGCTCGCCAAGAGCTGGCCGGCCGGCATGGTCGACAAGATCAACGCGCTCTGAGCGGGCGTCGCCGGCCGGGTCCTCCGGCCGGCCCTTCTTCGGGAACGGGCGATCCGCGGGTCGCCGGGAGAGGCACACATGAATCCCAAGCTCCGCGCCCTCGGCGCCTGGCTCTACAGGCGCGCCGAGAATGTGCTGGCGGCCATGCTGGCGGTGATGTTCTTCGCCTTCCTGCTGCAGGTCCTCTTCCGCTACGTGCTCAACTGGCCGACCGGCTGGACCAACGAGCTGAGCGCGATCCTGTGGATCTGGATGGTGCTGTGGGGCGCCGCCTTCGTGCTGACCGAGCAGGAGGAGATGCGCTTCGACCTGCTCTACGCCTCGGCGCGGCCACGCGTCAGGTCGGCCATGTTCCTCGTCTTCGCCGCCGCTTTGGTCGTGCTGTACGCCGTCTCGCTGCCGGCCGTGGTCGACTACGTGACCTTCATGAAGGTGCAGAGGACCGCCTACATGCACATCCGCTTCGACTGGCTCTATTCCATCTACGTCGTCTTCGTCGTCGCCATCATCGTGCGCTACATCTGGCTGTCGTGGCGGGTGCTGCGCGGCTCCGCGCCGGACGAGTACGATCCGGCCAAGGCGGGGTCGGGCGTATGAACCTCGCCAGCCCCTTCTCCATCTCGCTCGTCGTCATCACGGCGCTGGCGCTGCTCGGCCTGCCGGTCGGGCACGCGATGATCGCCGGCTCGATCCTCTACCTGCTGCTTGCCGGCCTTGACATGGGCACGGCGGCCGAGCAGTTCCTCAACGGGATGTATTCCAACTACATCATCCTGGCCGTGCCGCTGTTCATCCTGGCGGCGGAGCTGATGAACATCGGCTCGATGACCGACCGCCTGCTGCACTTCTGCAACGCCTTCGTCGGCCGCTTCCGGGGCGGGCTGGCGCAGGTCAACGTGCTGCAGTCGATCATCTTCGCCGGCATGTCGGGCTCGGCGATCGCCGACGCTGCCGGCTCCGGCAAGATGATGCAGAACATGATGACGGCCGACGACAAGTATCCGGCGAGCTATGCGGCGGCGCTGACCGCCGTCACCGCCGTCATCGGCCCGATCATCCCGCCGTCGATCCCGATGATCATCTACGCGCTCGTCTCCGACGCCTCGATCGGCTATTTGTTCCTCGGCGGCGTCGTGCCGGGCCTGCTGATGGCGGCGTTCCAGATGGTGCTCGTCGCCTACGACGCGCGCCGCAGGAATTTTCCGGTCGAGGCGCCGACGCCGCTGCGCGATATCCCGCTGATCACCTGGCGGGCGCTGCCGGCTCTGCTGATGCCGGTCGTGCTGCTCGGCGGCATCTATTCCGGCATCACCACGCCGACGGAAGCCGCCGCCGTCGCCGCGGCCTACGCGCTGCTCGTCTCGGTGGTGCTCTACCGCAGCGTGAGCTGGAACGACTTCTATACGTCGGTGCTGGCCAGCGCCCGCACGACGGCCTCGATCGGCATGCTGATCGCCGGCGCGCTGGTCTTCAACTACGTCGTCACCGTCGAGAACATCCCGCAGTCGCTGAGCGTGCTCCTGACCTACTGGAACCTGTCGCCGACGGCGTTCCTGATCATGGTCAACGTCATCCTGCTGCTGCTCGGCTGCGTGCTGGAAGGCACCACGATCATCCTCGTGATCCTGCCGGTCTTCATCCCGACTGCGCGGGCACTGGGCATCGACCTCGTGCATTTCGGCGTGATGTGCGTGGTCAACATCATGCTCGGCCTGGTGACGCCGCCCTACGGGCTGCTGCTGTTCATCATGACGCGCATCGCCCAGGTGCCGCTGTGGGACATCGTCCGCGACGTGCTGCCCTTCCTCTACACGATGATCCTCTCGCTGGTGATCATCACCTTCTTCCCCGACGTCGTGCTGTGGCTGCCGCGCCTGTTCGGCTACCAGGGCTGAGGAGAAACCGATGAAGCCGATCCATGTCCTGAACGGGCCGAACCTCAACCGTCTCGGCATGCGCGAGCCGGAGATCTACGGCCGCACGACGCTCGCCGAGATCGAGGCGATGTGCCGGGAGGCGGCCGGCGACAGCCCGCTGCGCTTCATGCAGACCCATGCCGAGCACCAGCTCGTCGACTGGGTGCACGAGGCGATCGACGCGGGCGCCGGTATCGTCATCAACCCGGCCGGGCTGTCCTTCCGCTCGATCCCGCTGCTCGATGCTCTGAAGATGTGCTCCCTGCCGATCATGGAGGTGCACATCTCCAACATCCACCGGCGCGAGGAGATCTACCAGCACTCGCTGGTGTCGCGGGTGGCGACGGCGGTGATCGCCGGGCTCGGCGCGCGCGGCTACGTGGTCGCGGTGTCCGAGCTGAAGCGGCTGCTCGCCTAGGAGAGTTCAGGGCTTCGCGACTTGGCTCGGCAGCTCGCGAAAATGGCGCTTGAAGGCGGTGGCGAAGTTCGCGCTGCCGGAATAGCCGGCCATGAAGGCCGCTTCCTGGATCGTGCATTCGCCGGCAGCGAGCGCGTCGCGGGCGCGTTCCAGCCGGACGCGGCGGATCAGCTCCAGCACGCTCACGCCGTAGGCGGCCCTGAACAGCCGCTGCAGGCTGCTCGGGCTCATCCCCGCCTCGCGGGCGATCGCCTCGACGCTCGGCCGCGCGCTCGCGTCGGCGCGGATGAAGTCGGCCGCCCGCCGCAGCCGCGCGCGGTCGCGCGGAGAGAGGTCGCGGCGCGCCTCGGGGGCAGGGGCGTCCTGCCCGGTCGCCGAGGCGAGCGCCTCCGCGACGATCTCCACCGCCGCGCTCTCGACCAGCAACTGGTCCAGCCCGCCGGGCGAGCCGCCGAGCCGCATCATGCGGTCGACCAGGTCGGTCAGCCGCCGGCCGGCGCGCCAGCGCCGTCCCTCCAGATGCGCGCCCAGCGCGGCGTTGACGACGCTGCGGTCGTCGACCGACGCCAGCCCGTCGCGGTCCAGCCATTCGGGCGTGGCCGAGACGACGAGGTGCCTTATCCGCTGCCGGCCCGGAGAGTGGCGCCGGAAGCTCTCGGCGCGCACGGACGGCAGCAGCAGCCCCTCGCGCAGGCGGCCCTCACCGGTGAAGTGAAAGCCGCGCCCGCCGATCTCCACGTCGACGTCGCCGTCGAGGAAGAAGATGCAGGACAGGCCCTCGTGCTGCGACGACAGCGCGGTGAAGCCGGCGTCCTCGAACACGTCGCTAGCATGCACAACCAGCCCGCGCCGCAGCTCGCGGTGCCAGAACCGGCCGCGGAACAGAGGCGCGTCGAGCGAGGCGAAGTCCTCCGGGCTCTCGAAGGTCAGGCCGGGCCGGCGGACCATGTCCCCGACCCGCACGACCGCGTTTTCCTGCGCAACTGTGACCACGCTGCCCATCAATCCCTGAATCGAACCGGCCTGCCTCTCGCGCAAACGACTTTGACGCTCGCGCAAAGGTCCCGGCGTTGCGTTGGCCCCCGCCACTGGTTACGACGCCATTAATATGACTTCTTTTATCAGGTTTATGTCGGGGGTCTACGGTCTTGCGTGCAGGGAATGCGTTCTTGGGGGTCTCGGTCGGTCTTGCGGCGCTGTCGGTGAGCTCGGTCCTCACGCCCGTTCATGCGCAACAGTCGTCGACGCGGCTTGAGCGGCTGGTCGTCGAGGGCGGCGCCGACGAGCCGGCCAAGGGGCCGGACGCCGGCATCGTCGCCAAGCGCAGCGCCACGACGTTGAAGACGGCGGCGCCGCTGGTCGAGACGCCGCAGGCGGTCAACGTCGTCACCCGCGACGAGATGGAGGCGCAGGGCGCGAAGTCCGTCTCAGATTCGCTGCGCTACACGCCGGGCGCGCTCTACGAGCCGAACGGCCATGACGTGCGCTACGACTGGCTCTACATCCGCGGCTTCAACCAGCTCGGCAACATGTGGCTGGACGGCCTGATGCTGCCCGGCGACCCGTCGAGCTATGCCAACCCGTCGATCAACCCCTACGCGCTGGAGCGCGTCGAGGTGATCAAGGGCCCGGCCTCGGTGCTCTACGGCCGCGCCATGCCGGGCGGGCTGGTCAACATGGTGAGCAAGCGCCCGCAGGCCGAGACGCGCCGCGAGATCTCGCTGCAAACGACGAATTTCGGCGGCGTCCAGGGCTCGATCGACGTCACCGGCAAGCTCAGCGAGGACGGCCAGTTCGTCGCCCGCTTCGTCGGCCTCGCCAAGAACCTCGGCACCCAGATCGACAACGAGCGCGACCGCCAGATCCTGCTCGCGCCGAGCATCACCTGGGCGCCGAGCGACGACACCTCGCTCACCGTCTACGGCTACTACCAGAAGGACGATCCGGTCTTCAGCCCGCGCTTCTATCCGGCGCGCGGCACGCTGCTGCCCAACCCGTTCGGGCAGATCCCGCGCAACGTCTTCCTCGGCGACCCGAGCTGGGGCTCGTTCACGCGCGACTTCTACGCTGCCGGCTACGAGTTCGAGCACCGTTTCGACGAGACGTGGACGGTGCGGCAGAACCTGCGCTACGCGGCCGCCAACCAGCACATGGACCTCGTGCTGGTGAACCCCGCCTTCGCCTATCCGTTCCCGGGCACGCCGAACGGCTCCTCGCTCAGCCGCGCCACCGCGATCTCCGACGACCAGCTCGGCACCTTCGCCGTCGACACGCAGGTCGAGGCGAATTTCGACACGGGCGGCGCCCAGCATACGGCGCTGCTCGGGGTCGACTACAACTCAGCCACCTCCGGCCGGCAGTTCGGCAACCTCGCCGTCGGCGTCGCGTCGATCGACTACCTCAACCCGGTCTACGGCCTCGCCTTCCCGACCTCGCCGGTCACCACCTCGGTGCTGCAGACCTCGCGGCAGCTCGGCTTCTACGCGCAGGACCAGATCCGCTACGGCGGCTGGATCGGCACGTTCGGGCTGCGCTACGACATCTCCCAGATCGATACGCTGAACCGCCTCACCGGCGCGACTGCGACGACCAGCGACAACGCGCTCACCGGCCGGGCCGGCCTCTCCTACCTCTTCGACAACGGCATCGCGCCCTATGTCAGCTACTCGACCTCGTTCCAGCCGACGCTCGGCGCCGACAGGCTCGGCCAGCCCTTCCAGGCGCAGCGGGCGCGCCAGTTCGAGGCGGGCGTGAAATACGAGCCGGCGGGCTCCCGCGGCTTGATCAGCCTGTCCTATTTCGACCTGCTGGTCGGCAATGCGCTGACGCCGGACCCGGTCAACACCGCCTTCTCGGTGCAGACGGGCGAGCAGAGCGTGCGCGGCATCGAGCTCGAGGGCAAGTACGAGGTGACGCCGTCGCTGGACGTGATCGCCTCCTACGCCTACTCGTTCTCGCAGGTGACGAAGTCGAACAACCCGGTCGAGCTCGGCCGCGAGATGCTGCGCCTGCCGGAGCACCAGGCGGCGCTGTGGCTCAACTACCGGCCGCACTTCGTGCCGGGCCTGTCGCTCAGCGCCGGCGTGCGGGCGACCTCGTCCTACCAGTCGGACCCGACCTACAACGCGCTGCTGCGCATCCCCGCCCGCACCCTCGTCGACATCGGCGCGGAGTTCGACTTCGGGGCGCTGAAGAAGGAGCTCGCGGGCTCCACGCTGCGCGTGAACGTGACCAACCTGTTCGACGAGGTCTACGTCACGCACTGTCTCAACCTCACCGGCGGAAGCTGCAACTACGGCGCCGGCAGAACGATCACGGCGAACCTGACATACAGATGGTAGGTACTTTCAAAGTCGATTTGCGAGCCGCCGGCGGTCCGGCGGCTCGCCTGCGTTTCGGGTGGGCCGCGCTGCTGTGGCTCGCCGCGCTGCTCGTCGCGCTCGCCGCGACGGCGGCTCCGGCCGCGCCGGTCGAGATCACCGACATCATCGGCCGGAAGGTGACGCTGGAGGCCCCCGCCCGCCGTATCGTCATGGGTGCCGGGCGCCAGCTTCCAGTGCTCGGCCTGCTGCATCCCGATCCCGCCTCGCTGCTCGTCGGCTGGCGCGGCGACTTCAAGCTCGACGGCGCGCAGTACGGCGCCTGGGCGGCGAAGTTCCCGGCGATCGACGCCATCCCGGTGCTGGGCGGCAACGCCGCCAACGGCCTGCCGGTGGAGACGATCCTGACGCTCGAGCCGGACCTCGTGGTGATCGACCTCTACGACGCGGAGGCCGCCGCGACGCAGCGCTCGATGGAGCTGCTGGACCAGCTTTCCATCCCTTTCGTCGTCGTCGACTTCTTCTCCCATCCGCTGGAGAACGCGCTGCCCAGCCTGCGCATCCTCGGCAAGGCGATCGGCGCGGAGGGGAGGGCCGAGGCGTTCGCCGCCTTCTACGAAACGCATCTCCGGCGCATCACCTCACGGCTCGTCTCCGGTGACCTGCGCCGGCCGGGCGTGTTCATGCACGTGCATGCCGGCGGCATGCCCTGCTGCCCGACGCCGGGCCACGGCGTCTTCAACGAGATGATCGAGCTGACGAAGGGCCGCAACGTCGCCCTCGATCAGGTCGCCGGCCTGTTCGGCAATGTCAGCCTGGAACAGCTCATCGCCGACGACCCGGAAATCTACATCGCCACCGGCGGCGCGCATCTGGCGGCACGCGGCGGCCTCGTGCTCGGCCCCGGCGTGACGAAGCAGCAGGCCGACGCCTCCTTCGCGAAGCTGCTCGCCACGCCGGGGATCGCGGAGCTGACCGCGGTGAGGACCGGCAACGCCTTCGCGCTGTGGCACATGTTCAACGACACGCCGGCCCACATCGCCATGATCGAGTTCCTGGCGAAGGTGTTCCACCCGGACCTGTTCGCCGACGTAGACCCGCAGGAGACGATCGACGCCATCAACCGCGACTTCCTGCCGGTGCCGATGTCCGGCACCTACTGGATCGGCAAATGACGGGCGCTGCGGCACCGGCGGACGGAGGGCAGGCGCTCGCCGCCTATGCGCGGCTCAGGCGCCGCCGGCTGCTGCTGATCCTGCTGCTGGCGGCGGCCGTCGCCTGCGTCTTCCTGCTCGACCTCGGCACCGGCCCGGCCGGCATCCCGCCGCTCGACGCGCTCGGCTCGCTCACCGGGCTCTCCACCCTGCCGCCGGCGCAGGAGGTGATCCTGTGGCAGCTCCGCCTGCCGGTGGCGCTGATGGCGGTCCTCGTCGGCGCGTCGCTGGGGCTGGCCGGCGCCGAGATGCAGACCGTGCTCGCCAATCCGCTCGCCGAGCCGTTCACGCTCGGCGTCTCGAACGCCGCCGCGCTCGGTGCCGCGCTCGCCATCGTGGCGGGTCTCGGCGCCTCGTGGCTGCCGGCCAACTGGATCGTCGCCGGCAACGCCTTCCTGTTCGCGGTCGGCTCGCTGCTGCTGATCCAGCTCCTCGCGCGCGTCAGCGACGCCGGCACCGAGACGCTGGTCCTGTTCGGCATCGCGCTCGGCTTCACCGCCAGCGCGGTGCTGTGGCTCGTCCAGTACATGGCCTCGCAGGACGCGCTGCAGCAGATCGTGTTCTGGAGCATGGGCAGCCTCGCCCGCGCCGACTGGACCGTGCTGCCGATCGCGGCGGCCGTGCTGTGCGCCGTCGCG
The DNA here is from genome assembly GCA_017305835.1 of Hyphomicrobiales bacterium. Classification (GTDB taxonomy): domain Bacteria; phylum Pseudomonadota; class Alphaproteobacteria; order Rhizobiales; family Rhizobiaceae; genus RCIO01. Next base: position 53,197 of record JAFKJY010000052.1, read on the forward strand.
CCGTTCTCCTTCGCCGCGGCGTGGAAGCTCACGGCGCTGCGGCTCGGCGAGGAGCGTGCCACGAGCTTCGGCCTCGACACGCGCCGGCTGCGGCTGCTGGCGCTGCTGCGGGCGAGCCTGCTTGCGGCGATCAGCGTCGCCTTCGTCGGCGTGATCGGCTTTGTCGGGCTGGTCGCGCCGCATGTCGCGCGCATGCTGGTCGGCGAGGATCACCGCTTCTTCCTGCCCGCCAGCCTGCTCACCGGCGCGCTCGTCGTCTCGGCCGCCTCGATCGCCACCAAGCTCGTCGTACCCGGCCTGATGATCCCGATCGGCATCGTCACCGCGCTGGTCGGCCTGCCGGGCTTCGTCTGGCTCATCCTGCGGCGGCACAGGCGCACGTGATGGAGAAGGTGCAGGACGCGCTCGCGGTCAGCCGCCTCGGCGTCGCCTACGGGCGGCGGCGCGTCGTCCACGACCTGTCGCTGCCGCCGATCGCGCGCGGCGAGGTGACGGCGCTGATCGGCCCGAACGGCGCTGGCAAGTCGACCGTGCTGAAGGCGCTGGCGCGGGTGATCGCCAGCGAGGGCGAACTGCGCTTCGGCGGGACCGACCTGCGCCAGCTTGCGCCGCGCCGGCGCGCCGCGCTGATCGGCTTCATGCCGCAGGCCCTGCCGCAGGGGACCGAGTTGACCGCGCTGGAGAGCGTCGTCATCGCGCTCAGGGCCGGCGGCGACGCGGACGGCCTCGACCGGCGCGCCGTGGCGGTGCTGGAACGCCTCGGCATCGTCGATCTGGCGCTCACCCCGCTCGACCGCATGTCGGGCGGCGAGCGCCAGCTCGTCAGCCTCGCGCAGGCGATCGCGCGCGACCCGGCCATGCTGTTCCTCGACGAGCCGACCAGCGCGCTCGATCTCGCGCACGTCCACCGCGTGATGGGGCTTGTGCGGGCGATCGCGCGCAAGGGCGCGGCGGTGGTGATCGTGCTGCACGACCTGGCGCTGGCCTCCCAGTGGGCCGACCGGACGATCGTGCTCAAATCCGCACGGCTCCACAGCCACGGCGCGCCGCGCGAGGTCATCACGCCGCGCATGCTGGCCGAGGTCTACGGCTTCGCCGCCCGCGTCGAGCATGTCGGCGACAACCTGTTCATAGTGCCCGACCATGCGGCCGCCGGCGCCGCGCGCTTCCCCTCGTGACACCCGGAGTCCTGCCCGTGAAGACAGCCAGCGCCGTCGTCCCGCTCGCCAATCCCGCCTTCGTCCTCGATACGCTGTGCACGCACATGGCTTCGCACGAGCTTGCCGTCGAGTTCGACGGGCGCGTGGCGAGCACCCGGCTTCCCGTCGGCCGGGCGACGATGCGGCTGGAGCCCGCCTCGCTGGCGCTGGAGGTCGAGGCCGAGACCGAATCCGGCATGGAGGGCATCATCGGCTTCCTCGCCTCGCACGTGCTGGAGTTCGCCCATCCGGAACGGCCGGCGATCCGCTGGTCGGGGTTCGAGCCGAGCCGCGCGCTTGCCGATTTCCGCGAGATGAAGGTGGTGGCGGTGGCCGACATCACGCCGCACATGCGGCGCATCACGCTGACCGGCTCCGATCTCGGGCGTTTCGCGACCGAGGACAACCTGCATGTGCGGCTGTTCTTCCCGCCGCGCGGGCGGCCGCCCGTGTGGCCGACGCGCGGCGCCGACGGCGTCATCGAGCCCGTCGAGCCGGCCCTGCGGCCGGCCGTGCGCAAATACACGATCCGGCGGATCGACGCGGCGAAAGGCCTGGTCGACATCGACTTCCTGCTGCACGAGGACGCCGGCCCCGGCAGCGACTGGGCCAGGGGCGCGGGCGAGGGCGACCTGCTCGGCATGGCCGGACCGGGTGGGCGCGGCGCCAAGCCGGCCGACTGGCTGCTGCTCGCCGGCGACGAGACGGCGCTGCCGGCGATCGCCCGCATCCTCGAGGGCCTGCCGCCGCGAGCCGAAGGCATCGCGCTGATCGAGGTCGAGGGCGAGGCGGACGAGCTTGCGCTCTCCCGTCCCGCCGGGTTCGAGCTCCACTGGCTCCACCGCGCTGCGGGCACCGGGCTGGCCGCCGCGGTCGCCAGGGTCGCCGTGCCGAAGGACCGGACGCATTTCTGCTGGGCCGGCGCCGAATTCGCCGAGATCCAGGCCATCCGCCGCCACTGGGTGGAAGAATGCGGCGTGGCCCGGCCCGACCAGCTCGCCGTGTCCTACTGGCGCAAGGGCGAGCCCGAGGCGAGCTAGGGGCCGCGCTCTAGAGCTTCTGCCAAGCGATGCGCAGCCGGTGCGCCAGTTCGTCCACGACCGCTTCCGGGCTGCCGAGCGCAGTCAGGCGCAGATGCCCCGCTTCGCCGGAGATCCAGCCCGGCTCGGTCGGTATGCCGTGCTCGCGCAGCAGCCTGCGATAGAGCTCGAGGTCCGTCAGGCCGGTCCCCCTGACATTGATGAAATGATACATGCCGCCGGCCGGCCTGACGTGGCTGACGCCTTCCAGCTCGTCGAGAGCCGCGCTCACGACGTTCCGGTTCCTCTCGGCCAGCCGGATCATGTCCTCCAGCCAGTCCTGCGGGCCTTCGAGCACCGCCTTCGCGGCAAGCTGCGGCAGATAGGGGTTGAGCAGGACCGACCACTCGACCATCTTCGCGACTTGGTCGATCAGCGCCGCATTGCCGACGAGGTAGCCGATCCGGTAGCCGGTCAGGTTGTGCGCCTTGGTCATGCTGAACAGCGTCACCGTGCGCTCGCGCAGGGCGCCGAGTGAGGCGGCGCTGACGTGCCGGCGGCCGTCGAAGACCAGGTTCTCGTGCGCCTCGTCCATGACGATGACGAGATCGTGCCGCTCCGCGATCTCGCCCATGGCGAGCAGGTCTTCCGCCGTTGGGACGTAGCCGGTCGGGATCATCGGCGCGCAGAGCAGGAGGACGCGCGTGCGCGGCGTCACCGCCGCCTCGATGGCCTCCGGGTCCCAGCGATAGCCGTCCGCCTCCCGCATCAGCACCGCGACTGGCTTGCCGTGGGCGAGGCGGACAGACCCCCAATAGGTGTAGGCCGGCGTCGGGAAAACGACCTCGTCGCCGGGCTCCAGCAGGGTCATCAGCAGCATGTGCAGCGCATGCTTGCTGCCGCCGGTGACGAGGATCTCGCGCTCCGGGTCCGCGACGATGCTGTTCCTGGCCGAGAGCTTGCGCGAGATGGCCGCCCGCAGCTCCGGCAAGCCGCGCGCGTGGCCGTGCATGTTGGTGTGCGCTCCCGCCACGACCGCTTCCAGCACGTGCGGGGCCAGGGCCTGGATCGTCGAACCCTTGAGCGGCAGGATGTCCACACCCGCCGCGCGCGCCGCAGCCATCTCGTCGCGCACCGTGGCGTAGCCGGACGGGTCGAACCCGCGTACGAAGGGCGACAGCCTCGACTGCCACCAGCCGTCGGAAGCCTGGCCCGCGACGCCGCTCACAGCGCGCCCCCATGCACCGGCCGGCCCTGCTTGTAGACGGCGACGACGTCGCCAAGCGCGGCAATGTCCTGCGCGGGATTGCCGCGCACGACGGTCACGTCGGCGAGGCAGCCGTCGCCCAGACGCCCGAGCTTCGGTTCCCTCAGGCACTCCGCCGCGGCAGAGGTGGCCGATTCCAGGGCCAGAAGCGGGCTCAGGCCTTCCTCGACATAGTCGGCCAGCTCGGCCGCGATTTCGCCGAGCAGGCGGAAATTGGCGCTGGAATCGGTGCCGCAGATGATGCGCACGCCTGCCGCGATCGCCTTCTGCAGCGTCCGCGTATGCGGCTCGATCACGCGCTGCGCCTTTTCCAGCATGTAGGCCGGATACCCTCCGGCCGCGCCGAGCCGGACCATGCGGCGGTAAGGCTGGAGGGTCGGGCAGAAGAACAGCCGCCGCTCGACCATCGCGCTGATGATCTCGTCGTCGAGGTCGATGCCGTGCTCGATGCAGTCGACGCCGCATTCGATCGCCCGCAGCGCGCCCTGCGAATTGGTCACATGGGCGAAGACGTGCTTGCCCTTGGCATGCGCGACCTCGACCGCCGCGGCGATCTCGGCCGAGCTCATCTGCGTCTCGGTGACGTCCTCGCCATCGGTGCCGGCGCCGCCGGTGATCATCAGCTTGATGCAGTCGGCGCCGTTCTTGATCTGCTGGCGCACGGCGAGCGTCACGCCTTCGGGCCCGTCGGCCTCCAGCGAGAGGTCCATCCAGCCGTGCCCGCCGGTGATCGCGATCGCCTCGCCGGCGGCGCGGATGCGGGGGCCGAGGATGACGCCCCGCTCGACCATCTCGCGCAGCGCGAAGATCTGCTCGCCGCCGGCGCCCGCGTCCCTGATCGTGGTGATGCCGGCGCGGATGGCCGAGGCGAGCGAGGGCACGCCCTGCAAGGTCTGGTACGCCACCGTGCGCGGATCGCGCGCGCCGGGCCGGGCCCGGTTGCCGGGCGCGACGTGGGTATGCATGTCGATCAGGCCGGGCAGGGCGGTACAGCCGGGATAGCTGTGAACGGTCTCCACGGATGCGACGGCTCCCTGCGCCGGGATGACGGTCGTCGTCCCCTGGTCGTCGACCGCGATTGTCGCGTCGGGTTCGATTCGGTCGCCGGTGAAAGTCCACGATGCCTGGATGTTGAAGGACACCGCTATCTCCTTGCCTCGTTCTGGCCTTCGTGCAGACGTGCCAGGAAGGCCTTCGTCCGCGGATGTTCTGGAGCCGACAGGATCCGGCGCGGGTCCCCGCGCTCGAGGATCTGGCCCTCGTCCATGAACAGCAACTGGTCGGCGACGTCCCGCGCGAAGGCCATTTCGTGCGTGACGATCACCATCGTCATTCCGTTCGCCGCCAGCTCGCGCATGGCGCGCAGCACCTCGCCCACCAGCTCGGGGTCGAGCGCCGAGGTCGGCTCGTCGAAGAGCATGAGACGCGGGCGCATGGCGAGCGCGCGCGCGATGGCGACGCGTTGCTGCTGCCCGCCCGAGAGCTGGCTCGGATAGCTCGACGCCTTGTCCGGCAGCCCCATCTGCGCCAGCAGGCGGCGGCCTTCCTCGGCCGCCTCGCGGGGATTCATCCCGAGGACGAGGGTCGGAGCGAGCGTGATGTTGTCCAGCGCGGTGAGGTGCGGGAACAGGTTGAACTGCTGGAAGACCATGCCGATGCGCGCCCGCATGCGGCAGAGATCCGCCTCGCCCCTCTCGTAGACGCGGTCGCCGTCCTCCTCGATGCCGACGAACTCGCCCTCGAAACGGATCCGCCCGGAATCGACGGGCACGAGGTAGTTCATGCATCTGAGCAGGGTGCTCTTGCCGGACCCCGACGGCCCGATGATGCAGGTGACCTCGCCTTCCCGCACGTCGAAATCGACGCCGCGGATGATCTCGCGGCCGCCCAGGACGACCCACACGTCGTGGCCGCTGACAAGCGCTTCGGACATGCTCAGCCTCCCGCGCCTTCGGCGGCGTCGGGCAGGGGTGCCTGCGGCGCGCCCCTCACCATGCGCCGGCGGTACATCCGCTCCTCGAGAACGTATTGCAGCACGTTTCCGAGGGTGACGAGGGTGAGGTACCAGAAGCAGGCGACCAGAAGCAGCTCGATGATCAGGAAGTTCTGCGTGTAGATCAGCTCGACCTGGGTCATGAGGTCCCGGGCGCCGATGATGACCACCAGAGACGTGCTCTTCAGCATGGTGATCGTCTGGTTGCCGGTCGCCGGGATGATGCTCGGCAAAGCCTGGGGGATGATGATGCGCCACATCGCCGTGCGCCGCCTGAGCCCCTGCGAGATCGCGGCCTCCATCTGCCCCTTGTCGACCGACTGGAGGCCGCCGCGAACCACCTCGGCCATGTAGGCGCCCTCGTGCAGCGAGAGGCTGACGATGGCGGCCACCATCGGGGTGATGAGAAGGTTGGTCTCGATTCCGAAGGAGCCGATGCCGATGAACGGCAGGAATAGCGCGAGATTGAAGATGAAGAGGATCTGCACGAGCAGCGGAACGCCGCGGAAGATCCAGATATAGATGCCCGCCGCCCAGCGCACGGCCGGGAGGCGGGAGCGGCGGGCGAGCGCGACGCCGACGCCGATGATGCAGCCGGCGACCATCGCGACGGTCGCCAGCGCGACCGTTACGAAGACCCCGGAGAGCACCTGGGGCGAAAATAGGTAGCGTGCGACCCGCTCCCACCGGATGTTGGGCGAGCCGGCGAACACCGCCGCCATGCCGATGCCGGCCAGGGCGACGAGCACCGTCACCAGGACGTCGGTCCACAGGACCCGCGTCCGGATCTGCAGGCGCTCGCGGGTCGCGCCGCCCGCCACAGCCGATGATTGCATGCCGGTGCCGCCTGCCATCGAGCGATCGCTACTCGGCCCGGTTGACGGCGACTTCGGTCAGCGCGCCGCTCTGGAACCCGTATTTCTCGACGATCTTGCCGTAGGTGCCGTTCTTCATCAGCTCCGCAAGGGCGGCCGCGATCGCGTCCCTGAGCTCCGGATTGCTCTTGTTGACGCCGAAGCCGCGATAGTTGGCGAACACGTTGATGGTGTCCTGCAGACCGTCGAAGCGCCCGGCGCCTTCCGAGCTCGGATCGTTGGCGAGATAGGCGGCGTAGTCGGTTCCGAACATCGCCGCGTCGGCGTTCTTGGACTCGACCGCCAGCAGGCAGTCGGGCTTGGCCTTGAGGCCGACGACGTTGATCGGGTTTCCGGTGCAGTTGGTGGTGTTGTACTTCTCGAGCGCCGCCTGCTGGCTGCCGCCCGACGTCACCGCGACGCGCTTGCCGCAGACGTCGTCGAGCGTCTTGATGCCCTGCGGGTTGCCTTCGGCCACGATCAGCGTCTGGCCGAGCTTGAAGTAGCCGACCATGTCGATCTCTTCGAGCCGCTTGGGCGTGATGCTCATCGCGTTGGAGGCGACGTCGTAGCGTCCGCCGATCAGGCCGGTGACGATGCCAGCGAAAGGCGAGGCCTGCCAGCGCATCTCGACGCCGAGCAGGTCGCCGATCGCGCGCAGCAGGTCGGGATCGCTGCCGGCCCATTCGTCCGGCTTGCTTTCGGGGTGGTAGGAGGTCGGCGGGCCGAAGGAGGGGTCGCTGGCGACGACGACGTAGCCGCGCTCGCGGATCTTCTGCGGCAGCAGCTTGTTGAGGGCGCCGCCCTCCGCCGCCGTCGCCACGCCGGACGGCAGCCCTGTCGCCAGCACCAGCGCGACGGCGCCGGCGGCAATCACGAGCTTGGAAGTCAGCGCGCCAACGCGCCGGCAGGCTTCATGCATTCTGTTCGACATCATGACCATTCTCCGAGAGGTGAATTTGCACCGGCTTCAGACCCGGGAACCGGGAGCGCGGGGAAGGTCCCGATGGCGATCGGCGCTGTCTCATAAATCTTCCCCTCGCCCCGGTTGAGTCCGGGACATTTCAAAAACTGTCGCAATGCGAGGTCGGGATGCAGCCGCCTGGCTCGCCGCCGTCGCGGCATACCCGTTCCTGGCTCGGAGTATTGTACATGTTGTCACATATTGCACAAGTACCTTTTGGTGGTCTCAACTTCCCGGCAAGCACCGACCGGACGCGCAGGCGCTCGACGGGCGCTTGCGCGGCCCGGTGCTCAATGGAGTAGGGGAGGGTTGGTCGTGGCGCGGAGAGCAGCGGGCCGGCGGCAGCCCGCTGGGGACTTCGGGTTTGGCCCGACGGCTAGATGTGGCCGAACTTCTGCAGCGCCTCGCTGAGCGTCAGGCCCTTGGACAGCTCCTGCCGGATCTGCACTTCCTTCTGCGTCAGCGCCTCGGAATCGGCCAGCACCTTGTCGATCAGCTTCGACGGGATGACGATCGCGCCGTCCTCGTCGCCGAGCACGAAGTCGCCGGGCGACACTGTGACGTAATCGACCGTGGCGCCCCTGACATAGACGGGGGTCTGGACGTCGGTCACCTTCCAGCGGCCGATCGACTGGACCGGCGTGCGGTAGCGCGCGAACACGGGAAACTTGTGCTCGTTGAGCCAGCGCACGTCGCGGATGCCGCCGTCGACCAGCGCGCCGACCGAGCCGCGCTCCTTCATGCCGAGCGCGATCAGCTCGCCGAAATAGCAGATGCCTTCGCCGTCGCCGCTCCAGACCGACACCTCGTCCGCGCCGATGCCCTGGCAGGCCTTCATCTTGGCCGGATCGCCGAGCCCCTCGTAAGGCACCATCTGGCCGCGGATCGTATAGGCGAAGCCCGCCAGCTTGCCGGCGCTGTAGGGGGTGAAGTCGGCATGGATGCCCTGGTTGGGATGGCCGATCATGTCGAGCACGTCGGCGACGTTCGAGCTGTCCACGGCGAGGAAGCGCCGGCGGATGTCGGCGCGGCTCGATGAAGGTTCTTTCGACATTGTCTCTCTTCTTTGGCTGGACCGCCGGACGGCGGCCGGTTGGTCTGTCAGATGCTCGGGACGAAGCCGCCGTCGATGCGGATGACGGAGCCGTTGACGTAGGAGGCGCGGGTGCTGGCGAGGAAGCTGACCACGTCGCCATACTCCTCGGGCCGGCCGTAGCGCCCGACCGGGATCGAGGCCTCGCTGGCCGCCGCCACGTCCGTCACGGACCTGTTCTCCCGCTTGGCCTTCTGGGCATCGAGGAACTGGATGCGCGCAGTCGCGATGCGGCCCGGCAGGACGATGTTGACGGTCACGCCGTCGCGGCCGACCTCGGCGGCCAGCGTCTTCGACCAGCCGAGCAGCGCTACCCGCAACGTGTTGGAGATCCCGAGGTTCGGGATCGGCGCGATGACGCCCGACGAGGTCGAGGTGATGATGCGGCCCCAGCCCCGCGCGCGCATGCCGGGCAGGACGTGGTCGGTGATCGCGATGACCGACATCACCATGGAATCGAAATGCTTGCGCCAGGCCTCCGGGCTCTGCCCCGAGACGGGGGTCGGCGGCGGGCCGCCGGTATTGTTGACGAGGACGTCGACGTCGCCGCCGGTCTCTTCCCTGATCCGGGCGAGGCACTGCCCGATCACCGACAGGTCGGCGATGTCCCAGCCGATCGAGATCGCCTTGCCGCCCGCCTGCACGATTGCGTCGCGGGTCGCATCCGCCGCGGCCATGTCGATGTCCGCGACGGCGACCGTCGCGCCTTCGGCGGCGAGCGAGCGGGCGATGGCGCCGCCAAGCCCGCCCCCGCCTCCGAAGACCAGGGCGACCCGGCCCTTCAGTCCGAGATCCATTCCGAACCCCCTTTTCCAGTCCAACGGCCGGGCGTTACGACGAGGCGATCACCTCTGCCATCGGCCGCAATTCCATTCCCGCCTGCACGAGCGCGTCGCGTATCCGGCGCGCCATCGCCACTGCGCCGGGCGTGTCGCCATGCACGGCCACGGAATCGATCCGCGTCCTGATCGCGCCGCCGTCCTGCGTTTCGATGGACTGCGCCTCGACCATGCGCAGGACGCGCGCCACCGCCGCGTCGACGTCGTGGATCACCGACCCGGCCTGCTTGCGCGAGACGAGGTTGCCGCCCGGACCGTAGGCGCGGTCGGCATAGACCTCGCGCGCCAGCGGCAGGCCGGCGCGCAGCGCCGCGCGCTCGGTGGCGAGCCCCGGCATGACCACGAAGATCAGATCGCGGCTCACGATGCCGATCGCATTGGCGACCGCATCGGCGAGCTCGTCGTCCTCGTTCGCCATGTTCGCCAGCGAACCGTGCAGCTTGACATGCACCAGGCTGGTGCCGGCCGCGACCGCCAGCGCCTGCGCCGCGCCGATCTGGTAGATGACGTGCTTCTCCACGTCGGCGGGGCGCTCGCCCAGGATCGGCCGCCGGCCGAAGCCCCACAGGTCGAGGAAGCTCGGATGCGCGCCTGCTGCGACCCCTTTCGCCCTGGCGCTGGAGAGCGCGCGGTACATGACCAGCGGATCGCCGGCGTGGAACCCGCAGGCAAGGTTGGCCGAGGTGACGACGTCGAGCATCGCCTCGTCGTCGCCGAGGCTGTAGACGCCGAGGCCTTCGCCCATGTCGCAGTTGAGATCGATCCTGTTCATGAGGTTGCCCGCATGTCGACCGCGACGCCGGCCTTGTAGACGGCCTTGACGCGGGTGAAGCAGGAGATGTCTTCCGACAGCCTGCCGCCCAGGATGGCGATGTCGGCCGCCCAGCCGGGGGCCAGCCGGCCGACCTTGTCGAGGTCGAGATAGCGGGCCGCATCGAACGTGCCGGCATGCACGAGATCGGCGATGCCAAAGCCGGCCGCGTGAAGGCCGGTCATCTCCCTGTGGATCTCGCCGAACGCGATGCTGCCGAAGCCGGCATCGGTGCCGACGACGATGCGGGCGCCGAGCTCGTGCAGCCGGCGCGCGTTTTCCAGATCCGACCTCGCCCGTGCCTTCCTCGCCTCGAAGGCCGGATCGACGAGCTCGCCTTTCTCGATCAGCTCGATGCTTCTCGACCGCGTCGAGATCGTCGCGCAGACGACGGTGCCGCTGCGCGCCAGCGCCTCGCCCGTGGCCTGCGAATAGGAGGGCGCGCCGTCCTCCTCGAGGAAGCTCACATGCTCGACCCCGTCGATGCCGGCGGCCATGCACATGTCGAGCGAGCGGATCGACATGGCGTGCGCGGTCACCCGCTGCCCGTAGCGGTGGCCGGCGCGGACGATCGCGTCGAGCTGCTCCTGGGTGAAGGCGGATTTCTGCGGGACGGTGCCGCGCGTCGACCCGCCGGTCGCGGCGATCTTGACTGCGTCGGAGCCGGCTTCCACGTTGCGGCGCATCGCCTCCTCGATCGAGGCGAGGTCCGAGCACTCGCCGCCCCACAGATACATGTGGCCCCTGGGCGCGGTCAGCGGCGCGCAGCAGAGCACCATGCGCGGCATGCCCTGGTCGAGCCCGTCGCGCCAGCGCGGCAGGTCGCGGTGGGAGCCGACGTCCCGCATGCTCGTCACGCCGGCGCACAGATGGGTGAGCGCGTTGCGCTGCGCCTGCGCGAAGCGGTCCGCGGCCGAGCGGGCGGCCGCGTCCTCGAAAAGCGTGCTGTCGCCGGGCATTGTGAGATGCACGTGGCAATCCACCAGGCCGGGGATCGCGGTGGCGTCGCCATGGTCGACCACCGGAAGATCCCGCCAGCGGTCGCGCATCCCGTCAAACGGGCCTCGGTCGAGGATCCTGCGCCCGCCGACGACGATGCCGGCATCCGCGAGCGGGGCGACCGCACAATCGCCGTCGAACATCTGTCCCACGCGGAGCAGGACGGGTCCGGCCATGCCTGTCTCAGCCATTGCGAGGCCCTTTCCGTTTCATGTAGTCGCTCACGGCGTCGAGCATGAGGCCCACTTCTTCCGCAGTGTTGTAGGCATGCGGGTCGATCCGCACGTGCCCGTAAGGATAGCCGGTGATCTCCACGCCGCGCTCCCGCAGATGCGCGGCCAGCGCGGGAGCGTCGGCGAGCGGAAACGCCAGCAGGCCGGCGCGGCGTGCGGGATCGGCCGGCGTCAGCACCGGCATGCCGATCTCCGCGAGGCCGTTTCGGGCGCGGCCGGCCAGCGCGGAGATTGCCGACGCTATCGTCCCGACGCCGGTGGAAAGAACGAGGTCCAGGCCGGCCTGCGCCGCGACGAGGCCGTTGATGTTGGGCAGGCCGGGCTCGAAGATGCGTGCGCCGGCGGCCCGCTCGGGCATCTCGTCCATGGGCCAGGCGTGCCCCTTGGCGACGAAGTTGCGCCAGCCGGGTTCGACCATCGGGGCGGCCTCCAGCAGCGACCGCCTCATGTAGACGAAGCCTAGGCCCGGCCCGCCCAGCAGCCATTTGCCGAAGGTGCCGACGAGAACGTCGATGCCCGCCTTGCGGACGTCGACCGGAACCGCGCCGACCGATTGCGAGCCGTCGACGATGAGCACGGCTCCCTTGCGGTGGGCGGCGGTCGCCAGGGCCTCGACGTCATGGCGCACGCCCGTGAACCAGTCGACATGCGAGACGCTGACGGCGCAGGTCTCGTCGGTGATCCGAGAGGCGAGCGGGCCCGGCCCGTCGGCTCCGCCGTCGTCGACATGCGCGAGCGACTTGCCGGTCAGCGCGAGCCAGGGATAGCGGCTGCTCGGATAGGTCGTCCTGTCGACGAGGACGTGGCTCCCCTTGCGGTCCGCCAGCGCGCGCACGGCCAGGATCGAACCGCGCGACGTGTTGTCGGTTATCGCGACCTCGTCCGGCTCGCAGCCGAGCAAGGCCGCCATGCCGGCGCGAAGCTGTTCCAGCAACTGCGGATAGCGCCGGTAGCCGACCTGCGGATCGCGCGTCCACCGGTCCTGCCAGTCGTGCAGGGCATCGACGACGGCGCGCGCGGCCGGCGTGATCGACCCGTTGGAGAAATAGGCCATCGTC